>JBGAIO010000050.1:0-22240 GCA_044225415.1 Burkholderiaceae bacterium | reverse complement strand
TCAGGAAGAAGCCGATGCCCGGCCCCTGCCCTTCGTTGCGCAGCAGGACGCGGTCGACGAAGTAGCCGACCACGCGCGAGATGAACACGACGAAGGTGTTCATCACGCCCTGCAACAGCGTCATGGTCACCATGTCGCCGTTGGCCACGTGCGAGATCTCGTGCGCCAGAACGGCATCGACCTCTTCCTTGCTCATCGACTGCAGCAGGCCGGTGGACACCGCGACCAGCGCCGAATTCTTGAACGCGCCGGTGGCGAAGGCGTTCGGATCGCCTTCGTAGATCGCGACCTCGGGCATGCCGATGCCCGCCTTGTCGGCGTGCCGGCGTACCGAGTCGACCAGCCATGATTCCATCGCGTTGGACGGCTGCTTGATCACCTGCGCGCGCGTGCTCCACTTCGCCATCGTCTTGGACATCAGCAGCGAGATGATCGCGCCGGTGAAGCCCACGACGAGCGAGAAGATCGCCAACGCGCCGAGATCCATGCCCTGGCGGCCGATGTTGAAGTTGATGCCGAACACCGCCGACAGCACGGTGAGGAACACCATCAGCACGATCATGATCGCAAGGTTCGTCAGTACGAACAGAGCGATACGTTTCATAGTTTCTCCAATGGAATGAAGCCTGAACTCCGGACCGGCCGGACCGGGTCTGCACCACCCGCCCCGCCGAATGCGCGCGCAAGTCTAGCCGCTGCGCCAGCGCCTGCACCATACAGGATTGTCCGTGCTGCTACATCGCCGTTTCCTTCGGGATTGCCCTTTGCAATCAATATCTTCGGTCAGATTCGACCGAATATGCGGGCGAACGTTCGGCATATGGTGGCGGCCGCGGCCCGCGCAAGAGGCCGCAGCGGAACGCCTAGAATCCGCCCTCCGAGTTTTCCGCCGAGCCCCGCATGGCCCTGCCCGCCGAGACTGCCAACACCCGCCCCATCCCGCCGCTGCCGCGGCTGATCTTCGCCAGCCGCTGGCTGCAACTGCCGCTGTACGTAGGCCTCATCATTGCCCAGATCGTCTACGTGTTTCACTTCTGGGTGGAACTTGCGCACCTGGTCGAAGCGGCCTTCGGCAGCCAGGAAGCGCTGCAGAAGCTGATCGTCGGCATCGGGTATCGCGCCGACGTGAATCCCACGGGACTCAACGAGACGATCATCATGCTGGTGGTGCTGGCGCTGATCGACGTGGTGATGATCTCCAACCTGCTGATCATGGTCATCGTCGGCGGTTACGAAACCTTCGTGTCGCGCATGTACCTGGAGAAGCATCCGGATCAACCCGAGTGGCTGTCGCACGTGAACGCAAGCGTGCTCAAGGTCAAACTGGCCACCGCCATTATCGGGATAAGCTCGATCCATCTGCTGAAGACGTTCATCAACGCGGCCAACTATTCGGACCGCGTGCTGATTGCGCAGACGGCGATCCACATCACGTTCCTGCTGTCTGCGATGGCCATTGCCGCCACCGACCGCATCATGCTGCCGGGGTACAAGGCGAAGGACAAGGGACACTAGGAACAGGACAGGAACGAACCGGGAGCGCCATGACCACGATCCGCCAGGCCGACCTCATCGACAGCGTCGCGGCCGCGCTGCAGTTCATCAGCTACTACCACCCCGCCGACTTCATCTCGGCGATGGCGCGCGCGTACGAAGGCGAGCAGAGCCCGGCCGCGAAGGATGCCATCGCGCAGATCCTGACCAACTCGCGCATGTGCGCGGAAGGCCATCGCCCGATCTGCCAGGACACGGGCATCGTCAACGTGTTCCTGAAGGTGGGCATGGACGTGCGCTGGGAGGGCTTCACCGGCTCGCTCGAGGACGCCGTCAACGAAGGCGTGCGTCGCGGCTACCTGAACTCCGACAACGTGCTGCGCGCCTCGGTGGTGAGCCCGCCGGAGTTCGGACGGAAAAACACGAAGGACAACACGCCGGCGGTGGCGTGCAGATCGTGCCGGGCGGCAAGCTCGACGTGACCGTCGCGGCCAAGGGCGGCGGTTCGGAGAACAAAGACAAGCTCGCGTGCTCAACCCCAGCGATTCGATCGTCGACTGGGTGCTGAAGACAGTGCCGACGATGGGCGCAGGCTGGTGTCCGCCGGGCATGCTCGGCATCGGCATCGGCGGCACCGCCGAAAAGGCGATGGCGCTCGCCAAGGAAGCGCTGATGGACGACATCGACATGGCGGACCTGATCAAGCGCGGGCCGCAGACCGATGAAGAGAAGCTGCGCGTCGAGTTGTACGAGAAGGTCAACGCGCTGGGCATCGGCGCGCAGGGGCTGGGGCGACTGACGACGGTGCTCGACGTGAAGATCCGCAGATCCCGACGCGCATGCCGCCGACAAGCCGGTCGCGATGATCCCGAACTGCGCGGCTACGCGGCACGCGCATTTCGTCATGGACGAGTCTGGGGCGGTGTACCTCGACCCGCCGCCGTTGTCCTCATGGCCCGCGGTGGACTGGAATGCCGGACAGAGCACACGCGTCGACCTGGAACACGCTGACGAAGGAACAGGTCGCGGCGTGGAAGCCCGGCCCAGACGCTGCTGCTGGAACGGCAGGATGCTCTACCTGGCCGCGACGCCTGCACAAGCGCATCCAGGACATGCTGGCGAAGGGCGAGCAGCTGCCGGTGGACTACCCACCGGGTCATCTACCAGCGTAGGCCCCGTGGATCCAGTGCGCGACGAAGTCGCGGGTCCGGCGGGGCCGACCGCCGCCACGCGCATGGACAAGTTCACCGAGATGATGCTGTCGCAGACCGGACTGATCGCGATGGTCGGCAAGTCGAGCGCGGGCCGATGGCGATCGAACTGATCCGCCGGCACCAGAGCGCCTACCTGATGGCGGTGGGCGGCGCGGCGTACCTGGTGGCAAGGCCACAAGGCGGCGAAGGTCATGGCCTTCGCGGACCTCGGCATGGAAGCGATCTACGAGTTCGACGTGAAGGACATGCCGGTGACGGTGGCCGTCAGTGCCGACGGCACGTCGGTGCACACCACCGGGCCGAGGGAGTGGCAGGCGAAGATCGGGAAGATTCCGGTCACGGCGTAGGAAGTGGGTCCCGGCCTGCGCCGGGACGACGATCGAGCGTGAACGGCATCCCGTCGCCCCGGCGAAGGCCGGGGCCCAATTGACGTTCAGCCGTACAGGCCGGTGCTGAGGTAGCGATCCCCCCGATCGCACACCACAAAAACGATCGTCGCGTTCTCCACTTCCGCGGCGATGCGCAGCGCGATCGCGCACGCGCCCCCCGCTGACGGACCGCCGCTGATGCCTTCCAGCGCGGCGAGCCTGCGGGCCATGTCCTCGGCGTCGTCCTGCGTCACGTATTCGAGCCGGTCCACGCGCGACGGCTGGTAGATGGCCGGCAGATACGCGTCCGACCACTTGCGGATGCCGGCGATGTGCGAACCTTCCGACGGCTGTGCACCGATCACCTGGATTGCCGGGTTGCGCTCCTTCAGGTAACGGCCCACGCCCATGATCGTTCCGGTCGTGCCCATCGCGCTGACGAAGTGCGTGATGCGCCGGCCGGTATCGCGCCAGATCTCGGGCCCGGTGGTCTCGTAGTGCGCGCGCGGATTATCGGCATTCGCGAACTGGTCGAGCACGCGCCCCTTGCCTTGTGCCTGCATCTGCTGCGCGAGGTCACGCGCGTACTCCATGCCGCCGCTGGCAGCGGGCGTCAGCACGATGTCGGCGCCGTAGGCAGCCATGCTCGCGCGGCGTTCGGCGCTGAGGTTGTCCGGCATGATCAGCGTCATGCGGTAGCCCTTCATCGCCGCGATCATCGCCAGCGCGATGCCGGTGTTGCCGCTGGTGGCTTCGATCAGCCGATCGCCGGGCTGGATGTCGCCGCGCTGCTCGGCGCGCGTGATCATCGACAGCGCCGGGCGGTCCTTCACCGAACCACCGGGATTGTTGCCTTCGAGCTTGCCGAGGATGACGTTGCCGCGCGCAGCGCCGACGTCCCCGCAGCGCTGCAGGCGCACCAGCGGCGTGTTGCCGATGGTCTGCACGATGGTGGGATGCAATGGCCCCGCCGAGCCTGCCGCGCTCATGTGCCGTCCAGTTCTTCGACGCGACGGGGCGGATAGCTGTCCCAGCTCGAGCAGCCCGGGCAGTTCCACTGATACTCGCGCGTCCTGAAGCCGCAGCGCGAGCAGCGATAACGGGCGAGCTTGCTGGCGTGGCCCTTCAGCAGCCGGTCCAGCGAGGCGAGTTCGGCATCGTCCGGATTCAGCGCAAGGCGCGCTTCGGTCAGGCGCTCGAACCCGAGCAGCGATGGATGCCGCGCAAGCTCGTGCGACACCAACGCCTCGGCGGCCTGTGGCCCCTGCCAGTCACGCGTGCGGCGATACGCCACGTCGAGCAGGTCGATCGCCGGCGCCGATTGCAGCATGCGGGCGAGCCATTGCAGCGCCTCGTCGCGCCGCCCCAGGGTATCGAGCGTGGCGGCGACCCGGTCCGCGATCAGCGGCACGTGATCGACCGAGGCGGCCTCGACCTTCTGCCGCAGGCGCAGCACGCCGCCCGGCATCGCCGCTGCGCATCGCCAGTTCGCCGGCAAGGATCAGCGCGCGGACCGACTTGCGGTCGACGCCCAGCGCTGCTTCGACCGACCGGCGCGCGGCGTCGAGATCGCCGGCGGCCAGCGCCTGCTCGGCGAGTTCGCAGTGATAGTGGGTGATGGCCATCTGGTGGTCCTCGCCCGCCTCGCGCTGCAGTCGCTGCGCGCAGTCGATGGCCTTCAGCCACTCGCGCTCCATCTGGAAGATGCGCAGCAGCGCGCGCAGCGCATCGAAGCGGTGATCGCGGTCCTCGACCAGCCGCGTGAACGCGTCCTCGGCGCGATCAGCAGGCCGGCCTTCAGGTAGTCCTGTCCGAGCTCGGCCAGCGCCTGCGAGCGATCGTGCGCCGGCAGGTCGGCGCGGTTCAGCAGGTGCGTGTGGATGCGCACCGCGCGTCAGAACTCGCCGCGGCGACGGAACAGGTTGCCCAGCGCCTGGTGAAGCTCGATCGTCTCGGGATCGAGCCACGACCTCGATGAACGAATCGATGGCCTTGTCAGGCTGGTCGTTCAGCAGGAAGTTGAGGCCGCGGAAATACGAACGCGGCATCGCCGCATTGTCCGACGCACGGGCGCGCGACTCCAAGCCCCGGCCGAACCAGCCTGCCGCAAACACCAGCGGCAGGAACACCAGGTACCAGAGCTCGAACTCCATCAGCGTTTCCAGCCTCGCCATGACTTCACCACCGCGCCCGACATCGCGCGGCCTGCGCCGAGCAGTCGGCCATCACTTCAGCCACGCGTGCCGGCAACGGCGGCGCCTGCCGGCGCAGGCTGCTCACTTCATGCCGCATGCGGTAGATGGGCAATGCAAGCGCGAGCGCGCCTAGCAGCGCACCGACCGCGACACACACCAGCATCACGACGATCAGCGGAACGTGCTCCAGCGTCAGCGCCGAGGTCAGGCGCACAGGCACCGGTGTCGTGTTCTTCGCGCAGACCACAGCACCAGCAGGAAAAGCTCAGGCTTGACGTCCAGCGACAACAGTCCTCATCGATGGCCTCAGGCAGGCAGGCAGGCAATAGCCGCGATTGTAGAGGAGATTCGCGCGGTAGAAGCGCCCGGAGAATCGGGCGCACGTCGTCGCGCCGATGTGAAACGGGCCTTCGTCGCGGCCCGTCCGGAAAGCATTCACTACTGCTCGTCGTCCTCGTCACCCGGCGCATCGCCTTCCTCGCCATCGACCGCCGCCTCGCGCAGCTCGCCGGCCTTGAAGTGCGGCACGTACTTCGCCGGCACCTGCACGCGGTCGCCCGACAGGATTGCGTCCGACGCGCGGCAGCCGGTAGTTCAGCGCAAAGCTGCCGAAGCCGCGGATCTCGATGCGCTGGCCGCCGGCCAGCGCATCGGTCATCGCTTCCAGCATGGTGTTGACGGCCTCGTCGGCGTCGCGCGCCACCAGCCGCGGATTGCGCTCGGCCGAACGCGCAATCGGCTCCGATTTGGTCATCGTCTTCAACAACGGACTCCGCTGCAGTTTCACGAGGGCGTGCCGCGTTTATAGCAGCACGCCACCTCGCATGGCCCTGCTGGACTGGTGTCCAGCTTGGCCTTCAGCAGCGCACCGAATTGGTGGTGCCCGTCTGCGCTTCCGCCTGCATGCGCTCCATCGCGGTGACGTCTCGGCGTTGTCCTTCGCCTTGATCGACAGGTTGATGTTGCGCGTCTTGCAGTCGACGTTGATGATCATCGCGTTGACCGTGTCGCCTTCCTTCAGGTGGTTGCGGGCGTCCTCGACACGATCGGCCGCTGATCTCGGGCACGCAGGTAGCCCTCGATGTCGCCGCCGAGGTCGACCACGGCACCCTTGGCATCGACCGTCTTCGCCGTGCCGGTGACCAGCGTGCCCTTCTCGTGCGTGCCGGCGAAGTTGGTGAACGGATCGCCCGACAGCTGCTTGACGCCGGATGCGCTCGCGCTCGGTGTCGATGGCCCGGCACCATCGCTTCGATCTCGTCGCCCTTCTTGTACTTGCGGACCGCGTCTTCGCCGGTCTCGCTCCCACGACCAGGTCGGACAGGTGCACCAGGCCGTCGATGCGCCCGGCGAGCGGTGAACACGCCGAAGTCGATGATCGACTTGATCACAGCCGCGCACCTTGTCGCCCTTCTTGTACTGGTGGCGAAGTCGTCCACGGATTGGGCTTGCACTGCTTCATGCCCAGGCTGATGCGGCGACGGTCCTCGTCGATCTCCAGCACCATGACTTCGACCTCGTCGCCCAGCTGCACGACCTTCTTCGGGTCGACGTTCTTGTTGGTCAGTCCATTTTCGAGACGTGCACCAGGCCTTCGATGCCGCCTCGATCTCGACGAACGCGCCGTAGTCGGTGATGTTGGTGACCTTGCCGAACAGGCGCGTGCCCTGCGGATAGCGCCGCGACAGGCCGGTACGGATCCTCGCCGAGCTGCTTCACGCCAGCGACACGCGGTTCACCACCTGGTCGAACTTCAGCACCTTGGCAGGGATCCTCTTTGGCCGACCTGCTGACCTCGCTAGGATGACGCACGCGCGCCACGCCAGGTCGGTGATGTGCAGCCAGGCCGTCGATGCCGCCGGTCGACGAACGCACCGTAGTCGGTGATGTTCTTCGACCGTGCCCTGACGATCGCGCCTTCCTTCCAGCTCCTTGGCGCGTTCTTCGCCCATGCTGGCCTCGACCACCGCACGGCGGGAGACCGACGTTGTGCTTGCTGGTCCAGCTTGATGACCTTGAATTCCAGCGTCTTGCCTTCGTACGGCGTCGTGTCCTTGACGGGACGCGTGTCGACCAGCGAACCCGGCAGGAATGCGGATGCCGTTGGTCATGACCGTGAGGCCGCCCTTCACCTTGCCGGTGATGGTGCCGCTGACCAGCTCGCCGCTGTCCAGCGCCTTCTCCAGGTTCATCCAGGCGGCGGAGCGCGGCCTTGTCGCGCGACAGGATGGTGTCGCCGTAGCCGTTCTCGAGCGACTCGATCGCGACGGAGACGAAGTCGCCGGAGCTTGACGTCGAGTTCGCCGGCGTCGTTCTTGAATTCTTCAGGGGATATAGGCCTCGGACTTCAGGCCGGCGTTGACCACGACGAAGTTGTAGTCGACGCGGATCACCTCGGCGGTGATCACCTCGCCCTGCTTCATTTCCTGACGAGTCAGGCTGAAGAGGGGCGGCAGAAACTGTCGGGATTGACGCTCGCGGGATTGACGGCGAGTGGTCTTTGCTGGACTTGATCGGCGCGGCGGTTGACATGAAGGAAGGACCCTGTTGGTACTGCGGGAAAGCCAGCGCCCGAATCATCGAGGCCAGCTCGCGGAAGCCTTTTGAATGGTCTGCCGCGAAGTTGCTCACACGCGGCGAGAAGTGATCACCGCGCACCGCGGTGCTGCTACATCGACTGCTCGGTTGCTGCGGACTTGCTGCGGACGTCGCGCGATGTTCAGCGCGCGGTCGTCCCATACCAGCTCAGGATCTGCGCAACGACCTCGTCGATCGTCAGGCCCGATGAGTCGAGCTGGTAGGCATCGGGCGCCGGCTTCAGCGGTGCGGCGGAGCGCTGTGCGTCCCGGGCATCGCGTTCGGCAAGCTGCCGCGAAAGGTCGGAGATATTAGACGAAAAGCCTTTTTCGATCAACTGCTTATGACGCCGCTCCGCACGCGCCGGGACGCTCGCGGTCAGGAACACCTTCAACTGCGCATCGGGGAAGACGACGGTGCCCATGTCGCGGCCGTCGGCTACCAGCCCGGGCGGCCGGCGGCTGCGCTGCTGCAGGTCGAGCAGCGCCTGGCGCACGCGCGGATGCACGGCCACCTGCGAGGCGGCACGGCTGACCTCCTCGGCGCGGATCGCGTCGGTCACGGTTTCGCCGTCGAGCACGATGGCTGCGCCTTCGAACCGGGGCTGCAGCGACGTGGCGAGCGCGGCGGCGGCGCCTTCATCCGCTGGATCGACGGCAGCGCGCAGGGCGCGCCACCCCACCAGCCGGTACAGCGCGCCGCTGTCCAGATAGTGGTAGCCGAGCCTGTCGGCCACCCGCTGCGCAACCGTGCCCTTCCCCGACGCGGTTGGACCGTCGATGGCGAGGACGGGAACGGCGGAATTCATGGTCTGGCCATCGATGCCGGACCCGAGGCTGCGATCTGCCTGTCCGCGACCAGTTCCGCCAGCGCATCGAAGTAGCTCGGCCAGGTCTTGGCCACGCAACCGGGTTCGCGGACGTGCACCGGCACGCCGGCGGCCGCCGCGAGCGACAGGCACATCGCCATGCGATGGTCGTCGTAGGTGTGCACCGTCGCTTCACGCAGCCGCGCGGGCGGATGGACGCGCAGCCAGTCGGCGCCCTCTTCCACGGTCGCGCCCAGCCGCTGCAGTTCGGTGGCCATCGCAGCAATGCGGTCGGTCTCCTTCACGCGCCACGAGCCGATGTTGCGCAACGTGGTCGGCCCGTCGGCGAACAGCGCGACGACCGCGAGCGTCATCGCGGCATCGGGTATGTGATTGACGTCGAGATCGACGCCGCGCAGACGGCCGGACGGAGGAGCTGCTGCGGCGATCCAGTCGTCGGCCTGCGTGACCACCGCACCCATCGCCTGCAGCGCTTCGGCAAAGCGCACGTCGCCCTGCACGCTTGCCGCACCGACGCCCTCGACGCGAACGGGCCCGCCCGCCATTGCGCCGAGCGCAAGGAAGTACGACGCACCCGATGCGTCGCCTTCGACGGCGATGCGCCCCGGTGATCGATAGTCGGCACGCGGCACGCGAAAGACATCGCCACTGCGCTCCACGTCGACGCCGAAGCGCCGCATCAGTGCGAGCGTCATGTCGACGTAGGGGCGCGAGATCAGCGTGCCTTCCACCGTGACGCGCAGGCCTTCGGCAGGTGCGACCAACGGCGCGGCGAGCAGCAGGCCCGTGAGGAACTGGCTCGAGATGTCGCCGCGCACTTGTACCTGCGGCGAGTTCAAGGCCGTCGCCGGCGCGATATGCAGCGGCGGGAACCCCGGTGCCTGCGCGTAGCGGATCTGCGCGCCGAGCGAATTCAGCGCATCGACCAGGTCGCCGATCGGCCGCTCGCGCATGCGGGGCACGCCGTCGAGCGTGTAGGTGCCGCCGGAGAAGGCGAGTGCGGCGGTCAGCGAGCGGAAGGCGGTACCCGCGTTGCCGAGAAAGAGTTCGCCGGTCCGCACGGGCCACCCGCCGGCGACGCCGCTCACGTGCAGACCCTCTCCGGACTGCGCCATCACCACGCCGAGCTGCGCGAGCGCAGCCCGCATCACGCGCGTGTCGTCGGCGTCGAGCAGGCCGTCGATGACCGTGTCGCCACGCGCGAGCGCGGCGAGCAGCAGCACGCGGTTGGAGATGCTCTTGGAACCCGGCAGCCGCACCGCGCCGGCGGCGCGGGGGATGGGGTCAATGGTGAGGATCGGTGGCCAGGAAGTTGGTTGGGTCACGTGGCGATGATGCCACGCGATTGGTCATCGGCAGACCCGCACGTCAGCGGCCCCAGCAAAGCTCGGGAGTGGCGTTCGCGTCCTGTCCTCGCAGGCCTGTGTTGGTCAATGTAAGGATTCCGCACACGTCATTGGCCATCGGGCCAACGGGCGTTGCCGCCAGCACATAGGCTCCGCCAGTGTTGGTGTCAATGGTTATGCCGTAGCGAGCCGTACCTGGCGGAGGCGGGCTCGCGGCGAGCAGGGCCGGCAATGCAGCCCCGGCGTACGTGTTGTGCTCCGTACGCCAACGCTCCATCCACTGAGCCGCCTGAGTCAGCGTAGAACGCGCCTCGCTGCGGTGTCCTCGGTTGACATACTGGGTGTAGTTGGGGATCGCGATCGCCGCCAGGATGCCAAGGATCACAACGACGACAATGACCTCGATCAGGGTGAAGCCGAGCGCCCTGGTCGACAGGACGTGGCGCTTGAGCATCGAAGTGGATGGTCGCTTCATGCCATCACCTGACCGGTCGCCAGACCCGCACCGGCGTTGCCGTCTGACACTCCTGCGTGAGCGCACCGGCCTTGGCGGCCACCGAGTTGTAGAGCCCGATGCAGGTCTTGGCGGTGTCACCGTCCATGGTTCTGTCGGTGCGAGTGCGAGCAGTGTTGCCGACTGCGGCAGCAGCATCCGCGCGATTGATCGTCGACTTGGGTGTCGTCGTTGTCGAAACGTCCTCGACCATCCATGTCGGACTGCTCACGATACCGTCGATCTTCCGCGCCTTGACGTTGAGCCCTGCTCCCATCGGAATTTCGTAGAAGTAGGAGCTACCGCCACCCGAGCAGGGATCACTGGTCGAGGTCGGCTGGAACGACGTCACCTGCAGCCGCCCATTGGCGACGATCGGGTCGGCGATCACCCGCTCGCCGCTCGCGCTCTGCTGAGTAAGCGCCAGGTCGACATACCACCCGTCCTTGCTACGCCACGAGAACCCGGCCGTCCCGGTCAGAGTCCGGGTCGTCACGGTATTCACGGTCGTCTCGCTGAAGCCGAACGCCTGCAGATTGCCCTTGGCGATCGGTGCCTTGCTGCCCGGCTTGTCCCATAGCGCATAGATCGACTGGATCGAATTGTCGGTCTGGTCGCTGAACTCGAAGAACTTGCCCGTTCCGAAGACCACGAGAGAGCCGCCGAAGGGGTGAGTCGAGGCACGCGGCGCCGCTGTGATGGGCTGCACCTGGTTCGCAGCGTTGCGGGCAACGAACAATGGAGCAGGCGTGTTGCCCGACTGATCGCTCTGATCTTCGGTCGCCACGCGCCACTTCGACGGATCGTCCGAACTGAAGTCGAACTTCCACAGATTGCCCTGATAGTCGCCGGAGTACGCGCCCACGACGTTCCGACTCGAGTCGTAGATCACGCTGATGTTGGCCAATCCATTCAAACTGGCCGGATCGCAGCGCCCACCCTGGTCGGTCGTATTGAAGGGCACGCCGTCATTCTTCTTACAGGTGTCGATCTTCCGCACAGTGTTGCCAGTGGCAAGGTCGATCACCAGAAGCACGGCATGACCGTTCGCGCTCTCCATCCCATTCGGAACCAGAGCAACCCACTTGCCGCCACTGTTGTACTTCATGCTGCCGATGTAGCCGTACCCCATGACACGGCCGAGGTCCGGCTCTTCGGCAGGTGTGATGTCCCACAACACCTTGGATGACGAGAAATTCGTGGGATCGGTCACGTCGAGCGCGAACAACCCTGCAGGTCCAGCGCCCGTAGACCCCATCACCACCGTCTTCCAGGCGCTGCCGAGATAGGCGTCACCTTCGACCACCGGGCCGTCGACATAGAACCGGTGCACGTATTCAGGATTCGTCAGTTCCTTCAGATATGGATAGACGCTGCGCGGAACGTAGGCGAACAGCTCCGTGCCCCCGCCCATCTGCGCATTGGGCCGCGCATCGAACGCGTGGAACATACCGTCGTTTGCGCCCAGGTACAGCCCCGGCCTGCGGGCACTGGTGTTGGTCGACAGGTAGCTTGCGTACGAACTGCCTCCGCCTGCGGCCGGACCCCGTTGATAGAGGTAATTCGACACATGCGAATACAGCGGCGTCGACGACACGATGCTGCCGAGCAGCGTCTGTCGATCGCGGAACCCAGCCGTCACTCCATTCACCGGCTGGCTGGCCTCCAGACCGAGCTGCTTGCCGCGGATATAGTCCATGACATCGACTGATCCGAGCTCGGTCTGCTGTGTCGTCGTCAGGCTGTTGAAGTTGTTGAATGCGATCGCCGAGTTCTGCGCCTTGGACGTCACGATGTTGCGCTGATTCCACTGCGGGAAGGTCGCGCTCCACAATGGAGCCGGCTCGGCCTGATTGTTCAACGCGGCATAGGCCAGAGCCGAGGCATCGAAAGCCTGGAGACTGCCGGTCCAGATCTGAGTGGTGAACGAAGCACGGTACAGCGTCGAACCCGTCATCAGCTGCGAGCTCGTCGACGCGAGGCCCGTTCCCGAAAACGCTTGCTGTGCAATGGCCCGGAACACGCCGCGGATCCGGCCGCGCATCTGATCGGGATCGTTCGCCGAGTAGAAATCACCGCGCGTGGCCAGCGCCGCGCGCATGGTGTCGTCGATCCGGTTGCCACCCGTGGTCACCGCTGGAGAAATATCCACCAGCGGCCAGTTGACGGCCTGGCCGGCTGCGATCGACTGCCGTACCGCAGGCGTGTCCATCGACGCGTTGAGGCCGTAGCCGACGACAAAGGTCGTCATGCTCTGCCAGAACGAATCGTCAGGGCGATTCGGCCGCTTCTGGACGGCGTTAGGCACGGTGGGACGCAGGTCCCGATTCCACCAGTAAAGCGTGACATCCGTCAGTGTCTGAGTGACCCCGCCGTTGCCCGTCGAGTACTGGACTTCGACACTCGGGTCATAGTTGTACGTGACGTTTTGATACAGGCCCGCGCCGGTGATGGTCGGACCGGTGGTCGCGAGCGAGGCAGTGATCGTGCCGTTTCCGGAGCCCACGGGGTCAGGTGTGCGGCTCGTGATCAAGGGCTGCGCCGGCGGGATGTTCGGCGCCTCGGGAATCGCGGTCCACTCGCCGTCCGTCGCGAGGATTGCGAAGCTGCGTCGACAGGCAGCATGCTGATCACCACTCCGACCGCCACCGATGCCCGGATTGTCGGACCAGGGACCGAAGTCGCTGGTTCGCGTGTAGTAATTTCCGATCGAATCGATCGCTTCCCGGTTCGGCGTCGAGCCCACCCAGTTGAGCGAGAAGATCCAGTCGAAGAACTGCTGGCGCGCCGCATTGTTCGCGGTGTCGGTGAAGTCACGCACGCCGCGCACCATTGCACCAGGGTGCGTCGGACTCTGCGGATCGTTGTCGAGTTCAGGGAACGTCGCGCCGTCCAGGCGCGCACCGTACGGATTCCAGGGGTCCGGCCCGTTGTGGGAGTAGTTGATCCGGCCATACCCCAGGCGGATCGCTGAGAGATCACCCTTCAGGTCGGCTGCGGCCTGCGACGTCACGGCCATCGCTGCGAACAGGCGATGCCGGTAGTAGGTGAACCAGTTCGCGTAGTTCTGCATCTCCTCGAGCCGCGTACAACTGGTCTGCGCGGCGCAGTCCATGCGGCTGCGCGCCGTGCCGGTACGCGGATCGACCGGCACGTTGTAGCTTGAAGCGCCCGCGCGGTCGATTTCGACCATGCGGTAATTCGCCGGGTTGGCAAGGTCGTCATCCGTAGCCGGAACGGTGCCTTCGTATCGGTAGAACCGCGCCGGAGTCAGGTTGTCGCTGGTGATGTTCTGCGGCGGGCAGACCCAATTGGGGTCGTAGGCAACGCACGTCTGACCAGTCTGGACCGGCGCCATCTGCGTGCATTGATTCTGGTAGACAGGGACCGTGTTCCATTGGGCGCATTGCTGCGTGGTGCCCGTCTGCTGGTAGTTCCACTGCACGCACTGCGGCGTGTACACAGGCACCTGCTGGTACTGCGTGCACTGCTGGCCATAGACGGGAATCTGGGCGTACGACGTGCATTGCTGGTGCGAGCCGATCTGCACGTTCTGGCACTGCTGCACCTGGCGATAACCCGTTTCCGACGTCGGGTCGATCACGGTGACGATCTGGCACTGCTGCTGGTAGTCCGGAACGGTCTGCCATGCATTGCATGCGCCGTTCTGCCAGCCCGTCTGCACCTGCTGCCAGTTCAGACATTGTCCGTTCTGCCACCCCGTCTGCACCTGCTGGGTCTGAACGCAGACATTGCCGTAGACAGGAACGGTGTCGTAATGGTCGCACTGTTGCGTCGTGCCGGTCTGAACCTGCTGCCACGACACGCATTGATTGGTGTAAACCGGGTTCCACTGGATGCAGGGCGGCTGCGAGTTGCACACCTGCGGCGGATTGGTGAACAGATCGGCCGCCTGCGGACCGTCATTGGGGAAAGGGTTGTAGATCGCCGTGCCGGAAGGATTGGAAATCGACTGCTCCCAGCGCAGGTTCTGCGAGTGCCACGACCACTTGTCATTGGCGACCGCGCCCGTCGCGTACGTGCCGTTGCTGCCGACGCTGCCCCGCGACGTCGTGATCCAGTAGCGGGCGGAAGTCGGCGTCCCGTTCACAAAGCCCCGGAAGCGCATGTCGCGCTCGGTGAAGCGGCCAGCCGTCGCGGCCGCGCCCGTACCGCCGATGTCGGCATTGGGGTAGTTCTGCGAGCGATTGGGACGAGAGCCCTGGTTGGCCTTCGGCTTGTCGTTGTCGTTCCAGGGCGTGTATGTGATCGCCGGGTCGTAGGCCAGCGGATTGTGAACGCTCGAGCGCAGCGTGAACTCATCATGCGCAGCCACGACCTTGGTGGTCGCGTTGTACTTGACCGTCACGGTCGTCGCGCTCGGCCAGCGGTTGTTCTGGGTGAGGAACGTCGGCGGGGGCAGCCGGTAATCGTTCATCGACCACGAATCGTCGAGCATGAACACCGCGTTGGGGAACACGGCGTTGATCGTGAACAGCGGCTGTTGGGCGATGTTCCAGGCTGCGGACGCCGCCAATGGCTGGAGGATGATGACCTGTGTCAGTAGCAGCACCAGCAGCCGGGACAGCGGTCGGCGGGGCGCCGAGGCGCCTGAAAGATCCATGCGATCACTCATCGCTTGCTCCATTGCGTTTCACCAGCCCCCGCCCGTGACACGCTTCCAGCCCGTATATCGGTACTCATATGCCAAACCGGAGTTCGCTCTGGACGGTGTAGACCGAATTC
Organism: Burkholderiaceae bacterium; assembly: GCA_044225415.1. GTDB lineage: Bacteria > Pseudomonadota > Gammaproteobacteria > Burkholderiales > Burkholderiaceae_F > JALORV01. Next base: position 6,978 of record JBGAIO010000050.1, on the reverse strand, counting down.
CCGAACAGATTCGCATCGGGCATCGTCAGCGATACCGTGATGCGGTACTTCAGCAATTCGGCAATAGCCGGACCGGCTCCGCCAGACCGAGTCTGATTGTTGGAGGGCAGCAGATCACTGGTTGCGTCCTCGACCACACATTGCGCCGTCGCGCCGGGGGGCAGTACGTCCGCGGCGAATGTGACGACACCGTCCGGCGGAAGGTTTCCTGTCCTCCACGCCGGCGCTGGCTTGTAGTTCTCAGTCAGGAGCTTGCCCCGCCGGTTCTTCGCCTCCGCACCGCGTTCAGCCAGCAGATCGGCCTCGCAATACCGCAGAAGTGACTCGGCCACCGTCTGGCCCTCGATGGCACGCGCCCAGTTGCTCGCTAGGCGCTCGTCCACCGTGCCGCGCCGAATCTGCGTGACGACCAGCATCGTCACGACCATCATCACGACGAGCACAACCGGAAGCACGACGCCCCGAGATCGACGCAGGGAATGGGCCATGGTCCTCGCCTTGGTCATTGCAGGTTGATGCCAGGTGCCGACTGCGTCCTGGAGCGGATCGTGTACATCTTCGAATAGCTGCGACGCGAAACGCCGTCGTTGAGCGTGACCTGCGCGGTACCACTCGCGACTTCGGCGGCCGTCTGCGGACAGGGCGAATACACGGATTGCCCATCGGGAGTGACGCCCGTCTCTGCGGAGCGCACCAGGACGCAGACGTAGACTCCGACGACAAAATTCCATGGATTGATGAAACCCTGACCGTTCACGTTTCCGAGCATCTGATTGATCTCGGTGGCAGTGGCCAGCGTCGACGGTACGGAACTCGTCGCGACCTCGGCACCCGTCGCCCAGTTGTAACTGCGGTTGTCGAAAGCGAAGAAGACCTTGAAGTCCTCGACATTGCGCACCAAGGCCGCCGGCGTATTGCTCGCTCCTCCAAGGCAGGCGAGTTCCGGAACCTGCTGATTGGCCGACAGTTGAATGGCGTAGTCGTTGTAGACGACTGGAACATTCTCCCCGTCGAAAGTGGCCGTGATTGGATCCTGGCCCAGGCAGTCACGCATTGGTTCCGTGCCCTGCGCCGCCGAAATGACGTTCTCCGCCTGGTAGCCGATGTGCAATGCATCCCCGGGAAGTGGAGTCGCCACGCACGTGAAGTCTCCCGCCTGAGGATTGGCGAAACGGCCGTTCGTGCAGCCACGCAGGTGCGGGCCGCCGAAGGTCGCGATCATGTCTGTGGCGGCTGCCCCGCCGAGATCCCCTCGTCTGAGCGTTCCATAGCCGGCCATCGTGATCGGCTCACCGATCAGGTGCAGCGCGAGCTTGCCGCTTTCTTCCACTGAAGACGATTGGAAGGACTGGCGCGAGGTGTTGCTGCTGAAGCTGTAAAGCGCGCCCACGGCACCGATGATCAGCAGGCTGAGCACCATCGCGATCAGCAGTTCGATCAGCGTCCGGCCACTCTCCACCTTCGCACCGAAGGAGGAAACCCGGGAGAACCTGCTCATGGATGCATCTCCCAGGCGAGGCAGCGATAAGAGGAATCCAGACTGTTGGGACAATCAGGATCCGCGGCGGTGTTGGCAGCTTGGCTTTCCTGCCAGGCGATGGTGACGGTCGCACTCGAACCATCCGGCCGCACGGTGATGTACGCGCCGGACACCGGCAGACGGCGCCGTAGTTCAATGGCCCACTGGGCAAGGTCACGGTCGGCGACCTCGAGTTCCGTGCATTCCTGCGCGTTCTGGCAATTGTTGAACGTCGGTCCGGCCGTCAGTGGATCCATCGACAGCGTGTAACGGCCGCGGCGGAATCCGTCGAAGTTGGCTTGCATCCGTTCGGCCATCTGTGCCGCGATTTCGGCGGCGGCCTTGCGGTCGGTGGAGTCCTTGCTCATGGACATCGAGCGGGCCTGCATGCCGGCAAGGCCAAGCAGGCCGAACGCGACGATGGTCAGCGAGACCAGGATCTCGATCATTGACAGACCGCGCTGGCCCGCCCGAGCGTGTGAGCTGTTCATGCGAAGTCTCGTACTCATGCGGCGGGACAGGCGTTATTGACCATGCGATTGATCCGCACCCTGCCGGAGATGTTCATAGCTGCACAGCGTCCGGCATTGGTGGGCGTGGCGACCTGCGGATCGCGAAAGTCGAAGACGACGGTCATTCCGATAGCGCCGTTCATGGATGGGGGCGTCAAACCGCGGGCGTCGAAAATGCGCGCCTGCGCATTGATCGTCGACAGCGCAACGACCCGCTCGCCAGCCTGCGGAGGCATCAGGGGCGCCTGCTGCGAAATGACCTCGTCGCCGGCCTTTAGGACGCCCCAGGGCGCCGAGGCGTTGGCGGGCGCGACCGCAAAGACGATCCAGCCCGTCGCCCAGTCGTCGGCAGCGAAGTTGCCGACGGCTGCATTGCTGCACGTCGGATTCGCCGAATCGGCATTCACGCTGCGGCAGACCGCGACTAGGCCATTGCGTCGGACTGCTTCGGAGCGCGCGAGATCCATACTGGCGACAAACGAATTGGTCGCCGAAGAGATCCGGTTACTGCGGATCAGCCCGTCGAACATGGGAATCGACATCGCGACGAGAATCGCCGAGATGGTCAGGACCACCAGGATTTCGATCAGGGTGAAGCCGCGAACAGCACGCATCTGCATGGAGCCCCTCATTCCGGCAGCAAGCTTATCCACAGCCTGTGGACAAAGCCCGCGGCCACCGCTCAGTGGAACCGTTGCCGCGACGAGCGGGCGGACGAATGGCGCGCGCGCAAACGGCCTGCGGCGTCTGCGCGAATTGGCGTCGCTGGGCGGTTCAATTCGACGGATCGGCGGTGCGGCCTCACGCGCCGCGGGGTAGTCCGACCGGACGATGCGAAGGGCGCTACTGGCCGGCGAAGGTTCGCGCCCGGCGCGCCGTGGCGGCGATTTCGAAGAGCGCCTGCAGTGCCTGGCCGTCTCCGGCATCGATCGCGCGCTGCAGTTCCCCGAGCTGCGCGCGATAGGCGTGCAGTTCCGTGGACAGCGCAGCCTGGTTCGCAACGCAGATGTCACGCCACATCGCCGGGCTCGACGCCGCGATGCGCGTGAAGTCGCGGAAGCCGGCGCCGGCGAGCGCGAAGCAGTCGTCGGCACGCGCCGAGCGCGCGATCAGGTCCACCAGTGCGAAGGCCAGCACGTGCGGCAGATGACTCACGGCCGCGAAGATGCGGTCGTGTTCGTCGGCGGACATGCGCTGCACGCGTGCACCGACGCCGCGCCACAGGTCCTCGACGCGCGCCAGCGCGGTCGCGTCGGTGCCGTCGACGGGCGTGGTGATCAGATGACGGCCGCGGAAGAGTTGCGCGTCCGCGTGCCGCACGCCCGGTCGTTCGCCACCGGCGATCGGATGGGCCGGCACGAAGCGCGCGAATGCGCTGCCGAGCGCCGCGCGCGCGTCGGCGAGCACGCCGGCCTTGGTGCTGCCGACGTCGCTGACGATGGCGTCCGGCAGCAAGGCCGGCGCGATCGCGGCGAACGTTGCGCGCAGAGCGCCGACCGGCGTCGCAACGACGACAAGGCCCGCCTCGCGGACCGCATCGGCCGCGCTGCCGGCGCCCCGCGTCAGCACGCCGCGCTCGATGCCGTCGCGCACCGCCGACGGGTCGATGTCGTAGCCGGTCACCTCCGCCACCTCATCGGCGGCTCCCAGGGCGGTCGCGAACGATCCGCCGATCAGCCCGACGCCGATCAGCGCGAGCTTCATGCAGGCGTTGCTGCGCGGGCCGCCGCCAGCGCTTCCGGCAGCGCCTGCAGGAAGCGCGCGTTCTCCTCCGGCAGTCCGACGGTGATGCGCAGCCACTCGGGCAGGCCGTAGTTGGCCACCGGCCGCACGATGACGCCGCGCTTCAGCAGTTCCTGATACACGCGTGCGCCGGGACCGACCTTGACCAGCACGAAATTGCCGACGCTCGGCACGTATTCGAGCGCGAATTCGCGGAACGCATCCGTGAGCTGCTGCATGCCTCGCAGGTTCAACGCATAGCTGCGCGCCAGGAACTCGTCGTCGGCCAGCGCGGCGACAGCCGCGGCCTGCGCGACGGTGCTGACGTTGAACGGCATGCGCACGCGGTTCAGCAGGTCGGTCAGCGCAGGCTGTGCCAGGCCATAGCCGACGCGCAGTCCCGCCAGACCGAAGGCCTTGGAGAACGTGCGTGACACGATGACGTTCGCGTAGCGCCGCACCCACGCGGTGCTGTCGGCGCGCAGATCCGGCGGCAGGTATTCGTTGTAGGCCTCGTCCAGCACGACGACGACGTGCGACGGCACCCTGGCCAGGAAGGCTTCGATCGCATCGGCCGACAGGTGTGTGCCGGTGGGATTGTTCGGGTTCGCGACGTAGACCAGCGCGGTGTCGGGTGCGATCGCAGCGGCCATCGCATCGAGATCGTGCCCGAGCTGCTTCGCCGGCACGACGATCGCCCGCGCGCCGCGCGCCTGCGTCGCCAGCGCGTAAACCGCGAATGCGTGCTGCGCGTAGACGCAGCTGCGGCCGGGCGCCAGCGTCGCGGCCGCCGCCAGTTCCAGGATGTCGTTGCTGCCGTTGCCGAGCGTGATCCAGTCCATGGCCACGCCGTAGCGCGCCGACAGTGCGGTCTTCAGTGCGAAGCCGTTGGCATCCGGATAGCGGCCGAGGTCCTCCATCGCCGCTGCCATCGCGCGCTTCGCGGAGGCCGGCATGCCCAGTGGATTCTCGTTCGACGCCAGCTTGACGATCTTGGCCGCATCGAGCCCGTGCTCGCGCGCCAGCTCTTCGATGGGTTTGCCGGCCTGGTACGGCCACGATCGCGCGGACGTGATCGAGCGTGCCGAGCATGGCGCCGTCTCATGTTCGGCGCACCTGCCATCGCCATTCCTTTCCTTCAACGCTCTGCCGGGTACGACCCCAGGCACGCGTAGAACGCGCAGGCGCGCTGCAGCTCGCCCAGCGCGGCGGCGACGCCGGCTCGTCCTGGTGGCCCTCGACGTCGACGTAGAAGTAGTACTCCCACGTGCCGACGCGCGCCGGCCGCGACTCGAAACGGGTCATCGACACGCCATGACGCGACAGGGGTTCGAGCATGTGGAATACCGCACCAGCGCGGTTGGGCACCGACAGGATCAGCAGCGATCTTGTCGCGCCCGGGCGGCACCGAAGTCGCCTGCCACGGCCGGAAACTACAGCGAAGCGCGTGCGGTTGTTCGGATCGTCCTGGATGTGCGCGGCGACGACCTGCGAGCCGATAGTGCGCGCCACACTTTCCCCAGCGCCGGCCACGTCCGGATCCTCGCCGGCGGGGCGCGCGCCCTCAGCGTTGCTGGCCACGGCTCGGCGCTCGATGTCCGGATGATGCTGCGCCAGCCAGCCGGCAGCACTGCGCCAGCGCCTGCGAGTGCGCTGCAGATGCACTGCATGCCGTCCATCGAACCGCTGAGCGTCAGAAGATTGTCGTTGACCGTGAGCAGCTCGGCCAGCAGCTTCAGCGGCGTGGCAAGCAGCAGGTCGAGCGTGCGGCTGACCGCGCCTTCGGAAAAAGTCTCCAGCAGCACGATGCCGGCATCGGCTTGCCTTCCGTCGCGCGGAACACCTCGTCGAGCGTTGCGCACGGCAGGCCGTTCGCGCTGGTGCCGAACTGGCGATGCATCGCCGTCTCCGGAAGGGGAACGTGCCCGCCAGGCCGAGAAAGGCCACCGTCAGCGGCCTCTCCCAGCGCGCGGCAGACCGACGCTGATCTCGCGGTAAACGTTGGACTGCCTGTCGCCGCGGCCAGCGGTCGCGGGAAGCAGCGGCGACCTTGCGCACAACCTCGGCTTCACGTTCGGTGCGCAGCACCAGTGCGTCGACTTCGCCCTTCAGCCGGCCCACCTCGCTGGCCAGCCGCGCGCGTTCGTTCAGCAGATCGACGAGCTGCGCATCAACGCGGTCGATCGCGTCGCGCAGCGGCGTGAGCCGGTCGTCAAGGGGACCGCCACGGGCATCGGCCATGAATGCTCCGCGTCAGCCGCGCCGGCGCTCGAACTCGCGCATGTAGTCGACCAGAACCTGCACGCCGGCCAGCGGCATCGCGTTGTAGATCGACGCGCGCATGCCACCGACCAGCCGGTGTCCCTTGAGCTGCACCATGCCGTGCTCTGCGGCCCCCGCGAGGAAGGCCTTGTCGAGCGCGGCATCGGCCAGCGAGAACGGCACGTTCATGCGCGAGCGGTCGCGCGGCAGCACGTGATTCACGTAGAAATCCGACGCGTCGATGGCACCGTACAGCAGCGCCGCCTTCGCGACGTTGCGCCGCTCGATCGCATCCACCCCACCCTGCGCCTGCAGCCACTTCAGCACCAGGTTCGCCAGGTAGATCGGATAGGTCGGCGGCGTGTTGTAGCTGGAGTGCGCGTCCGCGTGGGTCTTGTAGTCGAGCATCGTCGGCCAGCGGGGCGAACAGTGGCCGACCAGGTCGTCGCGCACGATGACGACGGTCAGGCCGGCCGGCCCGAAGTTCTTCTGCGCGCCCGAGTAGATCAGCCCGTAGCGCGACACGTCGATGCGCCGCGACAGGAAGTGCGACGACATGTCGGCGACCAGCGGAACGGCGCCGGTGTCCGGCACGTAGCCGAACTCCAGGCCGTTGATCGTCTCGTTCGAGCAGTAGTGCACGTACGCGGCACCGGCGTCGAGCTTCAGGTCGGCCTGCTGCGGCAGTTCGCGATGCTGCCGGTCCGCATTGTCGGCGGCGACGTTGACGTTGCAGTAGCGGCGCGCCTCGTCGGCGGCCTTGTCGCCCCAGATGCCGGTGAGCACGTAGTCCGCGTGGAACTTCGCCCCCAGCAGGTTGAGCGGCACCATCGCGAACTGCAGATGCGCGCCGCCCTGCAGGAACAGCACGCGGTAGTTCGACGGAATCGCCAGCAGCTCGCGCAGCAGCGCCTCGGTCTCCGCCATGATCGCCACGAACTCCTCGCTGCGATGGCTGGTCTC
>JBGAIO010000049.1:6911-21316 GCA_044225415.1 Burkholderiaceae bacterium | reverse complement strand
CTTCTTCGTGCACCTGCCGCGGCCCGTGCTGCGCGCAGCGCCGGCCACCGCCGGCGACGCGCCGCGGCCCGACCTGCACGACGCGGTGATCGCGATGCTCGACGACGATGCCTCCGCATTGGCCGCCTCGGCGCGACTGTTCGAAGCCATGGGCGCACAGGTGCTGATCTTCGGCGAACCGCTCGACCTGCTGGCGGCCTGTCCGACGCTGCCGCGCGTGCCGCGGCTGTTCATCCTCGACTACCGGCTGCGCGACGGCACGTGCCTGCGCGTCATCGAAACGCTGCAGCCATGGCTGAAGGACGAATTCCACTGCGTGGTGCTCACCGGCGACAGCGCGGCGGCGGCCGGCGCGCTGCCCAACCTGCAAGGCGACATCCTCGTGACCACCAAGCCGCTGGGCGACTGGGCGTTGGCGCGCATCCTGCGCTTCCTGCGCGGCAGGTGCGCACGCATCGCCGACGCGTAGCGGCGCGCCGCCGGCACTGCGTCAGGCGATGGTGTCCACCACGCCGCCGTCGACGCGCAGTGCGGCACCCGTCGTGGCCGAGGCTTGCGTCGAGCAGACATACACGACCATGTTGGCCACTTCCTCGACCGTCGCGGCGCGACGGATGATCGACGACGGGCGGTGCGCAACCACGAAGTCCGCCGCTGCCTTCTCGAGCGAGGCGCCGTCGCGGGTCTGGTCGGCCAGCATCTGTGCCACGCCATCGGACAGTGTCGGCCCGGGCAGCACCGCATTGACCGTGATGCCGGTGCCGGCCATGCGCTTGGCCAGTCCGCGCGCGATGGCCAGCAGCGCGGTCTTGGTCATGCCGTAGTGGATCATGTCGGCAGGGATGTTCAGCGCCGACTCCGACGACAGGAACACCACCCGACCCCAGCCCTTCTGCGCCATTGCCGGTAGGTACGCGCGCGACAGCCGCACGCCGGACATGATGTTGACGTCGTAGAAGCGCTGCCACTCGGCATCCGGCGTCGCGAAGAAATCCTGCGGGCCGAAGATGCCGACGTTGTTGACCAGGATGTCGCAGGCCGGCTGCGCGCGCAGCAGGGCGTCACAGCCAGTCGCGGTGCCTAGATCGGCGGCCACGCCGGTCACCTGTTCGTACGGGGCGGTCTGGCGCACCGCAGCCATCGCGGCCTCGACGGCCCGCTGCGTGCGCCCATTGACGACCACATTGGCCCCCGAAGCGGCCAGCCCCTTCGCTATCGCAAGGCCGATACCGGCAGTGGAGCCGCTCACCACCGCTGTGCGGCCCGATAGATCGATCAGCATGTGATTCTCCAGATGTCTGCAATGCAGCAGCAACAACGCCCGAGCATAGTCGGTCGCTGCAACGCAGCGCCGCACGCAGTGTCCCGCAGGGCAAATGACGAACGGTTCTTTCGTCATCACATAAGCGGGATGCACGCCCCGCGTAGGGGCGCTACTGTCAGAGCGTTGTCATGCACACGCCATCCTGCGCAGCGAAGATGGCGAAACGGGCGGCTTGCCGCTCACCGCATCCAACCAAGGGCCCCGCGATGAATCTCACATCCGTCCTGCCCCCGCCCGACCTGCTGCCGAGCAGTGTCGAAGAGCTTCGCGAATGGCCGCGCCGCGCCGCCATGGCGCTGGTGGAGGATCTCGCGTCGCTGTGCGAACTGCTGAAGCCCGTGCTGCGTTCATCGGATGCGCCGGACGCGCTGCCGCGCGAGGCCGTCGACGATGCGCCGCGCACGATGACGCTGCATTTCGTCTACGGCATCGCGATGCTGGAACTCGGCGAACGCGAACGGCCTGAGCTGCTGCCCGGCGCCGTCGACAGCCTGGGCCGCGCGCTGTCGCTGGCGCGACGGCACACGCCGGAAGGCGTGGTGCCGATCAAGATGCAGCTGTATCGGGCCGAGCACGCGCTGGTGGAGCACGGCGCGCTGCACGCCTGACGTCGCTCGGCGCGCCTGTGCGGCACGCTCAGTCGAATGCCTCGATCGGCAGGAACGCGCCCAGGCCGGTCAGGTTCACGCGCGTCTCGATCTCGTCCAGGCACAGTGCCGCGTCACCCGTGACCACGCCACGCGAGAACAGCGCGGACCACGCCTTGCGCTGGCTGCGCGCGCTGCAGACGTAGCGCGCCGGCCGGTTGTCGACCGGCTGCAGGCGGGCGGACACCGTTACCTGTCTGACGGTGGGCAGCGCCGCGTAGGTCTCGCCCATCAGCCGCACCACCAGCCCGAGCGCGTGGCGGTTGTGCAGCTTGGTGTGGATCACTTCGGACATGCGGCGCACGGCGACGCGGTTGCCGTAGTCGATCGCCGCCTCGCGGTCCGGCAGCGTCGGCAGCGGTGGCAATGCCACGTCCATGCGCACGATCTGCGTGTCCTCGAATTCGAAGGCGACGGCCGCCGGCAGCGGCCACAGGATGTCGCGCAGGCAGGTCAGCAGATGCTCGCGCATCGCATCGGCATCGCCACTGGCGGCGCGCTGGCTGTGCTCCTGCTGGCCGCGCTGCGACGATTCCCACGCGAAACGGCGTGCGAGCCACTTCGCACGATCGTCCAGGTAGTCGCTCCTCGCGCGCGGGTCGACGACCGGCTTGCCGTTCCTCTGTCCCACCGGCCGAGGTGCGACGGGCGCAGGCTCGGCGAAGGGCCTCACCGACAACGGCACCAGCTGGATGTCGGGCGACGGCGTCCAGCGCTGCGGCCGGCCCATCGCATCGACGTGTTCGTTCAGGTGCGCACACACGGCCAGCGCCGCTTCGCGTTCCATGTCGGCCGCGCCGTCGACGAGATTGGACAGCGGATCGACGTGCTGGCTCGAACGGGTCGGACGCACCAGGCGCTCATATCCGTACTGTTCGATGCGCACCTTCATTTCGCTGTCGGGCAGCGCGAAACTGGTCGCGGCGCCGCCGCCGTCTTCCGCATCGCTGGTCAGCACGACCTGCGAACGGCGCCGGTACACGGCGCTCTGGCCGTCGGCGCTGGCGAACGACGGAATCAGCCGGTACGGCGGCAGCCATTTGACCTTCTCGCCGAAGCGGGTCAGATGGCTGTAACGCAGCTCCGCGGCGAGCGGTCCGCTCGCGGCATCGGCCTCGGCTGTGAACGTGTGACTCACCTGCGACTGCTCGACGATGAAAGCCGCGGGCGCAATGACTCGATCACCGGCCCGCCGACGGTTTGGACGCGTCGATATTCGCAGTGCCGGTGCACGGTGCAACGCGCAAAAAGCCCGGACGACGGCGCGCTATTCGTGGATCAGGCGCCCTCAAGGGCTCGGACGCCGTGCAAAGCTTGACCCCATCGGGACTCCGTCCGCGGCGCATCGGCTAACCTGCGCGGTCATGTCGAACCCGACCGCGTTCGTTAAAGGGATGCTGGCGTCACTCGCGCTGGGCCTGAACACGCTGGTGCACGTCGGCGTGCTGCTGCCGACCGCGCTGATCAAGCTGCTGCTGCCCTTCGACGCGGTGCGACGCCGCATCGATACTTTCCTCAACGGCATCGCCACGCAGTGGATCGCCGTCAACAATGCCTGGATCGACGCCGTCGGCCGCACACACTGGGACGTGCAGGGCGTGGATGGGCTGGACCCGCGCGGCTGGTACCTCGTGTCCAGCAACCACCGCAGCTGGGTGGACATCCTGGTGCTGCAGTACGTCTTCAACCGGCGCATCCCGATGCTGAAGTTCTTCCTCAAGCGCGAGCTGATCTGGGTGCCCTTCATCGGACTGGCGTGGTGGGCACTCGACTTCCCGTTCATGCAGCGGCGCGGTGGCGCATCGGGGATACGCGACCTCGAGCGCGCGCGACGCGCCTGCGAGAAGTTCAGCCTGGTGCCCACCTCGGTCATCAACTTCCTCGAAGGCACGCGCGCTACACCGGCCAAGCACGCGGAGCACTCGCCGTACACGCACCTGCTGAAGCCGAAGGTCGGCGGGCTGGCGACCGCGGTCGCCACGCTGGGCAGTCGCTTCCACAAGCTGCTCGACGTCACCATCGTCTACCCCGACGGGGCTCCGACCTTCTGGACACTGCTGTCCGGTCAGCTGCGCGCGGTCACGCTGCGCGTCGAACAGCGCGAGATTCCCGCCCAACTCGTCGCCGGCAACTACGGCGATCCGGACTTCCGCCGCCAGATGCAGGCCTGGATCAACGGCATGTGGTCCGACAAGGATGCGCTGATCGCGAAGCTGGTCGAATCGCGGTGAAGGTGAAGAGGTCGCCTTTTGCCTGGGCAGCAAGTTGACCGCGTATCGTTCACGCCTTCGGCGCGGAGGTGCGCATGTTCGAAGCGACGGTGGCAGGCAGCCTGCCCAAACCGGGCTGGCTCATGGAAACGGGGCAAGCTGTGGCCGCAATGGCGGCGAGCGGCGCGGAGCTTGCCACGGCCAAGCGCGACGCGACGCTGCTGTGGCTGAAGGAACAGGAAGACGCGGGCCTCGACATCGTCAGCGACGGCGAGCAGTCGCGCCAGCACTTCGTGCACGGCTTCCTCGAATCCGTCGACGGCATCGACTTCGAGCACAAGGTCGAGATGGGCATCCGCGCCGACCGCTACAAGGCGATGGTGCCGCAGGTGATCGGGCCGCTGAAGCTGCGCGGACGGGTGCATCAGGTCGAAGCGCGCGCTGGCGCGTGCACACACCAATCGCCGGCTGAAGATCACGCTGCCCGGCCCGATGACCGTCGTCGACACGGTCGGCCGATCGCCACTATGGCGACCGCGCGACGATGGCCATGGCCTTCGCCGGGTTGCTGAACGAGGAAGCGCGCGCCCTGCAGGCCGACGGCGTCGACGTTGTGCAGTTCGACGAGCCGGCCTTCAACGTCTACATGGACGACGTCAACGAGTGGGGCATCGCCGCACTCGAACGTGCCGCGCAGGGGCTGACCTGCACGACCGCCGTGCACATCTGCTACGGCTACGGCATCAAGGCCAACGTCGACTGGAAGTCCACGCTGGGCCGGGAGTGGCGCCAGTACGAGCAGATCTTCCCCGCGATCGCGCGCAGTTGCATCCGGCAGGTGTCGCTCGAATGCATGAACTCGCATGTTCCGATGGATCTGATGCGGCTGCTGCCGGGCAAGGACGTGCTGGTCGGCGTCGTCGACGTCGCCTCCGACGTCGTGGAGACGCCGGAGCAGGTAGCCGACACACTGGGGCGCGCACTGCAGTTCGTGACGCGCGAGCGCGTACAGGCCTGCACCAACTGCGGCATGGCGCCGATGAGCCGCGACGTCGCGCGCGCCAAGCTCGCCGCACTCGCCGCCGGCGCGGCGCTGGCCCGCCAACGCTACGGATGAGCAACCCATGAACCGACGCACGCTGGGACTGGACGATGCGCTGCAGGACTACGTGCAGAGGCACACCCGCGAGCATCCGGAACTCGCCCGGCTACGGGCCGCGACCGCGTCGCATCCGCGCGCCGGCATGCAGATCGCGCCCGAGCAGGGCGCGCTGCTGCAGATGCTGGTGAAGCTGATCGGTGCGAAGCACACCATCGAGATCGGCGTCTTCACCGGCTACAGCTCGCTCGCGGTAGCGCTGGCGCTGCCCGCGGACGGCCGGATCCTCGCCTGCGACGTCAGCGATGAATACACGCGCGTCGCGCGGCCGTACTGGGAACGCGCGGGCGTCACCGGCAAGATCGACCTCGTGCTGGCGCCGGCGCTGGACACGCTCGACGGACGGCTGGCCGCGGGCGAAGCAGGTCGCTACGACTTCGCGTTCATCGATGCCGACAAGTCCAACTACGCCGGATACTTCGAACGCTGTCTGCAACTCGTGCGTCCCGGCGGACTGATTGCACTCGACAACACGCTGTGGAGCGGGCGCGTGGCGCAGGCTGCGGAGCCCGGCGGCGACACCGCCGCGCTGCAGGCGCTGAACGACCGGCTGGTCACTGACGAACGCGTCGACGTCGCGCTGCTGCCGATCGGCGACGGTCTGACGCTGGCGCGACGCCGCTAGCTCCGCTGCGCCTGCGGCGACTGCGGCTGTTGCGGCGGCGGGAAGACCCCGATGCCGCGGCGGTGTCGCCCCGGCGACTGGCCGGTCACGCGCTTGAAGGCCTTCGCAAACACGGTGCCCGACGTATAGCCGACGGCCTCCGCGAGCTGTTCGAGATCGAGCGGCCGTTCGTGCATCAGCTTCAGCGCGCGCGCGATGCGCCAGTTCGTCAGGTACTGCATCGGCGCCACGCCCACCCGTTCGCGGAAGCGCACCGCGAGCGCCGTGCGCGACATCGCGGTGGCGCGAGCCAGCGCGTCCAGCGTCCACGGTTCGCGGTAGCGCTCATGCAGCAGCGCCAGCGCCCGAGCGATGCGCCGGTCCGACAGGCCGCGCAGCACGCCGCCGGCATTGCGGTCGTGCGCGGCGTAGGCGCGCACGGCCTGGATGAACAGCACGTCCGCCATCCGGTGCAGCACCGCGGTGGCGCCCTGCGCGCGCGTGGCGATCTCGTTCTCGATGAAGGCCAGCGTCGGTTCCAGCCAGCGGCGCACGTTGGCATCGTCGTGCTTCAGCACGATCAGCGGAGGAAGGGCCGCGAACAAGGGGTTCGCGGTGGTGCCGCCCGACGAGAAGAAGCCTCCGATGACCCGCGTCAACGCGCCGCGGCCGCGTTGCACGGAACGGCCGGCCTCGTCGAGCGGATGCAGAGCCAGCCAGTCGTCGAAGGGCACGACCGTCACGCCCGGACCCGAGCGCACGACATGCGGCGCCGCATTGGGCAGCAGCACGAAGTCGCCGGCATCGAGCTGATGGACGCGGCCGCGCGCGCCCATCTGCAGCTGCGCACCGCCGGCCCGCACCAGGTAGAACGGCGTGCGGCCGGCCCGCGCGATCGAGATGCCCCACGGCGCGTGCAGCTCAGCCATGAAGTACACCGTGCCTTCGAGATGGACGTGCTCGATGACGTCCGTCAGCACGTCGTAGCGTGGGCCGTCCCCTGACGGCGATTCCGCCTTGTCCCGCTTTGAACGATTTGACATGAATTGTGGCTTTTGCTGCCGATTATTTCAGCCAATGACGCGCAGCATACGTCCAGTGCCGGGCGACGAGACGAGTCGACGGCAACCACGGACTGCAAAAGGAGCCCACCATGACGTACCGCACCCCGCTGATCGTCGCCGCACTGGTCGTCGCCGCGCTGAGCACGCCTGCCGCCTTCGCGCAGGCGCGTGTCGACACGCGCCCCAGCCCCTTCACCTACGAAGCGCTCGGCGCCACGCCGTCGATCCAGCTCAAGTCGCTGAAGGCCGATGCGAAGTCCAGCGCCAGCGCCGGCAAGTCGACGACCGAAGTGGACGCCACCAAGGCCGCGCCGCTGACGTGGAACCCGAAGGCGCAGGACACGCAGGCCGCGAAGACAGAGCCAGCACCGAAGGCAACGACGCGCTAGTCGGACCGCGGGCCGGCGAGCAGCCACACGAGCCACTGCGCGGTCAGCGCCGGGCGCGGAGCGCCGCGGAGCTCGACCGTCGCCTGCCAGGTGAGTTGCACGCCGGCTTCGATGTCGTCGCAGCGCGCGAGCGTGAAGTGCGCGCGCAGCTCGCCGCCGGCCGGCACCGGCGACACGAAGCGCACGCGTTCGAAGCCGACGTTGACGCCTACCTGCATGCCTTCCACCCGGAAGCTGCTGTCTGCGAAGTGACTCAGCAGGGACAGGGTGAGAAAGCCGTGCGCGACCGTGCAGCGTTCGCCGGCCGCGTCGCGGAACGGCGACTCGCGCGCCGCGCGTTCGACGTCGACGTGGATCCACTGCGGATCGCGCGTCGCATCGGCGAACTCGTCGATGATGGGCTGCGTGACCGCGAACCAGTCGCTGGCCGCGACCTCGCTGCCGACGGCGGCGCGCAGTTCGGCGAGGGTCAGTTCGCGCATGGCTCGACTCCCGACGACACGTCGGCGCCCGACGATACGCACAACGTTGCGAGGCACCGAGGACAGAGACAGTCGGCCTCCGCGCTGAGCACTGCCGCGGGCAGTCGCGGCAGCGTTGCGCACCAGCACCCATCCGGCGCATCGCGCCGACAATCGAAGGCGCTGCCGCAGCGACCGCAGCAGAGTTCTCGAAGGCCCATGCCCGGCTCCATGCCGCGAGGATAGCGGCCCGCGCGCGCCGGACGAAAAAAAGCCGCCGACCAGCGGCGGCTTTCCCAGGCCAAACCGGTCAGTTCGGAACCTGCACCGTCGTCACGTTGCCGACCGTACTGGTCAGGATCACGTTGCCGGCGGTCGGCGTCGCCGCGATCGACGGGACGTTGCTGGCAGCGAGTGCCGGCGCGGAACCCGCGGTGCCACCGCGTGGCGTGGTGCGGACCACCTGCGACGGCGGTAGCGCTGCGCCGGTTGTGAGCTTTGCCCACATCAGGTTCAGCGCCTGGTTGTTGTAGACGTGCACCGGGATGAAACGCGTGTCGTAGCCGGCCAGGCTCAGGAACGAGTCGAAGTGCTGGCCGTTTTCCACCTCGATGTACGACAGCTGGCTGGCCGCGCCTTCGGTCGCCTTGTTCGCACCCAGGTAGGCACGCGAAGCGAAGTTCACAGGCACCAGCGCATCCGACCGCCCCTGCACGATGATCGCCGGCTTGCCGTGCAGGTTGCCCGCTACCTTGATCTGCTCGATGCCGGCCATCAGTGCGGCATTGCCGTTGGTCCACAGATCGCGCAGGCACGTGGCGCCGTTGTAGGCGAAATTACCGTCGGCCAGCTGGTGCAGGATCGGTCCCGTCGCGGCCAGGTTGTAGACCACGTTGATGCCGTTGGTGGGCGGAACGCCGTTGCCCAGGCCGAAGATATTGTTCATCGGCGATGCGGCGGGCGCGGCTGGCATGCCCGTCGCGGCGGCGGTCGTGGCGAAGCTGAAGCCGCACAGGTTATCGGTGACGCTGGCCTTCGAATAGGCATTGGCGTAGGTCACGGTCACGCCAGTGGTGGCGTTCAGGTTGCGCGAAGCGTGCAGCAGGTTGGCTTCGGGCTGCCATCCGGCTGTCACCAGCGCCTGCAGCGCTGCGTCGGCCTGCTCCTGGAACGTCGCGCCCGTGATAAGGCCGGCGCCGGCCAGTGCCGTGCAGCGCGCCGTTGCATAGGCCTGCGGCACCGTGGTCAGGAACGGCGATGCGGCCGCGGCCGTCGCATAGGCAGCACAGGGCTGCAGCATGTTGGCGAGCGACGTGTAGTCGTACAGCGGCCGACCCACCGCGCTGGCCGGATAGACGACGCCGCCGCGCGCAACGCTGACGTTGCCGGTCATCTTCACGTTGATCTGCGGCTCGCCCACCACCACGGCGTCGATCAGGCCCGCGGTGTCCTGCTCGGCCGCCGCCAGTGCCGCGCCGCCGCCGTTCGACACCGAGGCTGCGATGACCAGCGTGTTGTCGGCGCGATAGACCACGCCCTTGCCGCCGGTCACGTCCGGCGCCAGCGCGTCGTTCAGCGCGTACAGCGCAAACTCCACGGCCTGCAGCGTGAACTTGCCCCAGTCCTTCTCGGGATTGGCCTGCGAATGAGCATGCTTGTAGGCGTAGCGGTTCGGATTGGCGGTGTTGAACGTCGCCAGGTCCGCGGCAGCGACATTGGCGGTGAACACGCTGGCGTTGCCCGCGGTCGTCGCATTGGCAGTGGTGCCGTCGATCAGCGTGATGGTGTTGCTCATCAGCTCGTGTGCGCCATTGCCCGAGCCTTTGTCGGTGTACGCAATCGCGCAGCCGCGCTTCAAGCCCCATTCACCGGCAGCCGATACAGCGCCGTACACGCCGCGCGATCCCGACGAGGTCGCGGTGACGATGCAGGGATTGGCCACGTTGAACGCGGTGGGGATCTGCACCATCAGCGTGGCCGCGGCCTTGCCCGTTGAATCGAGGCTGTACGCGATGTATTCCTTGCCGGCGATCTTGCCGGCGCCGGCCGTCGTCGTGACGGTGCCCGTCAGCGACACGTTCGGTCCATACAGGCGGCTGTATCCGCCGTTCGCCGTCATGTCGACCAATGCGCGGTAGTTGGTATAGATGGCGAGTCTGCGCAGCTCCGCTGCCGTGGCGGGGGTCGACACCGCCGGCGCCGCTCCCATCAGGCCATCCCACCCAAGCCCCGCAGTGAGCAGATCGTCGGCTTTCCCGTCGTAGGCGGTCGTCGTCACCGTTCCAACGTAGCTCGGTTTGGTGTTGACCACAGGTGGCGGCGTCGGCGTGACCGGCGTCGTGCCAGGCGCGTCGTCGCTGCCGCATGCAGCGAGGGTGCCGAAAGCAGCGGTCACGACTGCCGCGCGAAAGAGGAACTTCATCGACATGCTTCGTCTCCGAGGAGGGTGGGTGTGGCGCGATTCATGGAAAGCGCTTCATGCGCCGTTGCCGTTGCAAGGCGGGGGCCGACTGTACCGGAGCCCGTGCCATGCGCACGCGACATTTCACTGTGCGGATCACAGCGGCACATCGCGGGCGGCGGTTCGCAGCGCAACAATCACGCTGTGACGCGCGGCGTAGCATGGGATGGACGGACGCGGCGTCGTCAGGCGCCGTCATCCGGATCGCCGCGCGCGCCGTTAGCAGCACGCCAGGAGCGTCTGATGGCTACACATTTCCGACTATCGATCGTCGCCGCGGTCTCGGTGCTCGCACTGACCGTGATGGATGCCGCCGATGCACAGCGTTGGGGCGGCGGAGTCGCGGTGTCGGGTGGCGGTTTTCGCGGCTCACCCGGTGGCAACTGGTCCGGCGGCGCCTGGGTCGGCGGCCGGCCCGGCTGGGGCCCGGGATGGCGCGGACCCGGTTGGGGTCCAGGATGGGGGCCTGGCTGGCGACCCGGCTGGGGTCCAGGATGGGGCTGGGCCGGTTGGGGCCCGGGCTGGGGCGGCTGGGGCTGGGGCCTCGGCTGGAACGCGTGGGGCTGGAATCCGGGATTCTGGGGCTGGAGCGTCGGCGCGCCGGTCGTCGTCAGCGCACCGGTGGTGAGCGGCGCGTGGGTGCTGCCGCCCAGCGCACAGCCGCAGGTGTGGATGGAGCGCCAGGTCGAGGAAGTCCCGTCCGCCGCGCCGGCTACGGCGCCCGGCCAATGGTGGTACTGGTGCGCCAGCGCCCAGGCGTACTACCCGTACGTGCAGTCCTGCGCCGAGAACTGGCAGCGCGTGGCGCCGCGGGTGCCGCCGGGAGTCCAATGATGACGCTGTGCACGCTTTGGATCGGCCGCTTCGCGCTGGCGCTGGCCGCGCTGCTGGCAGCGGGCTGCGCGACCGTGCCCACCGGGCCGTCGACGGTTGCGATACCCGGCACGAGCAAGGGCTGGGACCAGTTCCAGGCCGATGACAGCACATGCCGCGGCTTTGCCGCGAATCGCGCAGGCGTGCCGAATGAAGCGGCGGCGGCCGCGGGCGTCGGCAGCGCAGCGGTCGGCACCGTCCTCGGTGCCGCCGTCGGCGGATTGCTCGGTGGCAGCAACGGTGCCGCAGTCGGCGCCGGCATGGGACTGTTCACCGGCGGCATCGTCGGCGCGAACAACGCACAGATCGCCGGCAGCGAGACGCAGCGCCGCTACGACCAGTTCTATTTCCAGTGCATGTACGCGCACGGCAATCGCGTGCCCGCACCGGCCGGCTTCGTGCAGGCGCCGGCGCGTTCGACCGTCGCGACGACGGCGGGCACCGCGGCAGTGCCGACGCAGTCGCGCGGATCGGCTCCGCCCCCCAACGCCGCGATTCCGCCGCCGAACACGCCGCCGCCGAGCGCCGCGTCGAACCGTGCACCGGTCAGCGGAGCACCGTCCAATGGCGCACCGCCCGATGCAGCCGTGCCGCCGCCGGGCACTCCGCCGCCGGACCAGCTGACGAACAGCACCGGCAACGGCGCATATCGGCTGCCGCGCTGAAAGCGCTATCGTTCGGCGATTGCCGTCCCCGACATCGCCATGAGCCAGAAGCACGTGCACCTGCTGCGCGAGATCTTCCACGATCCCGTCAACACCAACATCCACTGGCGTGAGATCGAGTCGCTGCTGAAACACCTCGGTGCGGACGTCGAATCACTGTCGGGCGCGCGCATCCGGGTGAAGCTCGGCACGGCGGAAGGCATCCTCCATCGACCGCACCACGGCGGCAACACGCTCGATCGCAATTCCGTGCAGCACCTGCGCGAACTGCTGGCGCGCGGCGGCGCCACGCCCGCGCTCTACGAGGCCGGGCGGCACGACGCGGACGAGCCGGCGGATTCGCGCAAGGCACGCGGCTGAATCACCGCCTTTGCGGACAGGCCATGAGTTCCTGCAGATGAGTTCCTGCCGCTGAGACCGCCGATGCTGCTGCTGATCATGGGCCTGGCGCTATTCCTCGGCGCGCATTCGGTACGCATCGTGGCCGACGACTGGCGCAGCGCGCGCATTGCGCGCATCGGGCCGCTGGCGTGGAAGGGCCTCTACACGCTGGTGTCACTGGTCGGCTTCGTGCTGATCGTCTACGGCTACGGTCAGGCGCGCGGCGTCACCGTGCTCTATGCACCGCCGACGTGGCTGCGCCATGTGGCCGCGCTGCTGACGATGCCCGCGTTCGTGCTGCTCGTCGCCGCCTACGTTCCCGGCACGCGCATCAAGCGTGCGGTCGGGCATCCGATGGTGCTGGGCGTGAAGCTGTGGGCCGTCGCGCATCTGCTCGCCAACGGCGCGCTGGCCGACGTGCTGCTCTTCGGATCGTTCCTCGTGTGGTCGGTGGCGGACTACGCGGCGGCCCGGCGGCGCGACCGCATCGCCGGCACCGTGTACCTGATCGGTCCCGCATCGCGCGACATCATCGCGGTCGTCGTCGGCCTGGTCGCGTGGGCCGCGTTCGCGTTCTGGCTGCACGCAGCGCTGATCGGCGTCCGCCCGCTGTAACCCTTCCACGGATCCACCGACAGGGCTGCCATACTTCGACGCCTGCGCAGCCCGCGCGGCGCACGGAGGGGACCATGCGCAACGGCATATTCATCAGTTATCGCCGGAAGGACACCGAGGGCGAGGCCAGCCGGCTGGCCGAAGACCTGCGCGAAGGGCTGGATGTACAGATCTTCCGCGACGTCGAGAACATCGCGCCGGGCGAAGACTTCGTCGTCGCCCTCGAACACGCGCTCGGCGACTGCGCGGTGATGCTCGTGATGATCGGCCCGACGTGGCTCGACACGCGCGCAGCCGACGGCGCGCGGCGCCTGGACGATCCCGCCGACTGGACGCGGCTCGAGATCGCCACCGGCCTGAAGCGCGACGTACGCGTCATTCCCGTGACCTGCCGCGGTGCCGAACTGCCGGGTGCCGCGGCGCTGCCGGAGGACATCGCCGCGTTGGCACGGCGGCAGGCCGTCGAGGTCGACAATAACCGCTGGCGCTACGACGTCGAGAAACTGATCGAGCGGCTGACGCAGATTCCCGGCATCCGTCGCAGGGTGCATGCGCCGGTACCGACGCCCGGGCCTACTCCGTCGCCCGTGCCGCCGCCCGCGCCGCTGAAGTCCTCGGCGCGCAAATGGGCAGCGATCGGGGCCGGCGTGTTCGGCGTGCTGGTGGTCGGCGGCCTGGTCAACCAGCAGATGGAACGCGAGCACCCTGCTCCGTTCAACCCGTCGCCGATGCCGCAACCGTCGCCCGCGCCAACGCCCGTGCCGGCACCTGCGCCGGCACCTTCGCCTGCACCCGGCCCTGCGCCTGCACCGAATCCGGCGCCGGTGTCCGCCCTGCGCGACGTGTCGGGCCCCTGGCGCACCAACACGGGCGAGGTGTACCTGTTCGAACAGCGCGGCCAGCAGGTGGCGTTCACCGCGGCGCTCAACGGCGTCGTCGTCGGTGCGGGACAGGGGTTGCTCGACGGCGCGAAGCTGCAGCTCGGCCTGATGCTCAACGCGAACGGCATGAACGTGGCGGTGCGCTGCGAGATGACGGGAGCGCCCGACAATCGCTCGTACACCGGGCTGTGCATCGGCCCGCAGGGCCAGTTCCCCGCGCACTTCTTCCGCTGAATTCTTCCGCCGAATTTCCGCTACTGCTTCTGGAGACACCATGCATCACTTCCTTCGGCACCTTCGTCCGCAACCTTTCGTTCGCGCGCTCACCGCCGCATCCTTCCTGCTGCTCGCCGCCTGCGTGACCTACGCACCGCCGCCCGCGCCGCCCAGCACCTACGACCGCTCGTTCAACGCGGTGGCCGCGGCGATGGCTGAACAGGGCGTGCGCGTCACCGAGTCGAATGCCGCGACCGGCGTGGTCAGCGGCACGCGCGGCAACATCACCGTCACCGCCAACGTGACGCCGCGTGCTGACGGTTCCGCTCAGATCGAGTTCCGCACCAAGGGCAACATCGCCGAGGATCCGGGCCTGATCAACCGCATCACCGACTCCTACAACACGCGCATGGGCCGCTGACCGCGGCGACCGGCGGCGCGGGCCGGACGCGGCC
>JBGAIO010000049.1:0-6879 GCA_044225415.1 Burkholderiaceae bacterium | reverse complement strand
GCGGGCCGGACGCGGCCGCGCTGCCCTGCGCAGAAGCGCGTCGCTGTAAAGACCTCGCGCGCGCGCCTCACGCCTTGCGGGCGTGACGGCGGCCGCCTACGTTGACGGCAGGCTGCACCCGGCACCTCCACGACCACACGACCCGCCAGCGGCGGGCCTCAGCGCAGCCGGTGGACGCCGGACACCGCGGGATCGCGGCGTGGCGCGCAATCTGTATCTGACCGGCCAGGGCCGCGTCCGGCACGAGATCGTGCTGGGCAAGCCCGGCTCCGGCAAGACCGAGTACATGAAGCTGCGCATCGCGCGGCAGATCGCCGCGGGCGGCTTCGTGCTGATCGTCGATGCGAAACCGTCGCAGGCCTTCCGCGACTGGCTGTCGTCGATCGCGCATGCGTACGGCCGCGCCAGCCAGCTGCGCGTCATCGACCTGCAGCATCCCGAACACAGCCACACGTGGAATCCGGTGGCGCGCGGCGACGGCGAGACGGTCGCCGCGCGCATCGCGCAGATCTTCGGCACCGACGTGCGCGGCGACGGCGAACACTTCAAGCAGATGTTCCTCAATCCGCTGCAGCTCACCGTCGACTGCCTGCGTGCCAGCGGCTGCGCCTACACGATCTACGACCTCTACATCGCACTGACGCATGCGCCGGCGATGGAATGGCTGCTCTGCCACACGCCCGACGGACCGGCGCGCCGCCACTACGCGATGCAGCTCGCGTCATACCGCGCGCCGGTGCGCAGTGCGTCGGGACACGCCGAGTGGCCGCTCGACCTGCGGCGCATGGGTTCGCAGTTCATCAATACCGCGCAAAGGCTGATGCCCTACGGCACCGGCAGCCTCGGCCGCGTGATGCGCACCTGCGCACCGGAGGTGGATCTGCTGAACGCCATCGACGGTGCACAGCTGATCTACGTGCCGCTGCCGACGCTGGAACGCAGCGAGACCGCCTACGCGGCCGCGCGCATGCTGCTCGCCGACTTCAAGGCGGCGCTCGCCGAGCTCTACACGCGCGGTGCGACCGGCCGGCCGCCGGTGCCGGGCCTGTTCTTCGGCGACGAGTTCGCCTCGTGGGCGATCGACGGCTCCGAGGAACTGATCGAGAAGGCGCGCGGCGCGAACATCGGCATGCAGCTGCTGATGCAGACGTCGGCCGGCCTGACGGCGCGCGGCGACGACTTTGCCGCCCGCATCATCGGATCGTGCGAGACCAAGACCTTTCTCACGCTCGGCGATCCCGACACCTGCGAGCACGCGGCGCGCATCTGCGGCGAAGCGCTGCGCAGGTTTCGCACCGAAAGCGAGAGCCGGGCCAGCGGGCACAGCAACCGCTTCCTCGACGCGCAGCTGTTCCACGGCGTATCGCGCGCGCACGGCCGCAGCGTGGCCAGCAGCGAACGCTACGACTACGTCGTGCGGCCCGAGGAGTTCTCCCGGCTGCCGATCGGCGAGGCCTGGGTGCTGCCAATGTCGGCGCGGCAGGTGTTCCGCGTCAAGTTTCCGCTCGTCACGCCGCCCGCACATCGCCCGTACGTCAAGGTCTGCTGCGAGGTGCCTACACGGGAGGGCGTCCGCCTCGACCAGCGCTTCGGCCACGCCGTGGCCCGGGCCGACGCGACACGCGATGCGGAGGCACTGCCGTGAGCCGTTGCCACGTCCGGCTGCTGCACGCGCTGGCCGCGGTGTTGCTGCTGGCGCCGTCGCTGCTGGCCGCACTGCCACCGGAGCTCGAACGCCACTTCGCCGCGATACGCCAGCGCGAGTCGGCCGGGCATCCCTGGTCGATCTTCGACAACACCACGCATCGCAGCTACCGGCTCGGCTCGCGCGCCGAGGCCGAGCAGCTGGCGCGCGAACTGGTGGCACGCGGGCACAACCTCGACCTCGGGCTCTTCCAGATCAACTGGCACTGGCAGAGTCGCCGTGCCGACCTGACGCTCGACAACGTGTTCGATCCCGCGGTCAACGAGTCGGTGGCACGCACCATCCTCGCGGAGTTTCACGCGGCCGCCCGCGCCCTCTACAGCAGCGCCGAAGACGCGATCCGCATGGCGGTCGGCGCCTACAACAACGGCAAGGTGCGCGTGCACAACCCGGCCTACGTCAACAGCGTGTTCCGCCTGGCCGGACTGCCGCCGCCGTATGCAGCGACGGGTGATGTGACGACGCCGATTGCGCTGCCGCGGGTCATGCCGCCGTTCCCCGCGAGCGCCGATCATGAAGGTCCGCCGCCCGCGCCATCGCGTCGGCGGGCAATCGTCGCGGCCTTCGATGACGACGACGCGGCCGGCCCGCCCGATGCATCGCCGTTCGAGAAGCTGCTGCTGCCCGAGGTACTGGCACTGCTCGCTGGCGCCGCGCTGCTGATGACAGTGGTGGTCGGCCTGAAACTGCTGCCGTGGCTCGTGACAAGCAGCGGCAGCCTCGCGAAGCGCGCGCTGGTGCTGGCGGCGTTGCGCGCACAGCGCCACGTCGCGGCACAGACAGCGCGGCTCGCGCAGAGGCGGTGATGGTGCCCTCGACAAGGCGGCCGGCGGCGGCTCGCGCGACCTTGCGGGCAGCGGCTGCGGTGACGACCCTCAGCCTTTCTGTGGCGCTTCCGTCGATCGTTGTCGCGACAGCGTCTGCCGCGCAGACCCATCGCGCGGCGCCGCTGGCGCCATTCCCCTGGCGCGCCATCGAGCGCAGCGCGGGCTTCGTCGAAGGTCATGCGGGCCCCGTCGTCGCTGCGCTGGTCGACCTGGAGTGTGCGGTCTGCTCCCAGCTCTGGCGTCGAGTGCGTGCCCCGATCGCGGCCGGGCGCCTGCGCGTGCGCTGGATTCCGGTGGCGGTCGTGTCCGCGACGAGTGCAGCGCGCGGCGCGGCGTTGCTGCGCACGGCCGATCCGGTGGCGGCGCTCGCCGCGCATGAGGGTCGCGCGCCCGGCCGTTCGATCCCCGCATCGGAATCGAACCAGGGTCTCGACGACATCGCCGCCAATACCGAGCTGCTGTCGCTGCTGACCGCGGGCCGAGCCGCAACCCCGGTGCTGGTCGCGATGACGGCGTCGCGCGAGCCGGCGTTGCTGGTCGGCCTGCCGGCCGACCTCGATGCGTTCCTTGCGCTGGCGCGCTGACGACGCTACCGCGGTCGCGAAGCTTCCTTCTGAACACGGAGACCCGTGACGGCCCATCTGCGAACCGCCGGCGTGCTGCTGTCAGCCGCCACGCTGGCCGCCGTGCAGACCAGCTGCGGCGGAAGCGGTGTAGACCACTACTGGGCGTTTGTACCGCCGCCGGCGTACGGCTCTTCCAACGGATCTTCACCGCCACCGCCTCCTCCACCCGCCTATGCATCCACCTGCAACGATGGGCGCCCCGCTTTCGAAACGATCGGGCCCTTTCGCACCTACGCCGGCGACTGCCTCCTCAGCTACCAGCTCGACGAGTCGGAACTTAGATTGCTGACCACATACGACGACGCGCTGACGACCTCCGTGCACGGCAAGGTCGTCGAGGCCTTCCGCAGCCGTTTCCGCGACGAGTTCGACTACGTGCTGCTGCTGTGGGACGTCGACGACATTCCCGACGAGGCGCCCGTCGGCATGTTCACGCGGGCCGTCGATGGCCGCGATGACCGCTGCACGGCTGTCATCCGCACCGATTGCCCCCGTTTCCTGGGGACGCTCGCCATCACCTTCTCGCTGCACGGCACACCGGGCACGGATGCGCTGAACGGCGGCCCGCTGCTGCACGAAATGGCACATGCGATCGGCAACTTCGTTCTGCCGACGACCCGGCCGAGTCATTGGGGCCACGCGGGCGTAGGGGGACAGCTCGGCGGATGGAACCCGGGCTCGCTGAAGGACGTGGGCGGGGGCCAGTACCAGGTCGATCCTTTCGGCGAGTACGCCAACGACGGCAACTCGATCCCCTATGCGCCGCTCGAGCTCTACCTGATGGGCCTGCTGCCGCCCGCCGACGTGCCGCCGGTCAAGGTCGCGAACGACCTGCAGTGGATCGACCGGGAGAAAGGCACCTTCACGGCGAGCAGCTTCTCGACCTACACGATCGGACAGATCGGCGAGATGCTGGGCGAAATGCCCGGAGACAAGCGCCCGGACATGGCCTTCGCGCGCACAAGCTTCAGGATCGCGACGATCGTGCTGACGCCGGAGGCGAAGCTCGCGGACGACAAGGCTCGACACCTGTCGATGGGCGCGGGCTATTTCAGTCATACCGAGCCGCTGACCAGCTACGCCCTGTCGACCAACAGCGCCTACCGGCTGGAAGTGCTCAACTTTCGCGCGGCAACGCGCAGCCGAGCGGAAGTGCGGATGGCCGGCGTGAGCTCGTTCGTAAAGTAACTTCGCGCCGCGCCAGCGCGCGCGGCCTACGCGCGCCCCTTGAGCAGCAGGTCCGTCAGGTTCGCCGGATCCGGCGACGCGCCGCGGGCGACTTCGCGATCGATGCGCTTGTCGGCGACCAGACGCGCAAGGCTGAGGTTCATCGAGCGCAACTGGCCGGCATCCTTCGCCGCCTGCGCGGCGTCGGCACCGGAAGGTCGCGCATCGGGTCGCGCGCGGAACGCGTCGCGCAGCGCCGCGTACTCGCGATCGGTATTGCCTTCGATCGCGCGGCGCACCGGCTGGGACTCGCCCGACGCGAACTCTGCCGCCTGCACCCACGACTTGCGGTCGACGTCGGGCAGCAGCGCAAGCGAGATCACCGCGCGCAGCGCCTCGGCGAACATGGCGTTCTGGCCGACCGCGAGCTGGTTGATCCGCTGCAGCGCCGGCACCGTATGCGTCGCATGCGTCGATGCGACCACCAGGCTGCTCTGCGCAATCGACAGCGCCGTCGCGGCCGTTTCGGCATCGCGGATCTCGCCGATCATCAGCACGTCGGGCCGCTGCCGCAACGCCTGCCGCACACCGTCGGCAAAGGTCGGCACGTGCGTGCCGACCTGGCGGTGCGATATGACGGCGAGCCGGGGCTGCAGCACGTACTCGACCGGATCCTCGAGCGTGATGATGTGCGCGGCACGCGTGGCGTTGATCTCTTCGAGCAGCGATGCGATCAATGTCGTCTTGCCGCTGTTGGCCTTGCCGGCGACCAGGATGAGCCCGCTGCGCACACCCACCAGCAGGTCGATCACCGACGGTGCGAGCGCCATGCTGCGCAACGCCGGCAGTTCGCGCGGGTAGCAGCGGATGGTGAGCTCGATGCCGGCGCCGCCATGGGCGTCGAGCACGCTGGCGATGTCCATGCGCACGCGGCGGCCCGCGAAGCTGTGCTCCTGGTTGATCGCGCCGGCGCCTGCGAGCGCGTCGAACACGTCGCGCACGCCGGTCACTTCGGCAGCGGCCTCGGCGATGCCGTCGCGCGCGACCGGTTCGCCGGCGCGTACCCAGCCCTCGGGCATGAAGGCGGCGATCGGCTGCCCGGGCTGCACGATCAGGTCGGTGATGGTCTGATTGGAAGCGACGATCGCTTCCAGGTCGGCCAGCAGCCTGGCCTTGATGAGTCCGTCCATGGCACAGCCCCAGCCCGGCGCCCGCGGCGGCCGGTCGACGATGGGGCCTCGATCCGCAGGCTGCAAAGAAGCGCCGCGAGGCGCGTGAGTGGGCGGAGGTGAGGCGCAGCTCGCGGGCACTGTAGCGCGCGCGCCGATGCGCTGGCAATGCCCCGGGATGGGTGGTGGTGCGGCGCCGCCCACCGCGCTGTCAAGCCCCGCGCAGCGGCGCGCGAAGGCTCGCTCCGCCGTACGTGGCGGGCTAGCTTGCCGGCATGCTGCGCGCAGCTTCGGCCTCATCGGTGGCATCCGTTGCATCGGCAGCAGCGCGCCTGTGCACGCTGCTGTGGCTGCTGTCGTTGCCCAGCCTGCCGGCGGTGCACGCCGCGCCGGCCGGCCAGCGCGCGGCGCCGCGCGAGTTCGCCGAGGTATCGGTCGCATCAGGCCGGGCCGGCCTTCCCTATCCGACCGTCCGCTGGATCACGGAGACCGACAGCGAGCGCCGCATCGACGACTACGCCTTCGACTGCGCGCACGGCCGCTATGCGCACGTGCTCAGCGAGCGTTATCGCGGCACGACGCGCATCGAACGCGTCGCGCTCGCCGAAGTGCGCTGGGCGGCGGCGCTGCGGCCGCTGCCGCCGAAGTACCCGATGCTGGCGGTCCATCGCGCGCGCGCAATCGCCTGCGCTCCAGGGGGAGGACGTCGATGAGCCGCGGAGCCACCGTGCTCGCAGCGGCCTGTGCGCTCGCCGCCGCCGCGTTGTTTGCAGGTCGCGCGCTCGTGCTCAAGGTGCCGGCCGCTACGCCGCCGCTCGCCGATCTGGTCTTCCTGCAGTCGTTGCTCGCCCTGCCGGCTGCGGTATTCATCGCGGTGTGGCGTAGCGCACCGTTGCTGCCGCAGCGCGCGGCCTGCGCGGCCCATCTGCTGCGAGGACTGATCGGCATGCTGCACACCGCGCTGCTGTTGTGGGTGATGCAGCGCCTGCCCGCGGGTCTGGCCGTCTCGCTGGGTTTCACGGCGCCGCTGTTCTACGCGCTGCTGGCGGGTCTGGTCGCCCGCGAGGCAGACTGGCGTCGTGGCGTGACGGGACTGCTGGCCGGCTTCGCGGGCATCGCGCTGATCGCGGCACCCCGCTCGACGGCCGCGTCCACGATCGACACCGCCGCACTCGCCGGCGCGCTGGGCGCGGGGCTGGTGGGCGCGCTGATCACGTTCAGCGTGCGGTGCGTGATCGCGCGCGGCGAACGCGCGGAAACGCTGATGGTGAGTTTCACGGCGGTACAGAGCGCAACGGCCGCGGCGTGGTGGCTGGCATCCGGCCATCCTGCAACACTGCTCGCGCCGGCGACGCTGCTGACGGGCACCGCTGTCGGCCTGCTGT
>JBGAIO010000048.1:0-20130 GCA_044225415.1 Burkholderiaceae bacterium | reverse complement strand
GTCCGCCGGCGCGGCCGCGGCGGGCGCACCCAGCGCGGCGCGCACCATCTGCTCCAGCGCCTGCAGCTTGGGTTCGAGCAGCGGGCGAGCCTCGGCCACCAGCTTCTGCATGAAGCTGCCCTGCATCTCGCCGCTCACCTGCTGGAATTTCTTGTTCACCGGCGATTCGAACCAGGCCAGCAGCTGCTTCAGCTCGTCCTCGGTGAATTTTTCTTCGAGCACCGCGCCAATGGTGCTGGGCCCCAGCTTCACCGCGGCGGCCCGCACCGGCGGCAAGGCGTCCTCGACGTACTTCTTGGCGTCGGCCTCGATGCTCTTGGCGATCGCCTCGCGCTTGTCGGCCGGGAACTGCGTCTGCAGCACGCGGCCGGCCTCCTGCATCATCTGCGCCGCCGGGCGTTCGACGATGGTGCGCGCGGCGTTCTCGAGGCCCGGCTGCTGCAGCGCCAGCAGCTTCTGCACCAGCTCCTTCTTGGCAGGCGACACGGGCGCAGCGGTCTGTGCCAGCGCGCCGAAACTCAGCAGGCCAGCGGTGGCCAGCACGATCAGGTTCTTCAAGTGGGGTTCTCCTCGCCAGCGGGACCGGCATCAGTTTCGGGTTCGCCGTTGGCGTCGTTCTCGACGATGCGCTGCAGGCCGATCAGCTTGGCGCCTTCGTCGAGCGCGATCAGCGTCACGCCCTGCGTCGCACGGCCCAGTTCGCGGATCTCCGACACGCGCGTGCGCACCAGCACGCCGGTGTCGGTGATCAGCATGATCTCATCGTGCGGCCGCACCAGCGTGGCGGCGACCACCTTGCCGTTGCGCTCGCTCTGCTGGATCGCGATCATTCCCTTGGTGCCGCGGCCGTGGCGCGTGTATTCGACGATCGAGGTGCGCTTGCCGTAGCCGTTTTCGGTGGCGGTGAGCACGCTCTGTGTCTCGTCCTCCGCCACCAGCATGGCGATGACGTTCTGGCCCGGCTCCAGCGCCATGCCGCGCACGCCGCGCGCGTTGCGGCCCATCGGCCGCACGTCCTGCTCGTCGAAGCGCACCGCCTTGCCGGCGTCGGAGAACAGCATCACGTCGTTCTTGCCGTCGGTGATGGCGGCGCCGATCAGGTAGTCGCCCGGATCCAGATCCACCGCGATGATGCCGGCCTTGCGCGGGTTGCTGAAGTCGGTGAGCGCGGTCTTCTTCACCGTCCCCATCGCGGTCGCCATGAACACGAAGTGCAGCTCGTCGTACTGCGAGATCGGCAGCACGACGGTGATCTTCTCGTCCTCGGCCAGCGGGAACATGTTGACGATGGGCTTGCCGCGCGCGGTGCGCGCGCCCTGCGGCACTTCCCAGACCTTCAGCCAGTACAACCGTCCGCGGTTGGAGAAGCACAGGATCGTGTCGTGCGTGTTGGCGATGAAGAGCTGGTCGATCCAGTCGTCCTCGCGCATGGTCGCCGCCTGCTTGCCGCGGCCGCCGCGCTTCTGCGCGCGGTAGTCGGCGAGCGGCTGGCTCTTGATGTAGCCGGCGTGCGACAGCGTGACCACCATGTCCTCGCGCGCGATCAGGTCCTCGGTCATCAGGTCCTGCGCGCTGCGCACGATCTCCGACTTCCGTGCGTCGCCGAACTCGCTCTTCAGCGCAAGGAGCTCATCCGCGATGATGTCGGTGATGCGTTCGGGCCGGGCAAGAATGTCCAGCAGGTCCGCGATCGTCGCCATGATCTCGCGGTACTCGTTGACGATCTTGTCCTGCTCCAGCCCCGTCAGCCGCTGCAGGCGCATCTGCAGGATCTGCTCGGCCTGCTCCTCCGACAGGCGATACAGGCCGTCGGCCTGCAGGCCGTAGCGCTCCTCCAGCCCTTCCGGCCGGTATGCGCTGACGTCGGCCACCGAGCGCGTCAGCATCTCGCGCACCAGCGATGAATCCCACGCACGCGCCATCAGTTCGGTCTTCGCCACCGGGGGCGTCGGCGCGGCCTTGATGATCGCGATGAACTCGTCGATGTTGGCCAGCGCCACCGCCAGGCCTTCCAGCACGTGGCCGCGCTTGCGGGCCTCCTTCAGCTCGAACACCGTGCGGCGCGTCACGACCTCGCGCCGGTGCGCGATGAACGCCTCGATCATCTGCTTCAGGTTCAGCAGGCGCGGCTGGCCATCGACCAGCGCCACCATGTTGACCCCGAAGGTGTCCTGCAGCTGCGTCTGCTTGTAGAGGTTGTTGAGCACCACCTCCGGCACTTCGTTGCGCTTCAGTTCGAACACCACGCGCATGCCCGACTTGTCGGACTCGTCGCGGATGTCGGAGATGCCCTCGATGCGCTTGTCGTTGACCATCTCGCCGATGCGCTCGAGCAGCACACGCTTGTTCACCTGGTACGGCAGCTCGTCGACGATGATGGCGGTGCGCGCGCCCTTGTCGATCTCTTCGAAGTGCGTCTTGGCGCGCATCACCACGCGGCCGCGCCCGGTGCGATAGCCCTCGCGCACGCCATCGAGCCCGTAGATGATCCCGGCGGTGGGGAAGTCCGGGGCGGGGATCAGCTCGATCAGCTCGTCGACCGTGGTCTCGGGCCGGCGCAGCAGCGCCAGGCAGCCGTCGACGACCTCCGACAGGTTGTGCGGCGGCACGTTGGTCGCCATGCCCACCGCGATGCCGGCGGAGCCGTTGACCAGCAGGTTCGGCAGCTTCGACGGCAGCACCGACGGCTCGCGCTCCTTGCCGTCGTAGTTCGGCACGAAGTTGACGGTTTCCTTGTCGATGTCCGCCAGCAGTTCGGCCGCGATCCGGTCGAGCCGGCACTCCGTGTAGCGCATCGCCGCGGCGTTGTCGCCGTCGATCGAGCCGAAGTTGCCCTGCCCGTCGATCAGCGTGTAGCGCAGCGAGAAGTCCTGCGCCATGCGCACGAGCGTGTCGTAGATGGCGCTGTCGCCGTGCGGGTGGTACTTGCCCATCACTTCGCCGACCACGCGCGCGCACTTGACGTAGGCGCGGTTCCAGTGGTTGCCGGCCTCGTGCATCGCAAAGAGCACGCGCCGATGGACGGGCTTGAGCCCGTCCCTCACGTCGGGCAGCGCGCGCCCGACGATGACGCTCATCGCGTAGTCCAGGTACGAACGCCGCATCTCCTCTTCGAGCGAGACGGGCAGGGTTTCCTTCGCGAATGAATCCATCGGGCAGGGTCTGCGAACGGGCGCGGAACCAGTCAGAATGCAATCTGAAATTCTAGCAGCGCACGCGTGTCTTTCCCCGCTCGCCGGGGCCGCTCGCCAAGGTGCGCGCGATGTGCTCTGATCCGCCGCCACGCACCTTCACAACCCGCTCCACCATGGACAACGTCGACCTGCTGATCGAGGCGCGCTGGGTGATTCCCGTCGTGCCGCGCGGCGCGGTACTGGACAACCACGCCGTGGCCGTCCGCGGCGGCCGCATCGTCGACATCCTGCCGAGCGAAGCCGCGCGGGAGCGCTACGCGGCCGCGGAGCGCATCGCACTGCCTACGCACGCGCTGACACCCGGCCTGGTCAACCTGCACACGCACGCCGCCATGGCGCTGCTGCGCGGCATCGGCGACGACCTGCCGCTGCGCCAGTGGCTCGAGCAGCGCATATGGCCGCTGGAGAAAGCGCTGGCCACGGCCGAGTTCGTCCACGACGGGTCGTATGTCGCCGCACTCGAGATGCTGCGCGCGGGCACGACCTGCTGCTCGGACATGTACTTTTATCCGGATGCCGCGATCCGCGGCCTGCGCGCCGCCGGCATGCGCACCGTGGCCGGCGTCATCGCGATCGAGTTCCCGACGGGCTACGCGGTCGATGCCGACGACTACCTGAGCAAGGGCCTCGCCACGCGCGATGCGTGGCGCGGCGATCCGCTGGTGAGTTTCACGCTGGCACCGCACGCTCCGTACACGGTGTCCGACGAAACGCTGGCGCGCATCGCAATGCTCGCCGAGGAACTCGATCTGCCGGTGCACATCCACCTGCACGAAACCCAGCACGAGATCGACGAGTCCGTGCAGCGCCATGGCGAGCGGCTGCCGGTGCGTCCGCTGATCGGCTGAACTCATCGGGCGAACGGTTGATCGCCGTGCACGCCGCACCTGGACCTGGACGAGGATTGCGCTGCTGGCGCATCGCGGCGCCTCGGTCGCCCATTGCCCGGCGTCGAACTGAAACTCGGCAGCGGCATCGCGCCCGTCGCGACGATGCTGGCCGCCGGCATCAACCTCGGCATCGGCACCGACGGCGCAGCCAGCAACAACCGCATGGACCTGCTTGCCGAACTGCGCCTGGCGGCACTGCTCGCCAAAGGCGCGAGCGGCAATCCGTCAGCGCTGCCGGCGGCGCAAGCTCGAGGCCGCCACGCTCGGCGGCGCGCGGGCGCTGGGCCTCGAGCGGGCGGATCGGCAGCCTCGAGCCCGGCAAGGACGCGGACGATCGCGGCCTTCGACCTGTCCGCCGTCGAGACCCAGCCGCTGTACGACCCGCTGTCGCAGCTTGCCTACGCAGCCGGCCGCGAGCAGGTCAGCGACGTGTGGGTCGCGGGTCAGTCTGTTGTCAGGAAGCGATGAAGGTCATCGCGGAGACCTGGCGGGCGATGCCGAGTCGACCAGCACCACCCTGCAGGCGTGGCAAAATCGCTGTCGGCAGGTGCTGCAGACGGAAGGGCTGGCGTCGCTTTGAGGTCTTCATGACCGACAGGCGTGCGCCATCATCGCCGGATGCAGTGTTTGTCGAACCCGGCCGTCCTGGTACCGCGGCCGGCCTCGACATCTCGAGTGAGGAGCACTAATGAAGAAATCCATCAAGCTGGGCCTCCTGGGCGCGGCGATGATGGCCCTGGACTGGGAGCGCTTTTGCCCAGACCAAGGACATCGTCGTTGTCGATCCAAGGAAAGCCCGTACGTGATCGATGCGCGCGGCGTCATCGTTCGCGATCCCTACGGCCTGTGCTGGCGTACCGGGTCGTGGAGCGTCGAGCGCGCTTCGAAGCTGGTCATCAAGGACGCGAAGTATCCGAACTGGACCGCGATCTGCGAGTGCGAGGACAAGGCCCTGTGGGTGAAGCCGGTTTGCGAACCGCCGCCGCCCCCGCCGCCGCCACCCCCGCCCCCGCCGCCGCCGCCCCCGCCGGCACCGGCTCCTCGACGAGCGAGAAGGTGACGTTCGCGGCCGACGCGCTGTTCGACTTCGACAAGTTCACGCTGCGTCCGGATGGCAAGGCCGCGCTGGACGATCTCGTGTCGAAGCTGGCTGGTGTGAACCTGGAAGTCATCATCGGTGTGGGCTACACCGACCGACTCGGCTCGCTGGCGCATAACCAGAAGCTGTCGGTCAACCGTGCCACCGCCGTGAAGGACTACCTGGTCAGCAAGGGCATCGAGCCGAACCGTATCTATACGGAAGGCAAGGGCCCGGCGAACCCGGTCAAGCAGTGCGCGGATCCGAGCCCGAAGGGCGAGATCCGTACCTTCAAGCAGCTGGTCGACTGCCTGCAGCCGAACCGCCGCGTTGAAGTCGAGGTGGTGGGTACCCGCCCGGTCCGTCGTTAAGACCGGCGTCGCCTCAGGAAAGCCCCGCTCCGGCGGGGCTTTTTTTTTGGTTCTTCGCCGATCAGCCGCGAGGCCCGAGCGTCTCTTCGAGCCAGTCGAAGGCAGTCGTCCAGAACACGATGGGCGCCATGCCTTCGCAGTGGCCCTCGGCGCCCTCGCTCTTCAGGAAGCGGTGGAAGGTCTTTGTGCAGGTGAGCGCAGCGTAGAGCTGCTCGCCCTGCCCGGTCGACACGGCGTCGGTTTCGTTGTCCGTGATCAGGCTCGGACAGCGGATGCGCGGCGCCTGCTCGATGCAGTTGTAGCGGCGCATGTCGAGCAGATAGGCACGCGATGTCGCGACCCCGTTGGTCACCATGCGGGGGCCGAGCAGTGTCCTGACCGCGGGGATATGCAGCAGCGCATCGAAGAATGGTTCTGCTGCCGGACTGTCGATCGCGTTCGACAGAGGACCGAGCTTTCTGGCGATCGCAGCCGACATGTCGTACTGGCCCGGATCGGCGATCATCGCCGCCAGGCGCGGCTCGCCGGCGGCCCCGCGCGGCGCAAGCAGTCCGCCGAATGAACGGCCCACGAGAACGATGCGTCGCGGATCGACCACCGGATGCATCGACAGCAGATCGAGCATGCCGGGGACGACATGTTCCCAGTCGGGTCGCATGGGCTGGCGATGCATGTACAGGCACTCGCCGGTTCCGGGACCGTCGAGCGTTGCGAAGGCCCAGCCGCGCTGTACCGCTGGATAGACCGACGCATACATTTCTTCGGCGGTGCTGTCGTATCCGCCGATGTGCAGGACGGTCGGAAAAGGCCCCGCTCCCTGCGGCGTGAAAAGGTACCCCGGGGTATCGCCTTCGACGCGGACACCGGGATACGCCAGGTTCGGCAGTGCCGCTCGGAACGCCTTCACGCTCGCGGCATAGGCGGTCGTCAGTTCGGGGCATTCCAGGTCGTCGCGGTGCCAGAAGAATGCCTGCCGGTAGTACTCGGCCGCGCGGAGGCAGCAGCCTGCCGCGCTGACAGCATGGCCGGAGTCGAGGGCCTTGCCGGCCTGCTGCACGAGGCCGTCGGCGAACGCAGACCACGCCGCGTACCAGCTGCCGCGGTGGCCGGGTTCGATCTGCGAAGCGATGTAGAGGCATTCGCCGACGTTGGCCATGCCGGCATCGCACTTACCCACGCTGCGCTGCAGCTGACCGTCGAAGTCCGCATCGTCGAAATAGAGTTTCATGGCGGATCGCGCAGCCGGCATCGGTCAGGAGAGCGCGAGTCTAAGACCCGTGGCGCTAACATTGCGCAATGAACGACATCGTGGTGGCAGCGAACGCCGATCCCGCGGAGCTGCGCAAGTTCGGCAACATGGCGGCGAGCTGGTGGGATCCGGCCGGTCCGATGCGGCCGCTGCACGAGATCAATCCGGCAAGGCTGCAGTGGATCGACGGGCTCGCGGGCCTCCCCGGCAGGACGGTGCTGGACGTGGGCTGCGGTGCCGGCATCCTGTCGGAGTCCATGGCCGCTCGCGGCGCGGACGTCACCGGCCTCGACATGGCCGGCAAGGCGCTGAAGATCGCGCAGCTGCACGCGCTGGAGTCCGGCGCGAAGGTCACGTACGCAGAGGGCACCGCCGAGGCATGGTCCGCGGCACACGCCTCCGCCTACGATGTCGTGACCTGCATGGAGATGCTCGAACACGTGCCGGAGCCCGACTCCGTGGTGCGTGCCTGCGCAACGCTGGTGAAGCCGGGCGGCTGGGTGTTCTTCTCGACCGTCAACCGCAACGCCAGGGCCTTCCTGTTGGCGATCGTCGGCGCCGAGTACGTGCTGGGCCTGTTGCCGCGCGGCACGCACGAGTACCGGCGTTTCCTGAAGCCCAGCGAACTCAGCCGCTTCGCCCGGGATGCGGGACTCGCGCTGCACGAGATCATCGGCATGTCCTACAACCCGGTGACGCGCACCGCAACGCTGGGACGCGATACCGATGTCAATTACCTGATGGCGCTGCGTCGACCGGTCTGACGTCGGCCGTCGGACGATCACACGATGAATCCGGTGACGCCCGCCGACTGGTCCGCGTTCTTCACGGCGGCTGCCGGCGCGCTGGGTGCGCTCGCGGGCCTCGTCTTCGTGTCGCTGTCCATCAACCTGACGCGCATCCTGGCGTTGCCGGGCATGTCCGGGCGGGCTGCCGAAACGCTCCTCCTGCTCGCGGGAGCGTTGGCCGGCAGCCTGGTTGCACTGGTGCCGGGCCTCCGGCCGGAGGAGCTGGCGACGATGTTGCTGCTCGTGGCATTGCCGACGTGGGTGATACCCGTGCTGAGCCAGCTTAAAGCGCTGAAGACGAACACCCGCGATGCGCGTGCGCTGACGGCGCGACGCGCCGTGCTGCACCAGTGCGCCGCGTTGCCGAGCGTGCTGGCCTGCGTCGCCCTGTATGGCGGGTTGCCGGGCGGGTTGAGCTGGTTCGCACTCGGCGTCGTCGCGTCCATCCTGGTGGCGATGCTGAACTCGTGGGTGCTGCTCGTCGAGATCCTGCGCTGAGTCGCGCCTCGGTCCCACTCCATGATGCACGCTCCCATCCACCTGATGCTGTTCGACCTCGACGGCACCCTGGCCGACACGGCGCCCGATCTCGCCGCCGCCGCCAACCGCATGCGGGCGACGCGCGGCCTCGCGCCGCTGCCGCTCGCGACGCTGCGTCCGCTGGTGTCGCAGGGCGCGCGCGGCATGATCGGCCGCGCATTCGACAAGGCACCAGGCGATGCGGGCTTCGAGGAACTGCGACAGGAGTTCTTCGTCGAGTACGAGTCCGCATTGTGCGACGGCAGCGCGCTGTTTCCCGGCATGGCCGACGTGCTGGACGCGCTGGACGCAGCCGGCGTGCGCTGGGGCGTGGTCACCAACAAGATCGCGCGCTTCACCGATCCGCTGGCGGCCGCACTCGGATTGACGGCACGCGCAGCGTGCGTCGTCAGCGGCGACACCACCCCGCACGCGAAACCGCATCCCGCGCCGTTGTTGCACGCGCTGCAGGTGGCGGGATGCCACGCACTGCACGCGGTCTATGTCGGCGACGACCTGCGCGACATACAGGCAGCGCACGCCGCCGGCCTGCGGGCGGTGGCTG
The DNA here is from genome assembly GCA_044225415.1 of Burkholderiaceae bacterium. Classification (GTDB taxonomy): domain Bacteria; phylum Pseudomonadota; class Gammaproteobacteria; order Burkholderiales; family Burkholderiaceae_F; genus JALORV01. Next base: position 11,476 of record JBGAIO010000048.1, on the reverse strand, counting down.
CCGCCTACGGATATCTCGGCGAAGGCGATCCGCCCACCGCATGGGGCGCGGACGCCGTCATCGATGCCCCTCGCGACCTGCAGCGCTGGGTGCGACAATTGCCCGCCGACGCTGCATAAGTCGACCACCACGGCCGCGCGGGCCATCGACGCGACCCAGGCCGGGCGGCGACGGGCATCCGGACCGCGCACATGAAGAACTGGTTCTCTGCCTCGCCCGCGAAGCTGCGGCGTGCAGCCATCATCGTCGTCGCCGTCGTCGCGCTGTACGGCATCGTCGGTGCATTCGCCGTGCCGGCGGGCGTGCGCTGGGGCCTGGAAACCGTCGCCACGCGTGAGCTCGGGCGCGCGGTCACCGTGGAGCAGGTCCGCTTCAATCCCTTCTCGCTGCGCCTGACCCTGCGCGGCGTGGCGGTGGCCGGCGCGGCTGGCGAGGCTGCGCCGCTGGCCACGGTGCGCGAAGCGACGGCGAACGTGTCGACCACGTCGCTTTTCCGTCTTGCACCGGTGCTCGCCGCGCTGAAGATCGACGGACTGGTCGCCAACATCGCGCGCCTCGACGCCAACACCTTCAATTTCAGCGACATCATCGAACGCTTCAACGCGCGACCGAAGCCGGCCAGGCCCGACGACACGCCGGCGCGCTACGCGCTGCACAACATCGAAGTCACCGACAGCACGGTCAACTTCGATGATCGCCCTATCGGCCGCAAGCACCTGCTCGACCAGATCCGCATCGGGATTCCGTTCCTGTCGTCGCTGCCCAGCCATGCGGAGATCAATGTGCAGCCGGCGTTTCACGCGCGCCTGAACGGTTCGCCCATTGACGTCGACGGCGAGACCCGGCCCTTCGCCGACACGCTCGAATCACTGATCCACCTGAAGCTCGACGGGCTGGCGATCCCCACGTACCTCGCCTACGTCCCGGTGCGGCTCAACTTCGCGATCCCGCGCGGCACACTGGACACCGACCTGCAGATCGCCTTCCGCCGTGCCGCCGCAGCGAAGGGTGATCGTCCGGCGCAACCGGCACAGACGGTGATCTCCGGCAGTTTCGCGGTCAGCGACTTTGCGCTCGCCGCTCCGGCAGCCAATGCGCAGCCGCTGATCGAATGGAAGACGCTGCGCGTCGCGCTGGAAGACCTGCAGCCCTTCGACAGCCGCCTGACGGTGGCTGACCTGGCACTCGATGGCCCTGACGTCCACGTCGTACGTACGGCGGATGGCACCGTCAACTGGCTTGCACTGGCCAGTCATCCGGTGCAGGGCAGCGCGCCATCCGCCGCAGTGGACAGCAAGGCCCCGTCGTCGACGCCCGCGAGGCCTTTTGCATTCACGCTCCGACAGGCGAAGGTCAGCGGCGGCACGCTCGAACTGGTCGACTCGAGCGCCGGCGATTTCCGCATCCGCTTCGTGAACCTCGCAGCGCAGGCGAGCGGACTGACCAACACGTCGGCGCAGCGCGGCAAGGTCGGCCTGTCCGTCGCGGTGGAAGACAACGGCGGCACCACCACGGCCGACGGCGAAGCCGGCCTCGCACCCGTCGGCGTGCGCCTGCAGGTCGCCGCGCGCGCGGTGCAGATGCGCGCAGTCGCTCGCTATCTCGGCAAAATCATGAATGCGAGCATCGACGGCAGCAGCGACACCGACGCGACGGTCGTCTACGAATCGCAGCCGCAACAGGTCATCGCGATCCAGGACATCCGCTGGCACGGCACGAAGCTCAGCGTGAAGGGCCCTGCCGGCAGCGACGCGGCCCTGCAGATCGCGGCTCTCGATGTGGCCGATGCCGGCATCGATTTCGTGAAGCGCGCAGCGGTCTTCGGCAGCATCCGGCTCGACGGGTTCGATGCAGCGGTCAAGCGCCTGCCCGACGGCGAGATCAACTGGGTGCAGGTGTTCCGACCGCCCGCGGCGGGTCCAGCCCCCGCTCCGGCCGCGGCACCCGACGACGCGAAGGCGGCGAACCCGTGGAGCATCGTCGTGCGCGAGCTCGCACTGGCCCGCAGCAGCGTGCAGTTCGACGATCTCGGCGTGAAGCCGGCCGCGCAGCTGCGCGCGACGGCCATCAACGGCACGGTGCGCAACCTGCACGCCGATGGCTCGGAGCGCGCGGAGCTCGCGCTCAACGCCCGTCTCGGCCGAGGCGGAACGCTGGGCGTGCAGGGTGGACTGCGGCCGAAGCCCCTCGACACCGACCTGCGCATCAACGTCGCCAACCTCGACGCCACCGGCGCGCGTCCTTACCTGGCCGATCGCCTCAACGCACAGCTGCAGCAGGCCGAGGTCTCCGCGCGCGGACAACTGCGCGCCACGCAGTCGGGCGACGCATTGCAGGTGAGCTACCGCGGCTCAGCGCGCCTGGGCAATCTGCATCTGCAGGATGCCGCGGGCGAGAACGATCTGCTCAAGTGGCAGGTGCTGGACCTGGCGGGCGTCGACGTGCAGACCGGCAAGGGCGCGCCGCAGGTCATCGTCGACAAGGTTGCGCTGTCCGACTTCTACGCGCGCATCATCGTTTCCGAGCAGGGACGGCTCAATCTGGTCGACCTGGTGCGCAAGCCGGGCGAGGCGCCAGCCAACCTGTCCGCGCCGCGCGCCGAGACCGGGCCTGCGCCGCAGACGGAGCAAGCGGCCGGGCCCGACACTCCACCGGGCAAGGCAAGCGCTCAGCCGAAAGGGAAATCGATCGACACGGCCGTCGGCAGATCTGCCGAGCCGTCAGCCACCGACAGCCCGCGCGCGCTGATCCGCATCGGCCACATCGACGTCACACGCGGCAACGTCAACTTCACCGATCTCTTCATCAAACCGAACTACACGGCGAACATGACGCAGCTGGGTGGCACCATCACGACGCTGGCCTCCGACCGCGACGACCCCGCGACGATCGCGCTCGCCGGCGCGATCGACGACGACGCGCCGCTCGAGATCAGCGGCCGCCTGCGGCCGCTGACGCCGGTGCTGTTCCTCGACGTCGAAGGCCACACGCGCGGCGTCGATCTGCCGCGGCTCACGCCCTACTCGCTGAAGTACGCGGGCTACCCCATCGTCAAGGGCAAGCTCACGATGGAAGTGAAGTACAGGATCGAGGATCGCAAGCTCGCCGCGAACAACCACCTGTTCATCGACCAGTTCACGCTCGGCGAGCGCGTCGACAGTCCCACCGCCACCAAGCTGCCGGTGCCGCTGGCCGTGGCGCTGCTGAAGAACTCCCGCGGCGAGATCGACATCAACCTGCCGGTCAGCGGCTCGCTGGACGATCCGAAGTTCTCGATCGGCGGCATCATCATCCAGGTCATCGTCAACCTGCTCACGAAGGCAGTGACCGCGCCTTTCGCGCTGCTGTCGGCGGCCTTCGGCGGCGGCGAGGAACTCGGCTACGTGCAGTTCAGGCCGGGCAGCGCCGCACTGGCGCCCGACCAGGTCAAGCGCGTCGACACGCTGTCAAAGGCGCTCAACGACCGGCCGGCGCTGAAGCTCGACGTCATCGGCCATGCCGATCCCGCCGTGGACACCGAGGGCGTGCTCGCCGGCAAGCTCGAGGCCAAGATGCGCGCCGCCAAGGTGAAGCAGATCGTGCGCAACGGCGGCGCGGCGGTGGATCCGGCCACGGTGACGATCACTCCCGAGGAACGTCCGGCGCTGATCGCAGCCGTCTACGACGACGAGAAGATCCCGGACAAGCCGCGCAACTTCATCGGCATCGCCAAGACCATTCCAGCGTCAGAGATGGAGAAGCTCATCGTCGCCCACCAGGCCGTCACACCCGACGATCTGCGCGCGCTGGCCAATCACCGCGCCGGCGCTGTGCGCGAGCGGCTGGAGACCGAAGGCAAGGTGCCGCGCGAACGCATTTTCATGGTCGAGCCCAAGGTCGGTGCGGGCGATGCCAAGGCGGGCACCGACGCCGGCACGCGCGTCGATTTCGCGCTGAAGTGAGCACGCTTGCTGGCGTTGACATTCGCGCCGGCGCCTCCATCTGGCGCTCATCTACAATCGAACTTCCTGGGGGCGACCTGGTTTCGACGCGGGTCGTGAAAGATCCAAGGGCATGCCGAGGACCAGTCACCTCGTAAATCCATCTGGAACACTACAAACGCCAACGACGAGCGTTTCGCTCTCGCCGCTTAATATCCGGTGAGACGCTGCACTAGCTGGCCCCTGGGCTAGGCTGCGCAAGCAGCAGCAGCGACATTTACAGAGGCTGATCACCGGTGGTGTCGCGACGCCGGTGCCGAGAATCAGCGACTGGCCGCGCGTCGGCCTGCCGATCGGCTAAGCGCGCGGTGAGATCCAAATAGACCGGCTACGCATGTAGAACTTGATCCGGATCACTTGCGGACGCGGGTTCGATTCCCGCCGCCTCCACCACATCTTTCCCGGCATGGGCACTGCCGCCGTTGCCGTGTAACCTCTGCCCGCTGCGCAATGAGCGGCAAGCAATGAGCGGCAATACTCGTCGGCAATCGACAGCGTAAGCTTGCCGCTCGACTGTCAGCAGCAGATCACCCGAACACAAGCAACCATTCGAAGCGCGGGGATCGTCGATTCCCGCCGGGAGAGACACACATGGACTCCAGCGTCCAGAAGATTTCACGCACTGCGCTGCTGATGATGGTGGTCGGCGGCATGGTGGGCGCGGGCGTATTTTCGATACCGCGAAACTTCGCGATGGCCACCGGCGTCTACGGTGCACTGATCGCATGGACCATCGCGGGTGCCGGCATGCTGATGCTGGCCTTCGTGTTCCAGAAGCTCGCGAACCGCAAGCCGGATCTGGACGCGGGCGTCTACGCGTATGCGCGGGCAGGCTTCGGCCCCTACCCCGGCTTCGCGTCGGCCTTCGGCTACTGGGCCAGTGCCTGCGTGGGCAACGTGTCCTACTGGGTGCTGATCAAGTCAACGCTGGGCGGCATCGCGCCGATCTTCGGCGATGGCAACACTTTCGCGGCGGTCGCGGTGTCGTCGGTGGGCATCTGGGCGTTCCATTTCCTGGTGCTGCGCGGCACGAAAGAGGCGGCAGCGCTGAACAAGATCGTGACGATCGCCAAGGTCATCCCGCTGCTGCTGTTCCTGGTGCTGGTGATCTTCGCCTTCAAGCCGGACGTGTTTGCCGCCAACCTGTGGGGCGGCACCGGCAACGTGCAGGAATACCTGCATGCGCACAACGACATCTACGCCACGGGCGCGGCCAGCCAGCGCGACTACGGCAGCCTGTTCCAGCAGGTCATGGCGACGATGCTGGTCACGGTGTTCGTGTTCCTGGGCATCGAAGGCGCCAGCAACTATTCGCGCTACGCGCAGAAGCGCTCCGACGTGGGCTTCGCCACGGTGGTCGGCTTCCTGGGCGTGCTGGCGCTGTTCGCGTCCGTGTCGATCCTGTCCTTCGGCATCCTGCCGCGCGCCGAGCTGCAGCAGCTGTCGCAGCCCTCGGTAGGCGGCGTGCTGGCCGCGGCGGTCGGTCCGTGGGGCGCGAAGTTCATCGGCGCAGGCGTCATCGTCTCCGTGCTGGGCGCGTACCTCGCATGGACGCTGATGGCCGCCGAGGTGCTGTCCATCGCCGCGAAGAAGGGCGACATGCCGGCCTTCCTGGCGAAGGAGAACGCCGCCGGCGTGCCGACCACGGCGCTGTTCTTCACGTCGATGCTGATCCAGGTGGTGCTGGCCGCAACGCTGTTCTCCGCGGACGCCTTCACCTTCGCACTGTCGCTGTGCAGCCACCTTTCGCTGCTGCCGTACCTGCTGTCGGCCGCCTATCTGCTGAAGCTGGTCATGACGCGCGAGACCTATCCGGCGACCGATGCCGACCGCAGCAAGGACCTGATCATCGCGGGGCTCGCAGTCATCTACTCGGTGTTCCTCGTGTTCGCCGGCGGCATGAAGTTCCTGGTGCTGTCGTTCCTCATTTACGCGCCGGGCACGCTGCTCTACCTGAAGACGCGCCGCGAGCAGGGCAAGCAGGTCTTCACCATGCCCGAGTGGATTCTCTTCGCCGTGTTCGTGGCCGGTGCCCTCTACGCACTGTTCGGCCTGATCACGGGCTATCTCACCATCTAGACAAAGGAGTTCAACGTGACGAACGCCCCCATGAAATTCGGCGTCCATTCCGAAGTCGGCAAGCTGCACAAGGTCATGGTCTGCGCGCCAGGCAAGGCGCACGCGCGGCTGACGCCATCCAACTGCGACCAGCTGCTGTTCGACGACGTGCTGTGGGTGGAGAACGCCAAGCGCGACCACTTCGACTTCATGCAGAAGATGCGCGACCGCGGCGTGGACGTGGTCGAGATGCACAACCTGCTGGCCGAGACCGTGGCGATCCCGGAAGCGCGCAAGTGGATCATCGACAACCAGGTGGTGCCCAACCAGGTGGGCCTTGGCCTGGTCGACGAGATCAAGAGCTACCTGATGGGGCTGTCGAACCGCGACCTGGCCGAGACGCTGATCGGCGGCCTGTCGACTGAGGAGTTCCCCGAGAAGATCGGCGGCGAGACGCTGAAGCTGGTGAAGGAAGCCGCCGGCGTCACCGAATACCTGCTGCCGCCGCTGCCCAACACGCTGTACACGCGCGACACCACCTGCTGGATCTACGGCGGCGTGACGCTGAACTCGCTGTACTGGCCGGCGCGGCACGAGGAGACGATCCTCACCACGTCGATCTACAAGTTCCATCCGGACTTTGCCGGCAAGGTCAACGTGTGGTGGGGCGACCCGACCGCCGACCACGGCCTGGCCACCATCGAAGGCGGCGACGTGATGCCCATCGGCAAGGGCAACGTGCTGATCGGCATGAGCGAGCGCACGTCGCGCCAGGCGATCAGCCAGGTCGCGGCGGCGCTGTTCAAGAAAGGCGCGGCCGAGCGCGTCATCGTCGCGGCCATGCCCAAGCTGCGCGCGGCGATGCACCTGGACACGATCTTCACCTTCGCCGACCGCGACTGCGTGCTGCTGTATCCGGACATCGTCAACAGCATCCAGGCGTTCTCGTACCGGCCCGCCAGCAATCCCAGCGGAGTCGAGCTGCACAAGGACGAAGGCACCTTCGTCGACGTGGTGGCGAAGGCGCTGGGCCTGAAGAAGCTGCGCGTGGTCGAGACCGGCGGCACCGCCTACATGCGCGAGCGCACGCAGTGGGACAGCGGCGCGAACCTCGTGTGCGCCTCGCCCGGCGTGGTGTTCGCCTACGACCGCAACACGTACACGAACACGCTGCTGCGCAAGGAAGGCATCGAGGTGGTGACCATCGTCGGCGCCGAGCTCGGGCGCGGCCGCGGCGGCGGCCACTGCATGACCTGCCCGATCATCCGCGAGCCCGTCGACTACTGATGCTGTGCCGGCGGGCTGCGAAAGCGGCCCGCCGTTTCTCTTTCGATTCGCGGTGGCAGCCTTGAACAACCCAGAAAAGCCATCCGACACGTCACCCGACGCGCCGCAGCCGCTTTCGCTCACCGAAGCCATCGTCCCGATCGCCGCGCTGATCGGCCTGATCGGACTCTCCTACTTCCTGTTCGGCGACGCCGGTGCAGGCGGACCCAACCAGGTTGCACTGGTCATCGCCACCATGATCGCGGTGGCCATCGCGCGGCGCCGCGGCCACGGCCTGAAGTCGCTGTCCGATGCGGCGGTCGCCAGCGTCGGCACCGGCATCGGGGCGATCTTCATCCTGTTCGGCGTGGGCGCGCTGATCGGCACCTGGGCCATGAGCGGCACGCTGGCCGCGATGGTGTACTACGGACTGCAGCTGCTCAGCCCCAACTATTTCTACGTGACGGTCGCGGCCATCTGCGCGATCGTGTCGTTCAGCCTGGGCAGTTCATGGACGGTGGTCGGCACCATCGGCGTGGGCTTCATGGGCATCGCCGCAAGCATGGACCTGAATCCGGCCATCACCGCCGCGGCGATCATCTCCGGTGCCTATTTCGGCGACACGAGTTCGCCGCTGTCGGACAGCGCCAACCTGGCCGCGGCCGCCGCCGACGTGGACCTGTACAAGCACGTCAAGGTCGCCATCTTCACCTCTGCGCTGTCGCTGGCGATCGCGCTGGCGGTCTTTTCGCTGTTCGGCCAGTCGGGGCAGTTCGATGCCGGCGCGAAGCTCGCGCAGATCGAGCGTTCGTTCCACATCTCACTGTGGCTGTTCCTGCCACTGGTGGTGGTCATCGGGCTGGCAGCGTTCAAGGTGCCCCCCTTCACCAGCATCTTCATCGGCGCGCTCACCGGCGGCGTGCTCGCCGTGTGCGTCGCGCCCGAGCGGGTGGTCGACTTTGCGCATCGGGTCGGCAACGCCGACCTGCCCGCGTGGCTCGCGATGATCAAGGGCGTCTGGCTGGCGCTCGCCAGCGGTTACGTGGCCAACACCGGCTACCCGCCGCTGGACATGCTGGCCACCCGCGGCGGCATGGCGAGCATGCTCTCGACAGTCTGGCTCATCATCACCGCGCTGGCGTTCGGCGGCGTCATCGAACGCGCGGGCGTGCTCGAGCGGCTGATCACGCCGCTGACGCAGAAACTCAGGTCCGCCGGCAGCGTCGTCGCGACAACGGTCGGCGCCGTCGTTGCGACCAACATCGCGACCGCCGATCAGTACATCGCCATCGTCCTGCCGGGCCGCATGCTGAAGAAGGCCTTCGAGAAGATGAGTCTCGCACCCGTGATGCTGTCACGCACGATCGGCGCCGCGGGTACGCCGACCTCCGCGCTGATCCCCTGGAACAGTTGCGGCGCGTACATGTCCGCGACGCTCGGCGTGGCCACCTTCAGCTACCTGCCGTACGCGGTGTTCAATTTCGCAAGTCCGCTCATCGCTGTCGCACTGGGATTCCTGTGGGTGCAGAAATCCGCTGACGACCCACCTGCGATGGCCAGCCCGGCATCCCGCTGATCAGCGGAGACAAGGCAGCGCGTGGCGGGCCATACATCCCGCTATTCGAAGCATGCTGCCGCGTGGCGAAGTTTGTGCGCGGCACCATGCACCTGACACAACGCTGACTCAGGCGCGGAGACGCGTCTCCTTCCGAGTCTTTGCGGCCTATGATCTTGCGCAAACGACGGGGATCTGCACGGAACGACAGTTTCGCCCTTGCGGCCGCACTGATCGTTCCCACGAGCGCAGACCACCTCGCATGGGACGAGCGCAGGCCGTTTCTGAAGCGGAGACACTCATGAATCTGAAGAAGCACGGGTGGTTCATTCTCGTCGCGGCGCTGGGCGCCATCGCCTTCGCAACCATCGCATTGAACCGTGGCGAGACAATCAGCGCCACCTGGATCGTGGTAGCCGCGGTGTGCACCTATCTCATCGCCTATCGCTACTACGGCCTGTTCATCGCGCATCGCGTGCTGCAGGTCGATTCCACACGCATGACGCCGGCGTGGAAGCACAACGACGGCCTCGACTACGTGCCGACGGATCCGAAGATCCTGTACGGCCACCACTTCGCCGCCATCGCGGGCGCGGGACCGCTGGTGGGGCCGGTGCTGGCCGCGCAGATGGGCTGGCTGCCGGGCATGCTGTGGATCCTCGCCGGCGTGGTGTTCGCCGGTGCGGTGCAGGACTTCATCGTGCTGTTCATCAGCAGCCGGCGCGACGGCCGCTCGCTGGGCGACCTGGTGAAGTCCGAACTGGGGCAGGCGCCGGGCGTGATCGCGCTGTTCGGCGCGTTCCTCATCATGATCATCATCCTGGCGGTGCTGGCGATGATCGTGGTGAAGGCGCTGACCGCCTCCCCGTGGGGCACCTTCACGGTCGTCGCAACCGTCCCGATCGCGATCTTCATGGGCATCTACCTGCGCTTCCTGCGCCCGGGCAAGGTGCTGGAGATGTCGATCATCGGCCTCGTCGGCCTGCTCGCCGCGATCGTGTTCGGCGAGGACGTGGCCGCCAGCCCGACGCTCGCGCCGATCTTCAACCTGACCGGCATACAGCTCACGTGGCTGCTGATCGGGTATGGCTTCGTGGCCGCCTCCCTGCCGGTGTGGCTGCTGCTCGCGCCGCGCGACTACCTGTCGACCTTCCTGAAGATCGGCACGATCGTCGGGCTGGCGCTGGGCATCCTGATCGTGATGCCGCCGATGCAGATGCCGTCGCTGACGCGCTTCGTCGACGGCACCGGCCCGGTGTGGTCGGGCGCGCTGTTCCCGTTCCTGTTCATCACCATCGCGTGCGGTGCCGTCTCCGGCTTTCACGCGCTGATCTCGTCGGGCACCACGCCCAAGATGCTGGACAACGAGAAGCACGCCGTCTTCATCGGCTACGGCGGCATGCTGATGGAAAGCTTCGTCGCCATCATGGCGCTGGTCGCCGCCTCGGTCATCGAACCCGGCGTGTACTTCGCGATGAACAGTCCCGCGGCAGTGCTGGGCACGACGGCCGACTCGGCCGCTGCCGCGATCAGCAACTGGGGCTTCGTGATCACGCCCGACATGCTGACGCAGACCGCGAAGGACGTCGGCGAGACGACCATCATCTCGCGCGCCGGCGGCGCGCCGACACTGGCCGTCGGCATGGCGCACATCCTGTCCGCCGTGCTGGGCGGCAAGACCGCGATGGCCTTCTGGTATCACTTCGCGATCCTGTTCGAGGCGCTGTTCATCCTGACGGCCGTGGACGCCGGGACGCGCGCCGGCCGCTTCATGCTGCAGGACCTGATCGGCAACTTCGTCCCGTACATGAAGCGCACCGACCAGCTGCTGCCGAACCTGGTGGCCACCGGCCTGTGCGTGGCGATGTGGGGCTTCTTCCTCTACCAGGGCGTGACCGACCCGCTGGGTGGCATCAACACGCTGTGGCCGCTGTTCGGCGTCGCGAACCAGATGCTCGCCGCCATTGCGCTGATGCTGGGCACCGTCGTGCTGTTCCGCATGAAGCGGCAGCGCTACGCGTGGGTGACGATCATGCCGACGCTGTGGCTGCTCGCCTGCACGCTGACCGCCGGCTGGCAGAAGGTGTTCAGCGCCAACCCGAAGGTGGGCTTCCTCGCGCACGCCAACGTGTTCAGCGACGCCATCGCGCAGGGCAAGGTGCTCGCACCGGCGAAGTCGATGGCGCAGATGGAGCAGATCGTGATGAACGATCGCATCGATGCGGCGCTGTGCGCGCTGTTCATGGCCGTGGTCGTCGCCATCGTGATCTTCGGCGTGCGGGCGTGCCTGCAGGCGCTGCAGGCGCAGAAGCCGACGGTGCGCGAGACGCCGTACGAGCCGCTGGGCAACGCCCAGCTGGCGCCGCACGGCGCCGAGTAACGATGCCCGGCCTGTTCGGCGGCGGCCGGCTCGGCGAGCTCGGCCGCTACGCGAAGATGACGGCACGCCTGATGATCGGCGTGCCCGACTACGACGCCTACGTCGCGCACGTGCGCCGCACGCATCCGGAGCAGGAGCCGATGACCTACGAGGCCTTCTTCCGCGATCGGCAGGCGGCGCGCTATGCGGCGGGCAGCAGCCGGTCGTGCTGCTGAATGGAGTCAGGTCTTGCCCTTT
>JBGAIO010000162.1:0-2480 GCA_044225415.1 Burkholderiaceae bacterium | reverse complement strand
GCGGTCCAGTGTTCCTGCGTTGGTTTTCATTGCTGCCTCGTCACGAGTTGATGGGTTGCCGATCGGGCCCGCCGTGCCGGCCCGGCGGACGACCCGTATGCTATACCCGGTGGGGTATATTGCAAGTCCCGCGCGCTCCGGGCGGCTGACGCCGCGCAAGGGATGCCCATCGGCCGGCGTGTTGCGGCGCAACTTGACCGTGCTGCAGGATTCGACAAATATGTGCGTCAGTGCGCATATGCGCATGTGTGTGGCGTATTGGGGTGGCTGTGCGCGGCGCGGACCTGGCGCCGCCAGGCGGGAGACCGGAAGTGGATGCCGAGCTGGACCGGCTGTTCGACGTGGTGTCGGGTTATTTCGGCCTGCTGGCCGAGCCGACCCGGCTGAAGATCCTGAACACGATCTGCGACGGCGAGCGCAGCGTGAGCGAGATCGTCGAGCGCGTCGGTTCGAGCCAGACCAACGTGTCGCGACATCTGAACCTGATGTACGGCCGCGGGGTGCTGAAGCGGCGCCGCGAAGGTGCAACGGTGTTCTATTCGATCAGCGACCCGGCCGTGGTCACGCTGTGCCGGACGGCCTGCGTGCACATCGCGGGCCAGCACGACGCACCGGCGATGAACAGCCGGATGGTGAAGAAGTTCATGCCCGTGAAGGCGTGACAGGAACAGCCTCGGCCCGCGACGGGCCGACGGTCGGGGGAGGAATCGAATGGCAGGGGATGGCCGGGCCGTGGCGCCCGGGCGTGTCATCGCGGCGCCGGAGAACCATCTGAGTGCCGAGACGCTGCGCGCGGCAACGCGCTCGCGGCGCGGCTTCCTGAAAGGCGGCGCCGCGCTCGGGGGCGGGTTGGCCGCCATGGCCGGCGGCCGCGCGCTCGCGCAGGCGAAGGATGGCTTCGAGCCGCCACTGGTGCCCGCATGGTCGCGCTCGCTGGGCGCGCCGGTCGTGGCGCTGCCCTATGGCGTGCCGTCGGAGTTCGAGAAGAACGTGCAGCGCCGGCAGAGCCCGGGCCTGACGCCGCAGCCGCAGGCCTCGATCAGCTTCACGCCGCTGCAGAACCTGTTCGGCATCATCACGCCGAGCGGGCTGCATTTCGAGCGTCACCACTCGGGCGCGCCGAACATCGATCCCGTGAAGCATCGCCTGATGATCCACGGCATGGTGCGCAAGCCGCTGATCCTGACGATGGACGACATCATGCGGTTCCCGTCGGTGTCGCGCATCCATTTCATCGAGTGCGGCGCCAACTCCGGCATGGAGTGGGCCAACGTCGCGGTTCCGACGGTGCAGTACACGCACGGCATGATTGCGTGCAGCGAATTCACCGGCGTACTGCTGTCGACGCTGCTCGAGGAAGTGGGCTACGACCGGAAGCAGGCGAAGTTCATCCTCGCCGAAGGCGCGGACGGTTCCGCATTGACGCGCTCGATCCCGCTCGAGTTCGCGCTGAACGACGTGATGGTCGTCTACGGCCAGAACGGCGAGATGCTGCGGCCGGAGAACGGCTATCCACTGCGGCTGCTGGTGCCGGGCGTGCAGGGCGTGTCCAGCGTGAAGTGGCTGCGCCGGCTGGAAGTCGGCGACAAGCCTTGGAATGCGCGCGAGGAGTCGATTCACTACATCGACCTGCTGCCCGACGGCACGCACCGCCAGTACTCGATTGTCCAGGAAGTGAAGTCGGTGATCACCGGCCCCTCGGGTGGACAGAAGCTGACCACGAAGGGCTACTACGAGATCAAGGGTCTGGCGTGGAGCGGCCGCGGGAAGATCCGCCGCGTCGATGTCTCCGTCGACGGCGGTCGCAACTGGCGCAACGCGCAACTGCAGGAACCCGTCCTGTCCAAGTCGCTGGTGCGCTTCCGCATCGGCTGGAACTGGGACGGCGGCCCGGCACTGCTGCAGAGTCGCGCCGTCGACGAGACCGGCCACGTGCAGCCGACGTTGCCGCAGCTGCGTGGCGTGCGCGGCACGCGCTCGATCTATCACAACAACGGCATCCAGACGTGGCAGGTCAACCCGAATGGCGAGGTGTGGAATGTCCAGGTGGGTTGACCATGCGCTGCGTCGCGCGCTGCCCGGCGCGTTGATCGTCACCGCGTTCGCTGCGCCGGCGATTGCGCAGCAGGCCACGACAGCGAACGATGCGGGGCGCTTCGGCTTCGGCCGCACCGCCACGCCGCAGGAGATCGCCGGCTGGGACATCGACGTGCGTCCCGACGGCCACGGTGTCCGCAAGGGTCGCGGCACCGTCGAGCAGGGGCAGCTGATCTACGACGCACAGTGCGCGAGCTGCCATGGCACCTTCGGCGAGAGCAACCGTTACCTGCAGATCGCCGGCGGCGTGAAGAAGGGCGACATCGAACGCGGCCGCGCCGAGTCGCTGACGCGCCCGGATGGCGTGCGCACGGTCGGCACCAAGCTCAATGCGGCGACCACGCTGTGGGACTACATCTACCGCGCCATGCCGTGGACCAATC
>JBGAIO010000161.1:0-3929 GCA_044225415.1 Burkholderiaceae bacterium | reverse complement strand
GACATCGCGACGCTCGCCGCGCAGTGCCGCTTCCGCGACTGCCGTCACTTCGACGAGCCGGGCTGCGCCGTGCGCGATGGGGTCGATGCCGACCGGCTGCTCAACTACCAGAAGATGCTGCGCGACGTGCGGCGCGACCAGTTGACACCGCTGGAACGCCGCCAGCGCCTGGCGCACTGGAAGGCGATGCACCGAGGCGCGGCCGAGAGGATGAAGCTCAAGCGCGGGTAGAACCCTGTGCGCCGTCGCCTCGGCGTAGGCCGGGGCCCAACAGCGCGGCAGAAAACTGGATCCCGGTCTTCGCCGGGATGACGGCGGCACCCGTCTGCTGTCATCCCTGCGAAAGCGGGGATCCATTTTTGAGCATCCAGCATGGCGACGAACGTCAAGTTGGATCCGCGCTTTCGCGGGGATGATAACCATGCCGCCCGTCACGCCAGATGGTTGTCCCACAGCCGCGCCGGCTGCGCAAGGCGCGGTTCGGGGGCTGCGGCGAGCGTGCGCGCATCGATGCGCAGGCCGATGCCGGTCTCGCTGCTGACGATGAAGGCGCCGTCGCGCACCGCGATGCCGCTGGGCTTCGCCATCGCGATGCTGCCCACCGGAGTGCCGTCGCTCGCCCACACCTGCACGCGGTCGTTCTGCGGACAGGTGACGGCGAAGCGGTCGCCGCACGCGGCGATGGCGGCGCCGTAGCGCACTGCGCCGGATGACGCATCGGGCTGGGCGCCGGCCACCCGCAGCGCGCCGTCGTGCAACACCGCGAGCAGCGGCATTGCAAGCGCCTCTTCGAGCTGCAGCGCGACACCGAGCCGGCCGTCGCCGGACCATGCCAGGTGACGGATGCCGGCGTGCTGCTGCGGCAGCGCATGGCCCTGCAGCAGGCGGCCATTCCGTCGCGCAGGTCGATCAGCGCGAGGCGCGGCTGCATCGTGTCGAGATTGCGCTTCACGCGTCCGGTCTCGGCAGCGTGAGGATGCCGCCGTTGGCGACGGCCAGCACGTCGGGCGCGATCTGCAGCAGTTCGTGCGGGCCGATACCGCCGCTGGTCCACGTGGCGAGCCGTCGCAGCGTGTCCGCGTCGTACACGCCGATGCGGCCTTCGGACTCGATGACATGCGATTCGGTGGCATAGATGCGGGCGTGTGCGGCATCGACGACCACATGGCCTTCGTAGCGGTATTCGCCGTCTTCCCCGCGCCGCGAGCAGCGTGCCGCTGCGGCATGCCGTACGATGCGCCACAGGTAGGCGCCGGGTCTGCGCGACGACGTAGCGCTGTGGCGCGGTGCCGCGGATCGCGCGCACGCCGTGCGCGCGCGCCGGCATCGCGATGCCGTCGACCGCGATCCCGCCGGCGCGATGCTGCAGGCGGCCTGTGCCGTCGCGGCCTCTCCGGGCTCCATGCCAGACAGCAGCAGGAAGTCGGCATCGCTTGCACGTTTCTGGAAAGCGCGGCGCCGCCTGCAGGGCCGTCGGCCACAGCGGCGCCGAGCAGCGCCGCGGCGGCCACGACGCGGCGCCGGCGCGCATCTGCAGGTCCCTTCCGGCGCGGCTTGCGGTGCCGTCGGGTCAGTCGCCATCGGAGCTGGCTGAAGCCCATCGTGATCTTCAGTGCGGTCGCCGCATCGCCGGCCAGCCCTTCCTGCAGTTGCGCCAGTTCGCATCGCACCGCTGGGGAAGTGGACGGGCGCTGGCCTGCGACGGATCGGCAGGCGCGCCTCGATTTCGCCGCCCAGCCGCGGCATGGTCGGCCAGCTGCTGTGCCAGCGCCGCCCGACCACGATCAGCAGCAGCGCCAGCAGGCCCGGAGCGCCCGCAGCCGCGTCGCCCAACACCATGCGCACACCGCCGAGCGTCGCGAGCACGTGGTCGCGGGTCGCGCCGCTGCGCCACGCGTCCCACGTCGGCGTCGGTGTGCCTGGCAGTCGCCGGGCCGTGCAAGCTTGCGCACGCAGCCCGTTCAGTGCCGCCACCACGACGTTCACCGTATCGCCGACCAGCGCCTTCGCCTTGTCCGCATCGGCGAGTGCAGCACCCGTGCTCCAGGCCTGCCACGCCGCGTGCAGTTCAGTCGTCACCTGCGCGAACTCGGCGGCGAGCGCCTGTGCGTACTGCCAGGACGCGGCCCCCGCGAGCGCAGGCGTGCCCTTGCCGGCGTCGAACAGCAGGTATTCGAGCGCAGGCAGGCCCTTCGCGGTCACGCCGACCTTCGTCAGGTCGAGCGTGCCGCCCTGCTGGTCGCCGATCGCGTGGCGTCGATCTGCGGCACGCGCGTCGGCCAGAAGTCCACGCGCGGCAGCGCGCGCAGTTCGAGCGTCGGCCCCAGCGGCCAGGCCTCGACCGTGCGCACCCCCACGGCGGCCTGTCGCCACGCCGTGCGCGCCGCCGCCAGGCGATCGGCCGACGCGGGCTCCGCGCACAGCGCGGTCACGGCATCGCGCAGCGCCGTCCCGCGCTGCGCGAGTTCGCCGTACTTCGCGGCAAAGCTGCGCGCCGTCGATGCCACGAACTGCGCATCGCTGATCGCGGCGGGCGCCTGGGCCATGGCCGCGTGCATCGGCGCAAGGCCCAGCGACAGCGCCAGCAGCAGCGCCCGCACGCCGCGTGGCGTCGCGCGCCCTCTCTCCCGCAGTTTCGTCATCAAAGCGACTCCAGGAACGCGATCAACGCCGCGCGATCGGCTTTGGAAAGACGCAGCACGCGGCGCTGTGAAGCCTGCGCTTCGCCGCCGTGCCACAGCACCGCCTCCATCAGATTGCGGGCGCGACCGTCGTGCATGAAGAAGGTGTGACCGTTGACCGTCTTCACCAGGCCGATGCCCCACAGCGGCGGCGTGCGCCATTCGCGGCCGTCCGCCAGGAAGTCCGGGCGACCGTCGGCCAGGCCCTCGCCCATGTCGTGGAGCAGCAGGTCCGTGTAGGGCCGGATGCGCTGGTTCGACAGCTCCGGGAAATCGGGCAGATTGCCCGTGACATAGCTCTCGCGGTGGCAGGTGGCGCAGCCGGCGTCGCGGAACACCTGTTCGCCGCGCTTCGCACGCGCATCGTCCAGCTTGCGCCGCGCCGGGACGGCGAGCGTGCGGCTGTAGAAGATCGTCCGTTCGAGTGCGCGTTCGTCGATGTCGACCGATGGTTCGCCGCGTTCCTTGCGCCAGGTCGCTTCCAGCACCTGTCGCGCGCGACAGTCGTCCTGCACGGGCATGCACTCCTCGTGCGGGAAGCGCTGCGACGTGATGCCGATGTCGCCGACGAATGCGCCGGCGGTCTGGTGGGCGACGCTGCCGACGTTGGCCTTCCAGCCGAAGCGGCCCACGACCCACGCCTGCGCGAACGCGTCCCACACGCGATTGACGCGTCCCGACACTTCGCCGCCGCGCTGCTGCTCGGCGACGTTGACCAGCAGGTCGGCCTCGCGGATCGCTTCGAGCAGGCCGAGCCCGATCACCTGCGGCGCGACGCGCGGCGAGATCATCACCTGTTTCGACATCGGCCCATAGGCAAGGCGGGTCACTTCGACGCGCGGCACCCGCAGCGAATACGGCTCGCCGTCGGCGAAGCGGCCGGCCACCTCGCGATAGCGGATGCGCACGACGGCCTCGGGCTGCACGCCGTCGACCGCCGCTGTGTTCAGCTGCAGCCCGTAGCTCGGCTCGGCCTTCGCGCCGTCACGCTGTTCCTGTTCCGTGCCGGCGCCCGGCACCGACAGCCGCAGCAGCAACGCCACCGGCGCTTCGGTGCTGACGCCGTGCGGCGCGGGTGGAGGCGCGCCACGGCCATCGAGCAGGTGACAGGCCGCGCACGAGCGCGCGATGAAGTTCGGCCCGAGTCCGTCGCGCCCCGTGGTGGAGGCCGGCGCTTCGACCCAGTTGCGCTTGAAGAAGGAATTGCCGATGAAAAATGCGGTCTGCCGATCGCTCGACCGGTTCGCC
>JBGAIO010000047.1:0-19765 GCA_044225415.1 Burkholderiaceae bacterium | reverse complement strand
TGAGGCAAGAGAAGGCGAAAAAAAAGTGCGGTCGAGCCACACTTTTTCCAGGCGAACTCGTCCGTCGGTCAACTGCCGTCGGTGGTTCGCGTTCGAAGCATCTCTCCGCTCCTGTATGCACTGCAATCTGGTAGGCGCGATTGGACTCGAACCAACGACCCCCACCATGTCAAGGTGGTGCTCTAACCAGCTGAGCTACGCGCCTGTAAGAAGAGAAGTATATCAGCGCCGTCGCACACCGACCACGCCCTTCACTTCGCGCAGCAGCGCGGACACGCGTGCGATGTCGGCGGCGCTGCGTACCTCCACCGTGAAGCCCATGCGCGCGTCGCCGCGCTGGCTCTGCGTGGCCACGCCGATGACGTTGAGCTTCTCGCGCGCGAAGACTTCCGAGATGTCGCGCAGCAGTCCCTGCCGGTCCTGCGCAATGACCAGCATCTCCACCGGATAGACGGCGTCGGCCGGTGCGCCCCACGCGACCTCCACGACGCGCTCCGGCTCCCGCTGGATCAGCGACTGCAGGTTCGAGCAGGCGGCGCGGTGGATCGACACACCCCGGCCGCGCGTCACGTAGCCGGTGATCTCATCGGGCGGCGCGGGCCTGCAGCAGCGCGCGAGCTGGGTCAGCAGCGAATCGACGCCGACGACCAGCACCTGCCCCTTGGCCGGCGGCGTCTCGCGCGCGCGGCCGGTGATCAGTGCGGGCGTGGTCTCCTCGACAGGCGCCACCGGGACCAGCGCCTGCTCGATCGAGCGCAGGCTGAACTCCTCCTTGGTGGCCGCCGCGCACAGGTCTTCGACCCGGTCGAAGCCAAGCCGGCGTGCGAGTTCATCGAGCTTCACGGCCGTGCGGCCGAGTCGCTGCAGTTCCTTCTCGACGACGTCGCGGCCGGCGGCGACGGACTGCTCGAACTCCTGCGCGTTGAACCACTGGCGCACCTTGGCCCGCGACCGCGCGCTGGCCAGGTAGCCGAGCTCCGGATTCAGCCAGTCGCGGCTCGGTCCGCCCGTCTTCGCCGACACGATCTCCACCGTCTGCCCGGTCTGCAGCGCGGTGTTCAGCGGCACCATCGCGCCGTTGACGCGCGCACCGCGGCAGCGGAATCCCAGTTCGGAATGGATGTGGAACGCGAAGTCGATCGGCGTGCCGCCGGCCGGCAACTCGATCACGCGCGCCTGCGGCGTCAGCACGTAGATGCGTTCCTCGCGCAGCGGCCCGCCCGTGGGCGGCGCGTCGACCTCGTCGCGCCATGCCAGCAGCTGGCGCAGCCAGGCCACGCGCTCGCCGTCGTCGTCACGGCCCTTGCCGCCTTCCTTGTAGCGCCAGTGCGCGGCGACGCCGAGCTCCGCATGCTCGTTCATGCGCCGCGTGCGGATCTGCACTTCGAGCGTGCGACCGGCGTCGTCCGCGACCACCGTGTGCAGCGACTGGTAGCCGTTGGGCTTGGGCCGCGCGATGTAGTCGTCGTACTCGCCCTCGACGGGCTGCCACGCCTGGTGCACGAGGTCCAGCACCTGGTAGCACTGCGGGACCTCGTCGACGATGACGCGCAGCCCGCGCACGTCGTAGACCTGCTCGAAAGCAAGGTTCTTCGCGCGCATCTTGTGCCAGATGCTGTAGATGTGCTTCGGCCGGCCCGTGATCTCGGCGCGCACGCCGGCCTCGGCGGCCATCGCGCGCAGCCGCGCCAGCGCGCCGTCGATGAACGATTCGCGCTCGACGCGCTTCTCGTCGAGCAGGCGCGCCACCGACCGGTAGGTATCGGGCTCGAGGAAGCGGAAGGACAGGTCCTCGAGTTCCCACTTCACCTGCCAGATGCCGAGCCGGTTGGCGAGCGGCGCATACAGGTCGAGCGTTTCGCGCGCGAACACTTCGGCGTTGGTGCGCTTCGTCAACGCGAAGTAACGCAGCGTCTGCAGGCGCGACGCCAGCCGCAGCAGCACGACGCGCAGGTCGCTCGCCATCGCGAGCAGCATGCGACGCAGCGACTCCGCCTGGTCGGCGGCCGCGCCGCCGCGCCCGCGGGTCATCTCCGACAGCGTCATCAGCTGCCGCAGGTTGGCGACGAGCTGGGCCACGCCGGCGCCGAAGCGGCTGCGCAGCCACTCGTCGGGGTCGCGCAGCACGTCGTAGATGCCGAAGAGATACGCCGCCGCGATCAGGTCCGCATCCGGGCGCAGGGTCTCGACAATGCCGACGATGCCGTCGGCGTGCGCGATGAAGGTCTCGCCGGTGCGCAGCGCCTTGCCGGCGTACAGCGGCTCCACCAGCGCGCGAGTGGCCACGGGATCCGGTGTGGTTGCAGAGCCCGCCGCGCGCTGCGCCGGGGTCTCTGCTTCCGCCGATTCGATCGTCATGCCGCGATTATCGCCTCGACACTGCAGTGGACTCGCCTGCTGCGGCAGAATCGCGCGATGCTGAAGTCCCTGTTCGCGCGCCCGCCCATCGAGATCCCGCTGCCGCTGTGGCTGGATGCACTCGCGGCCTATCCCTTCCTGGCGCGGCTGCCCGAGGATGCCCGCGACCGCCTGCGCGCGCTGGCGCAGCAGTTCCTCGCCGACAAGCAGATGGCCGGCGCCGGCGGTCTCTCGCTCACGGCAACGATGCAGGTCGCCATCGCCGCGCAGGCCTGCCTGCCGGTGCTCGAACTGGGACTCGACTGGTATCGCGGGTGGACCAGCATCGTCGTCTACCCGGGCGAATTCGTGGTGCCGCGCCGGCTGACCGACGACGACGGCGTCGTGCACGAATACGAGGAGCCGATCTCCGGCGAGGCGTGGGAGGGCGGCCCGCTGCTGCTGTCATGGGCCGATGCGCAGTCGACGACTACCGAAACCGGCGGCGCGTATTCGGTGGTGATCCACGAGTTCGCGCACAAGCTCGACCTGATCGACGGCGACGCCGATGGCGTGCCACCGTTCTCGCCGAAGCTGCACGCGGAGCTGGACCTGCGCGAGTGGCGCGCGGCGCTGGACGATGCCTACTGGCGCTTCGTGTCGGAGCTGGAACTGGTCGAACGCGAACTGCCGGCCGACGTCGACCCGGACTCGGCGGACGCGGATGCGTACTACGCGCACCTGCCGCTCGACCCCTACGCGGCGCAGGAACCCGGCGAGTTCTTCGCGGTGTCCGCGGAGTCGTTCTTCGTCGCGCCGCACACCCTGCAGCGCGCGTTTCCGGAGTGGTACCGGATGCTGGCGGCATTCTTCCGGCAGGACCCGTTGCGCGCGGCATGAAGACGCTGCTGATCGTCTGGCATTCGATGACCGGCGCCGCGCGGCAGCTGGCGGGTGCGGCCCTGCATGGCGCGAGCCACGAACCCAGCGTGCACACGCGCCTGCTGCGCGCGGCCGATGCGACGGCCGCCGACCTGCTGGCCGCGGACGGCTACCTCTTCGTCACGCCGGAGAACCTCGCGACCATGGCCGGCGCCATGAAGGACTTCTTCGACCGCGTGTACTACGCCGCGCTGGAACGCGTCGACGGCCGGCCGTACGCCGTCATCATCGCCGCCGGCACCGACGGCCACGGCGCCACGCGGCAGGTTGCGCGCATCGCCACCGGGCTGCGGCTGCGCGAGGTGGCGCCCACGCTGATCGTGCGCAACGGCGCGCAGACGCCGCAGCAGATCCTGGCGCCGAAGGCCGTCGCCCAGGCCGATCTAGCCCAGGCGCGCGAAGTGGGTGCGACGCTCGCCGCGGGACTCGCGGCCGGCATCTACTGACACGCGCGTCGTCACCCGTTCTGCAGCAGAAATTCGCTAACGGCCGCGATCTCGCCCGGCGGCATGAAGGTCGGCGCGTGTCCCACCCCCGGCACTTCGACGACGCGCGGACACGGCCCTCGTGCCGCCATCTCCGCCGCGGTCTCCGCGGTCAGCAGGTCCGAGTCGGCGCCTCGCACCAGCAGCGTTCGCGCAGTGATGCGGTCGTACAGCGCCCACATGGCCGCTTCGCCGGCGGCGGCGGACGCCGGAGTGGTCGCCTTGAACGGCGCGGCGATGGCCGGGTCGTAGCGGAAGACGTAGCGCCCGTCATGCTCATGCACCGTCGGCGCGACCAGTTCGAGCCAGTCGGCCGCCTCGCGCAGGCCGAAGGGCGCGGCGATCTTCGATACATACGCGGTCGCTTCGGCGACACTCGCGAAGGAGATCGGCTGGCCGACGTACGCGCCGATGCGCGCCAGCGCCGATGCGCCGAGCCGCGGCCCCACATCGTTGAGCACGAGCTGGCGGATCGGCGAGCCGGGCTGCCCGGCGAGCGCGATACCGATCAGGCCGCCCATCGACGTGCCGACCCAGTCGACGGTCTCCACGTCGAGGCGCGCGATCAGCGTCACCATGTCGGCGACGTACTGCGGGATGACGTAGCCCATCGGGTCCCGCAGCCGGTCGCTCAGGCCGCGCCCGACGACATCGGGACAGACGACGCGATAGCGCTCGCCCAGTGCGTGCGCCAGTCGGTCGAAGTCCGTGCCCATGCGCGTCAGCCCATGCACGCACAGCAGCACGCGCGGGTTCGCGGTGTCGCCCCACTCGCGGTAGGCCATGGAATGCAGGCCCGACGGACTCAGGCACTGCACGCGGTGCATGCGCGGCGGGCCGGACGATCTGCCGAAGGAGTCGGTCATCGGCTACCGGCCTGCGTGCGCGGGTTCATTCCGGCGCGCGGCGCGGCGACTGACCGGCAACGAGCTGCACCGGCGGGCGCTCATGCGACTCGCCGCCCTCGACCAGGAACGACGGCAGCGGCGCGCGCACGGGTTCGCTGACGTCGCCTTCCAGCCGCGGTGCGCCGGTGGCGGTCGTCGAATCCCGCCACGTCGGGTCCGGAATGTCGTTGAACACCTGCTTCAGCCGCGCGCCCCACGTGTTGCGGATCATCGCCATGTACTGGTTCGACTGGTCGATCTGCACGAACTTGGTCACGCGCAGTGAATCGACCTCGTAGACCAGCAGGTCGAGCGGCAGGCCGACCGAGATGTTCGAGCGCAGCGTCGAGTCCATCGAGATCAGCGCGCCCTTGGCGCCGACGTCGAGCGGCGTCGACGGATGCACCACGCGGTCGATGATCGGCTTGCCGTACTTGGACTCGCCGATCTGGAAGTACGCGTTCTCGTGCGTGGCCTCGATGAAGTTGCCGGCCGCGTAGACCTGGAACAGCCGCGGCACTTCGCCGCGGATCTGGCCGCCCAGGATGAAGTTGGCGTTGAACTCGATGCCGAACTCCTTCAGCGTCTCGGCGTCGCGCGCGTGCACCTCGCGCACCGCGTCGCCGAGCACCCGCGCCGCGGCGAACATCGATTTCGCCGTCCACACGCTGGCCTCCGTCGGGCCGATGCGCTCGCACAACAGCTGGCGCACGGCCTGCGTGATCGCGAGGTTGCCGGCGGACATCAGCACCAGCACGCGGTCGCCGGGGTTCTCGAACACCGTCATCTTGCGGAAGGTCGAGATCTGGTCGACGCCCGCATTGGTGCGCGAATCGCCGAGGAAAACGAGGCCGGCATCGAGCCGCATCGCCACGCAGTAGGTCATTGCTGTTGTGCCGGCTGCTCGCCGGGCCTCTCGTTGTCGCTGGCCGACGTGTGCGGCTCGCGCGCACCGGCGTTGAACGGGAACGGGCGGATGTTAACGCGCACCTCCAGCGTCTCGTCGCCGCCCCCGATGCGCACGCCGCGCACCGGGCTCGCCGACGTGTAGTCGCGGCCGACCGCCAGCCGGCACAGCCGGTCGGAGGCGAAGCAGCGATGGGTGACGTCGATGCTGACCCAGCCGGCGTCGGCCAGGTGCACGTCGGCCCACGCGTGACTGGCCATGCGCGACGTGTCCGTGGGCAGTGCGTAGCCCGACACGTAGCGCGCGGGCAGCCCGCGCGCCCGGCACGCGGCGATGTAGAGGTGGGCGTGGTCCTGGCAGACGCCGCGGCCCAGCGCCAGAGCCTCGCGGGCCGTGCTGGTGACCTCGGTGGTGCCTGACTGGTACGTGACCGCGTCGCACACCTCGTTCGCGAAGGCCAGCAGGCCGGCGGAATCGAAGCTGCGCAGGCGTTGCGCGAGGCCGGTCACGGCCGCGTCGGCTTCAGTGAGCGGCGTGACGCCCAGGAAGGAGCGCGCCGGCACGCCCGACTCGCCCTCCTCGAGCCGGCCGTCGATCAGCGGGTCGACCTCGACTTCGCCGCGCGCCTCGATCGTCACGTCGCCGTGCGCCTCGGTCAGCGTCAGCGTGTGCGAGGTATTGCCGTAGGCGTCGACGGTGGCGACGAGCGAGCCCGGCGCGTTCAGCCGCCAGCGCAGCGTGCGCTGGTGCGGCTCCGTGCGCGGCGTCAGCCGCAGCTGCTGGATCGAATAGAAGACCGGCGTCGTGTAGTGATAGACGGTGCGATGGAGGATCGACAGGCGCATGGCCGGCTGCGCGGCGGATATCGATGAGGCGGCTCAGTGCGCCTGCAGCGGCACGAGGAAGTCCTGGCTGATGCGCCCGCCGAGGTCGTTCACGCGTTCCAGGAAGCCCGTCAGATAGGCGTGCAGCCCCTGCGCGAGGATGTCCTCGATGCGGCCATAGCGCAGCTCGGCGCGCAGCAGGCCAGCGCGTCGTTCGGTCTCGACCGACCGGGCGTTGCGCACCATCTCGAGGTTCAGGCTCACTTCGTTGACGCACGACAGCAGCGAGCGCGGCATGTCGCTGCGCAGGATCAGCAGCGCGGCCACGCGCGACGGCGTGATGACGTCGCGATACACGCGGCGATAGATCTCGAACGCCGACACCGAGCGCAGCACGGCCGCCCAGTGATAGAAGTCCAGGTGCTGGTCGTCGGCCTCCTCGCCGCGCGCATGACTGACCAGGCTGCCGGTGCGCGCCAGCCCGTGATACTTGACGTCGAGCAGCCGCGCCGTGTTGTCGGCGCGTTCCAGGAACGTGCCGAGGCGGATGAAGTAGAACGCCTCGTCCTTCAGCATCGTGCCGATGGTCACGCCGCGCGACAGGTGCGAGCGGAACTTCACCCACTCGAAGAACTCCTGCGGGTCGCGTTCGAGCAGCCGGTCGCGCAGCAGACGTTGCAGGCCCAGCCAAGTGTCGTTGTGCGTCTCCCAGACTTCGGTGGTCAGCGACCCGCGCACGGCGCGGGCGTTCTCGCGCGCGGCCTGCAGGCAGCTGTGGATCGACGAGGAGTTGTCCGGGTCGCGCACCATGAAGTCGATGACTTCGCGGCGCGACAGCATCGGATAGCGCGCGTCGAATTCGGGCAGCAGTTCCGAGATGCTGAGCATCGCGCGCCAGCCGCTCTCGGCCGCCTGCGCCGACTGCGGCAGCAGGCTGGTCGACAGGTTGACGTCCAGCATGCGCGCGGTGTTCTCGGCGCGCTCGATGTAGCGCGCCATCCAGTACAGGTGATCGGCGGTGCGGCTAAGCATGAGTCCCCATCGCGTCAACAGGCCCTAGACATGTTCGCCCCAGGTGGCCGCGCGTGCGCCGCCGGCCGTCTTCGCGGCGAGCAGGGCATCCTCGGCGCGGCGCCACAGTTCGCCCGAATCACCGAAGTCCGTCGACTCGGCCAGTCCCGCGCTCACGGTGACGGCGAGCCCATCGCCGGCGCGCTGCCATGGCGCCGCCCGCACCGAGGCGAGCAGGCGTTCGATGACCGTGCGGGCCGCGCCGCCTTCGCTGTCGGCGAGCAGCAGCACGAAGGTGTCGCCGCCCAGGCGTGCGGCGAAATCGTTGCCCCGCACGCTGCCGCGCACGATGCGCGCCAGTTCGCGCAGCACCGCGTCGCCCGTCGCGTGCGAATGGCGCTCGACGATGCGGCGGAACCCGTCGACGTCCACCACCACCAGCCCGAAGCGCAGCTGGCCGGCGTGCGCTCGGGCGCACCAGTCCTCGAGCTGCGCGGCCAGCGCGCGCCGGTTGGGCAGTCCGGTCAGCGCGTCGTTCGACAGGGCGTCGCCGGCGGCACCGCGCGGCGTCGGGGGAGCGCGCAGTCCGCGCGTGTCGTTCGCGCGCAGCCGGCCGAGCTCCGCGCGCGTTTCATGCAGGCGCATGCGCTGCGCGGTGAGCCGGGCGTCGAGCCGCGCCTTCAGCTCCGCATACTGCCGGTGGTGCCCGAGGGCGCGCCGGTAGTCGCCGCGCGCCTCGAACAGCGCCGCCAGGCGCTGGTGCAGATCGGATGGCCGGCGCAGGTCGCCCTGCTCTTCGGCGCGCGCCAACGCGGCGTTCAGGCGTTCGACGCCCTCCGCATCGCGTCCGGCCGCGACGAGGTGGTAGCCCTGCTCCATCGCCGCCTGCGCTTCGCGCAGCCGGTAGCCGCCGCGCGCCGCTTCGGCCGCGGCCTCGCCGAGATCCGCGAGCCCGGCGTCGTAGCGGCCCAGCCAGCAGCGTGCGGCGCCGCGCTGGGTCAGCGCCGCGATATGGCCCGCGCGATCGCCGCTGCCGGCCAGCAGATCGAGCGCGACGTTGAAGTGCTGCTCGGCCTCCGTCATGCAGCGCGCGACGGTGGCGGAATCGCCGGCCAGCGCCGCCCGCAGCGATTGCTGCGCATCGACCAGCCCGAAGTGCAGGGCAACCTCGGCCTCGTCGGCGCCGGTCCCCGACGGCAGTTCGAGCGCGGAACGCACGCATTCGCGCGCGGCGCTGTAGTCGCCGAGCAGCGCGTGCAGGTCTGCGGACCGCATTAGCGCGCGCCGCACCGCGCCGTGGTCGCTTGCCGGCGGGCGAGCCGTTCGGCATCGCTCAGCGCGTCGAGCGCTTCGGCGTGTTCACCGAGTTCGGTGCAGGCGGCCGCGCGCTGCAGGATGACGCGGCACTGTGATGCGACGTCGCCCTGCGCGCTGTAGATCTGCTCGGCGTGTGCCAGCTGGCGGATGGCGCCGGACCAGTCGCCGCCGGCCGTCAGCGCGGCCCCGGCCACGTAGTGCGCGCGCGCCATCAAGGCGACGGCGCCGCGCGCGCGCGCCACGCTCTGCGCGCGCAGCGCGAACATCACGGCGTCGCGCGGGTCGGTGTCGAGCAGCCGCTCGGCGCGGTCGATCAGCGCATAGGGGTCGATCTGGTCGGTGACGCGGCGCGCGCCGCGATCGCCGGGTGCAGCGTCCGACGCCGCGTCGGGCTCGACGCTGGCCGACGGGTGCGAGCCGAAGCGCTTCATCGCGCGCAGCCCATCATCGTTCCGGCACCATCATCGTTCCAGCACCCAGGTGTCCTTCGTGCCGCCGCCCTGCGACGAGTTCACGACCAGTGAACCTTCGCGCAGCGCCACCCGGCACAGGCCACCGGGCACCATCGTGACGTTGCTGCCCGACAGCACGAAAGGACGCAGGTCGATGTGCCGTGGCGCGATGCCGTTGGCGACATAGGTCGGACAGGTCGACAGCGCGAGCGTCGGCTGCGCGACGTAATTGTCCGGGTTGGCGCGCAGCGCGACCGCGAACTCCTCGATCTCGCGCTTCGTCGCCGCCGGGCCGACCAGCATGCCGTAGCCGCCGGCGCCGTGCACTTCCTTGACCACCAGCTCGGGCAGGTGCGCCAGCACGTGGGCCAGATCGTCCGGGCGCCGGCAGCGCCACGTCGGCACGTTCGCGAGGATCGGCTTCTCGCCCAGGTAGAAGTCGATCATGTCGGGCACGTAAGGATAGATCGACTTGTCGTCGGCGATGCCGGTACCCACCGCGTTGGCCAGCGTGACGCGGCCCGCGCGATACACCGACAGCAGCCCGGGCACGCCGAGCTGCGAGTCCGGCCGGAACGCCAGCGGATCGATGAAGTCGTCGTCGATGCGGCGGTAGATGACGTCGACGCGCTGCGGACCCCGCGTGGTGCGCATGTAGACGTAGTTGTCCTGCACGTACAGATCCTGGCCTTCGACGAGCTCGATGCCCATCTGCTGCGCGAGGAAGGCGTGCTCGAAGTACGCGGAGTTGTGCATGCCCGGCGTCAGCAGCACCACCAGCGGATCGTCGACGCCCTGCGGCGCCACCGAGCGCAGGTTCTCCAGCAGCAGGTCGGGATAGTGCTCGACCGGCGCTATGCGGTTGCGGCCGAACAGGTCCGGGAACAGCCGCATCATCATCTTGCGGTTTTCCAGCATGTACGACACGCCGCTGGGCACGCGCAGGTTGTCCTCCAGCACGTAGAGCTCGCCTTCGCCCGCACGCACCACGTCGATGCCGGCGATGTGCGCATAGATGTCGCCGGTCACGTCGACGCCGTGCATCTCGGGGCGGTATTGCGAGTTGCGGAAGATCTCGTCGGCGGGAATGCGGCCGGCGCGAACGATGTCCTGGTCGTGATAGACGTCGTGCACATAGCGGTTCAGTGCGCGCACGCGCTGGCGCAGGCCGGCTTCGAGCTGGCGCCACTCGGCCGCGGGGATGATGCGCGGCACGACGTCGAAGGGAATCAGCCGCTCGGTGCCGCTGCCCTCTTCGTCCTTCTCGCCGTAGACCGCAAAGGTGATGCCCACGCGGCGGAACACGAGGTCGGCTTCCGCGCGCTTGTCGCGCATCGTTTCCGGCTTCTGCTCGGACAGCCAGCGCTCGAACTGCGGCCCTGCGCAGCCTGTCCGTCGTACATCTCGTCGAAGGCAATTTTCATGGCTGCCGGCGTCGTTTCGCTTGCGTCTGGTCTTCTTGTTCGCGCCCGACGAAAAGGGCTGAGTCAGTCTAGCAAGTTGCACACCAGACGGCGTCGTGCACGATGCCGGTGCCAGCCGCTCCAGCACGACCGCGACGCGCTATCTCGATGGCGCCTCGCCGAAGCTCGACGGATCGCGCCACCACGGATCATCCGCGGGTGTCACCACGTCCGTCTCAACGGGCCCGGCAACCTGCCCCATCGCGGGGCGGTTGTGCCAGTAGCGCACCGCGCTGGCGCGCCACGCGGTCATCGTCGGCTGCGCGCGCGGAGCGAAGCGCCATTGCGCGGCGCCGGACCGATCGCTGCGGACGAGTTGCGCGCCGCGCTCCGCGTAGCGCCGCTCGACCTGCGGGTCCGGATGCCCGAAGCGGTTGCGGTAGCCGGCCTGTACCGACGCGATGCGCGGCCCGGCCGCCTCGAGCAGCGTCGTGCCCGACGAAGTGCGGCTGCCGTGGTGCGGCACCATCATCCAGTCGGTGCGCAGGTCGGCGCCGCTGTTCACCAGCGCCGCTTCCGCGGCCAGCGGGATGTCGCCGGTCAGCAGCACCGACGTGTTGCCCGTCTGCATGCGCACGACGCAGCTCATCGCGTTGGTCGTCTTCGTCGGAGTCGCCGCGTAGTCGGCTCCCGCAGGGTGCAGCACGGTCACTGCGATCTCATCGAAGATCCGCAGACCGGCGACGCAGCGCTCGGCCGCGGCGCCGCCCAGGACCGCGTGGCCGGACGGCACGGAACTCAGCACCCGGCGCACGGGCAGCGCGCGCAGTACCGAGGCCGCGCCCCCCGAATGATCCTGGTCGAGGTGCGACACGATGAAACCGTCCAGCGCCGCGATGCCGCGGCTGCGCAGGTAAGGCAGCACGATGCGCTCGCCGGCGTCCGACTGCGGTCCATAGCGCGGCCCCGCGTCATACAGCCACGCGCGATCGCGCGACTCGATGACGACCGACGCGCCTTGCCCGACGTCGAGCGCGGTCACCCACAGTTCACCGTCGGCCGGGCGTTCGCCGGGCCAGACGAACAGCGGCAGCAGCGCGACAGCACCGGCGGCGCGCAGCGGCCAACCCGGCGGGGCCAGCAGCCACGCCACACCCGCGGCGGCCAGCGCGACCCATACGAACGGCGCCGCCGGCACCACCAGCGCCGCCCACGCAGGCCCGGACAGCATCTGCAGGGCAGCGGCCAGCGCGCCGAAGACCGCGCCGGCCATCGCCAGCAACGGCTGCGCGAGCGCAGCGGCCGGCCACGGCAGCGCCGCACACGCGGCGCCCAGCAGCGCGAGCGGCGTCACCACCCAGCTCACCAGCGGAATCGCCAGCGCGTTGGCGATGGGCGCCACCAGCGACACCTGCTGGAACAGCAGCACCGTCGCCGGCACCAGCGCCAGCGTGACGGCGAGCTGCACGCGTGCTGCGGTCTTCAGCGCGGACCAGGCCAGCCGCCGCGGCGGCAGCGGCCGACCCTGCACCACCCACACGATCGCCGCCACCGCGCCGAAGGACAGCCAGAAGCCGGCCGCCGTCACCGCCCATGGATCGAACAGGCAGACCACACCCGCCGCGAGCGCAAGCGTCACGCCCGGCGTCATGCGCGCACGCGCGAACCACGCCGCCGCGACCACCGCCAGCATCAGCACCGTGCGCTGCGCGGGCACGCCCCAGCCCGCGAGCAGCGCATAGGCGAGCGCCGCCGCGAGGCCGGCGGCAATGCCCGCCGTCTGCGCCGGCAGTCGCGCGAGCAGCGCGGGCACGCGGCGCCAGCCCATGCCGACCAGGCTGCCGACCAGCGCGGCGATCATGGTGATGTGCAGGCCGGAGATGCTGACCAGATGCGAGATGCCGGTGCGATTGAACAGCGTCCATTGATCGCGATCGATCGCGCGCTGGTCGCCGAGCACGAGTGCGACCAGCACACCGTTCCAGCGCGCACGCTCCGATGCGCCGCCGTCGTCGCGCAGCGCGGCCTCCATGCGGTCGCGCAGCCACGAACGCGCGCGTTCGACCATCAGCGACGGCGACCACACCATCGACTGCAGGCGCTGTGGCAGCGGCTTCGGCCGCACGCTGCCGGTTGCGCGCAGGCTGCGCTCGAACATCCACGCCTCGAAGTCGTAGCCCGCAGGATTGAGCGTGCCGTGCGGCCTGCGCAGCCGCACGACGAAACGCCAGCGCTCGCCGGGCTGCACGGACTGCAGCGGGTCGTACCAGCCCAGCAGCACGCGCGCAGGCACGGTGACGCCGGGGGCGTCGCCCGTCGTTCGAGTCGATTCCACGTCGAACTCGAAGCGCACGCCGCGATCGAGCTGAACCGGCAGGCTGGCGATGACGCCGGTGACTTCGACGTCGCGCCCCTCGTCGGCGAAGGGCAATGCATCGGCCATGCGCAACTGCGCACGCGCGCCGGCATAGCTCCAGCCGGCGCTTGCGGCCGCCAGGCTCAACAGCGCCATCGCGGTGACGGTCGACGCACGCAGGCGCAACGCCAGCACCAGCGACGTGATCGCAACGATACCGGTCACCGCCAGCCACGCCGGTGCGGGCAGCTCCGCCTGCCATTGCAGCGCACAGACGCCGACGACAAAGGCGAGCAGCGGCGCGATCGGCATCGGCGCTATGCGGCCACGGCCGCCAGCAGTGGCGCCAGGCGCGGCAGGGCCGCAACGGCATTGTCACTCGCCGCCTGCTGCAGTTCGGAAAGCGATACACCACGCAGCCCGGCCATCGTCGCGGCGATGCGCGCGAGGTCGCAGGGTTCGCTCGCTTCGGTGCGGTCCGGCAGCCGGCGCCATTCGGGAAGAATGTACGGTGCGTCAGTCTCGAGCACCCACGCGGTTTCGCCGAGCGCCGCGGCATGGCGCCGGATGCGCTGCGAGCCGCTGTAGGTCAGCGATCCGCCGAAGCCCAGGCGAAAGCCGCGCGCGACGAACTGCCCGGCCTGCTGCGCGCTGCCGTTCCAGGCATGGACGATGCCTCCCGGTACTTCGATGCGCCGCAGATGCTTGAGCAGCAGGTCCGCCGTCCGGCGCACGTGCACGATGACCGGCAGGCCGGCCTCGCGCGCCACGCGCAGCTGTTCACGGAAGAACCACTCCTGACGCGCCATGTCGAGCCCCGGCACATGACCATCGATTCCGATCTCGCCGACCGCCACCAGATGGGTGTCGCCTTCGCCCAGCGACTGCTGCACGGCGGCGCGCAGACGGTCGATGTCTTCCTCGGTGGCCGTGTCGAGCCACAGCGGATGCATGCCCAGCGCATAGGCGAAACCATGCTGCCGCGCGATCGCGCGCGCCTTCGCGTGGTCGTCGATGCCGCCGACCGGAATGACCAGCATGCCGACGCCCGCGGCCTGCGCGCGCGCCACGACCGCGTCGCGATCGTCGTCGAACTCGGCCGCGTCGAGATGGCAATGCGTGTCGATCCACATGCGGGCAAGTGTAAGCAGGCGGCAACGCCCCGACCGCGTCGCCGCGGATAGACTGCCGCCATGCCGCGCCGCTTCTTCCGCAAGGTCATGCCCAGCGTGGACCGCGTGCGCGAATACCGCGTGCTCGGCGTGTTCGGCGACCGGCTGTTCCACCCCGCGCTGTGGCACGTCAATCGACGATCGGCGTCGGGCGCCGTGGCGATCGGGATGTTCTGCGGACTGATCCCCGGCCCGCTGCAGATGCTGGGCGCCGCGATCGCGTGCGTGATCGCGCGCGTCAACCTGCCGATCGCGCTGTTCACCACGTTCTACACGAACCCGCTGACCATCGTCCCGCTGTACGTGGCCGCGTACTACATCGGCGCGTGGGTGACGGGCGCGTCGAAGACGCATCCGATGACGCCGCCGCCCGAGTGGGTGTGGTCCGATCCGCTCGGGTCGATGGAGCACCTCGGCAAGTGGATGGTCGGTCTTGGCCCACCGCTCGCCGTCGGCGTCTTCATCCTTGCCTGCGTGCTGGCCGTCCTCGGCTACGTAGTCGTCCGATCGGTGTGGGGCTACCAGTTGCGACGCGTGTGGCACCGACGGCGGCGCAACGCCGCGCGCGCACGCGAACGCGCTGTTCCCTGACAGGGGCTGTGCGCACCGCGCGCTCACGCGCCGCGGACTGCACCCCGCGCGGTCGCTTGCGAATCCCTGCATTGTCGCGAGCTTGCGTCGAGAACGCGACGCGTCTGCGCATGCGTTCCGCTCCGCCGATGCCGCTCATCGTCTGCGTGGATGCCGGAGCGCATTGCGCGGCATCAATCGCGCGACGTTTCTGGCACACAGAATGTCCGCGTGAGTATCCCGAAACACCTATCGAGGCTTCACCATGAAACTGTTCGCACGCGAAACACTGGTCTCTGAAGAGAGCGCCACCTCACGACGCACTTTCCTGCGTGGCTCTACCGCGCTGGGCGCCGGTGTCGTGATGGCCCAGGGACTGGCCTCTTCGGACGCCCGGGCGCAGGCAGCGCCCGCGGCCGTGCCCGCCGCACCTTATGCCGGCAGCGCCGGCGGCAGCCAGAAGGCCGTTCTCGACAAGGCGCGTCAGGTCCTGATGCCGATCTGCCGCGTATGCCCGCAATGCGACGGCGTCGCCTGCGCCGGCGAGTTCCCCGGCTTCGGCGGCATCGGCACGGGCAAGGCGTTCCAGAACAATTTCATTGCGCTGCATGCGGCCAAGTTCAATCAGCGCACGATCCACAACGTATCGACAGCAGACGTGAAGCCGGATACGTCGACCGTCATCTTCGGCCGCAAGCTGGCGGTGCCCGTCATGGCGGCGCCGCTGGGCGGCATCAAGGCCAACTTCGGCGGCCGCATCACCGACAAGGACTTCTTCGAGCCGCTGATCGCGGGCTGCAACGACGCGGGCGTGGCCGGCGCGATCGGCGACTCACCCAACGAACCGATGGAAGCGATGAAGGTGCGGGTCGACGTCATCGGGCGCAACGGCGGGTTCGCCATCGCCGGCATCAAGCCGCGTCCCAATCCCAATCTCATCCAGATCGTGCGCTGGGCAGAACAGGCCAACGCTTTCATGATCACGGTCGACACGGACTCCGCCGCCCGCTGGCGCGGCAATCCGCGCGAATACGCGATGGAGCCCAAGAGCGTCGCCCAGTTGCGCGAAATCGTGAAGTCCACGCGCATCCCGGTCGTGGTCAAAGGCATCATGAGCGTCGAGGAAGCACAGCTGGCGCTGGATGCCGGCGCCGCCGGCATCGTCGTGTCGAACCACGGCGGCCGCGTGCTGGACGACACGCCGGGCGTGGCCGAAGTGCTGCCGCCGATCGCCGACAAGTTCAAGGGCAAGTTCGTGATCTTCGCCGACGGCACCGTGCGCTACGGCGACGACGTGCTGAAGTACATGGCGCTGGGCGCCGACTGCGTGCTGTCCGGACGTCACCTGGCACGCGCGGTGTTCGGCGGAGGGCGTCCGGGCGTGGCGCTGTTCGTCAATCGCATGAAGGACGAGATGCAGGCGGCCATGGTCATGACGGGCGTAGGCAAGGTGTCGGACATCAACCGCCGGCTGATCGTCGAACCTCGCCACGTAGGCTGATCATGCTGACGCTCATCCGTCTCGCCACGGCGGGCCTGCTGCTGGCGGCCTTCAGCGGCGCGTTCGCCACCAGCAACGTGACGCTGACCTACCGCGGTGGCGGTGAAGGCAAGGTCGTGTTCGACGGCCAGCTGCATGCCGCCAAAGGCTATCGCTGCAACGACTGCCACACCGCCTTCGAGGCCAATGGACAGCAGAAGGGTGCGCTGTTCACCACGCACAAGACCGGCCTCATCAACATGGACACCCATGGAAGCGGCACGCAGTGCTTCGCGTGCCACGACGGCGCGACTGCGCCCAACCAGTGCGAGAGCTGCCACCGCAAGGTGACCGGCTTCTAGCTCGACGCGCGGCCCTACCCTCGGCCGCGCGTTCCCCGCAAGGCGTCGGCGCGTGATCCGCGCGGGCGCCTTGCCCTCCCGCGATTCTCAGGCCGGCTGCAGCTGTCCGTGCTCGAGCCGCAACACGCGGTCGCAGCGCGACGCAAGGTCCGGGTCGTGCGTGACGATGACGACCGCTGTGCCGTGCCGCTGCGCGAGTTCGACGAACACCGAGAACACGGCCCGCGCGGTATCTCGATCGAGATTGCCGGTCGGCTCGTCGGCCAGCACGCAGGCGGGACGGGTGACGATGGCGCGCGCGATCGCCGTGCGCTGGCGTTCGCCGCCGGACAGTTCGGTGGGATGGTGATGGACGCGCTGCGCCAGGCCTACCGCGGCCAGCGCCTGCTGCGCCGTTGCGCGCGCCTCGGCCAGTCCGGCACGGCGGATCGTCAGCGGCATCGCCACGTTGTCCAGCGCGGTGAACTCCGGCAGCAGGTGATGGAACTGGTAGACGAAGCCCAGCCGCCGGTTGCGCAGCCGGCCGCGTTCGGCGTCACCCATCCGCGCCAGGTCGCGACCTTCGACCTGCACGCTGCCGGCGTCGGCCGCGTCGAGTCCGCCCAGCACGTGCAGCAGCGTGCTCTTGCCCGAGCCCGATGCACCGACGATCGCGACGATCTCGCCCTGCGCGACGTCCAG
This sequence comes from Burkholderiaceae bacterium, assembly GCA_044225415.1. GTDB lineage: Bacteria > Pseudomonadota > Gammaproteobacteria > Burkholderiales > Burkholderiaceae_F > JALORV01. Next base: position 2,579 of record JBGAIO010000047.1, on the reverse strand, counting down.
TTCCGCGCCGCGCAGCACTTCGACTGCGAGCGTGCCCTCGCGATAGGCCTTGGTCAGCCCACGCGCCGCAAGCACCGAACCCGCAATCGCGGCGTCAGTCATAGCGCAGCGCCTCCGCCGGCCGCACGCGCGCCGCGCGCCAGCTCGGGTACAGCGTCGCCACCAGTGACAGCACGATCGAGATCACTGCGATCGGCACGACGTCGCTCGCACGCGGGTCCGACGGCAGCGAACTGATGAAATAGATGTCCTTCGGGATCAGCGGGAAGCCCGCGATCCGCTCGATGGTGGGGAAGATCGAATCGAGGTTGTTCGCGATGAACAGCCCGCCGGCCACGCCGAGCAGCGTGCCCAGCACGCCGATCAGCGCACCCTGCACGATGAACACGGCCATCACGCTGCCGGGACTCGCGCCCAGCGTGCGCAGGATGGCGATGTCGGACTGCTTCTCGGTGACGGTCATCACCAGCGTCGACACCAGGTTGAAGGCCGCCACCGCGACGATCAGCGCCAGGATGATGAACATCATCCGCTTCTCCACCTGCACGGCCGCGAACCACGTCCGGTTCTGACGCGTCCAGTCGCGCACCACCAGTCCGCCCGGGAGCGCACGCATCAGTTCCTGCGCCACCTGCGGCGCGCGCTGCATGTCGGTGAGCTTCAGCCGTACGCCGGTCGGACCGTCGACGCGGAACAGCCGTTGCGCGTCGCCGATGCTGATCAGCGCGAGCGCGCTGTCGTACTCGAAATGGCCGGAATCGAAGGTTCCGGTCACCGTGAACTGCTTCAGCCGCGGCACGACGCCGGCGGGCGTGACCTGCCCCTGCGGCGCGATCAGCGTCACCTTCTCGCCGGACATCACGCCGAGCGCACGCGCCAGCTCGCCGCCCAGCACGATGCCGAAGCTGCCGTCGGCCAGGCTGGCGAGCGGAGCGCCGCGCACCTGCGACGCGATGTCGGACACCGACGGCTCCGCCGCGGGATCCACGCCCCGCACCAGCACGCCGCGCACCGCGTCGCCGCGCGTCAGCAGCGCCTGCGCGCTGACATAGGGCGCGGCACCGACGACGGATGGATTCGCGCGTGCGCCTTTCTCGACAGCCGCGACGTCGATGGGCCCGTCCATGGCAAACACCTCGACGTGCGACACCACCGACAGCATGCGGTCGCGCACCTGTGACACGAAGCCGTTCATCACCGACAGCACGATGATCAGCGCGGCCACGCCGAGCGCGATGCCCAGCATCGAGATGCCGGAAATGAACGAGATGAAGCCGTTGCGCCGGCGCGCACGCCGGCCGGCGCGCGTGTAGCGCAGGCCGATGCGAAGTTCGTAGGGAAGGCTCAAGATGATCTGCAGAGGGCGGTCGATTGTAGCCAACGATCGCTGCGTCCACGGGCGGCGACCGTCGCGCAGTCGACACTTAGAATGCCGCCAATGCCTCTCACGCTGCTGCTGTCCGGTGCGTTGCTGCCCGCGGATCTTCCGCCCGGCATGGCCGCCGAACTGGTCGCAGCGTTGCGCGCACCCGTGCTGGCGCGCTGGCTGCGGCGCGCGACCGTGCTGTCCCACATCTCCACCGGTCCGCAGCCGGCCCGCGATGCCTGGCTCGCCGAACACCTCTGCAACGCACCCGGTCGGCCGGCGCCGCTGGCGCCGTACGCGTGGCGCGAACTCGGCGGCGAAGCGCCCGGCTCAGCGACCCTCTGGTTCGCCGATCCTGTGCATGTCGTCATCGGCCGCGACAGTCTCGTCGTGCAACCACTACCGGCAGCGCCCACCGATGCGGAAGCCGATGCGCTGATCGCTGCGGCCAGCGAATGCCTGGGCGACAGCGACGCCGCCGTCGTCAGGCGCGGCGTACAGTGGTTCCTGCGGACGGCGGACCCCTGGTCGCTGCGACCCGTTCCGCTCGATGCAATGGCAGGCGCGCCCTTCGCGCTGCCCGCCGCCGACGATCCGGCCGACGCGCGCCGCTGGGCGCGGCTGCACAATGCGATCCAGATGGCCTGGCATCAGCACTCCGTCAACAGCGAACGCGAAGCGCGCGGCGCGCCGCCGATCAATGCGCTGTGGCTGCATGGCGGCGGCCGCTGGGCTGCACTGCCTGCACTGCGCTGGGCGCGCGTGTTCAGCGACGATCCGGGCGTGCGTGGCGCGGCGCGTGCCGGCGGCGCAGAAGCGGCGAACCTGGCGGAGACGTGGATGGACAAGTCGCTGCTCGACCTGCCGCACGCGCAGCCGGCCGCGGGCATCGGCGAGGGGCCTGCGTGGCTGTCCGCGATGGCCACGCTGGACCGCGAGCTCACGCGCGTGCCGACAGTACCAGCGATCGAACTCGTGCTGACCTCGCACGATCACCTGCGCAGCTGGCAGGTGCAGTCGTCCGACCGCCTGCGCTTCTGGCGCCGCAACGATCTGCCCGCCGCGCTGTTGGCCATGGCCGCCAAAGACTGAGACGATGACGCAGCTCCTCGCACGCACCTTCGATCCCGCCGCGGCCCCACGCCTCGCCGCGACCGGGCTGCCGCTGCCCCGGGCGCGCGCACTGGCCGCGCGCGGCGTGGGCGGCGCAGAC
>JBGAIO010000046.1:0-20245 GCA_044225415.1 Burkholderiaceae bacterium | reverse complement strand
TGCCGCTGGATCGGATCGACGCGCGCAGCTTCGATCAGCGCCGCGCGCGCGGCGACCCCGCGACGAGTCGCGTCGCGCCGCCGAACCTGGCGGGCATCGGCCGGCTGCCGAACTACGCGGTCGTGTACTTCATCCTGAAGGACGGCGAAGTCGACCAGATCGTGATCGCGGTGGAAGGCCTCGGCATGTGGGGCACGATCTACGGCTTCGTGGCGCTCGATCGCGACGCGAACACCGTGCGCGGCCTGACCTACTACGACCAGAAGGAAACGCCGGGCCTGGGCGGCGAGATCGGCAATCCGAAGTGGCAGGCGACGTGGCAGGGGCGGCGCGCGTACGACGACCAGTGGCACGCGCGCATCGCCGTCATCAAGGGCCCGGCCGGCAAGGCCGAGGCCGATCCGCTGCGCGTCGACGGCCTGTCGGGTGCCACCGTCACCAGCAACGCGGTCACGCGCCTGATGCAGTTCTGGCTGTCCGACGACGGCTACGGGCTGTTCCTGCGCCGCTTCCGCAACGGCAACATCAAGGGGATCGAAGCCACATGAGTTCCGTTGCGATGAGCGCGGCGAACCGTCGCGTGCTGACCGATCCGCTGGTGATCAACAACCCGATCGGCGTGCAGGTGCTGGGCATCTGCTCGGCGCTGGCGGTGACCACGCGCATGGACAAGGCGCTGGTGATGGGCATCGGCGTGATGCTGGTGACGGCGCTCGCCAACCTCGCGGTCAGCCTCGTGCGGAACTACACGCCGGGCAGCATCCGCATCATCGTGCAGCTCGCCATCATCGCGTCGCTGGTCATCGTGTTCGACCAGATCCTGAAGGCGACGCTGTACGAGCTGTCGCTCGAGCTGTCGGTGTTCGTCGGCCTGATCATCACCAACTGCATCGTCATGGGCCGCGCCGAGGGCTTCGCGATGCAGAACCCGCCATGGCCTTCGCTGCTCGACGGCATCGGCAACGGCCTCGGCTACGCGCTGGTGATGCTGCTGGTCGGCTTCACGCGCGAGCTGCTGGGCGCGGGCAAGGTCTTCGGCCTGACGCTGCTGCCGCTGGCCAGCGAAGGCGGCTGGTACGTGCCGAACGGGCTGATGCTGCTGGCGCCGTCGGCGCTGTTCGTCATCGGCCTGCTGATCTGGGCGCTGCGCACCTGGAAGCCGCAGTTGCAGGAGAAGGACTGAGAGGCGAGGGCGATGGAACACTTCCTGAACCTCGGTGTCCGCTCGGTGTTCCTAGAGAACATGGCGCTCGCCTATTTCCTGGGCATGTGCTCGTTCCTCGCCTGCTCGAAGAAGGTCGAGACGGCCATCGGGCTCGGCGCGGCGGTGATCTTCGTGCAGGTGCTGACGGTGCCGCTGAACAACCTGCTGCTGCACTACCTGCTGGCCGAAGGCGCGCTGGCCTGGGCGCATCCGGCGCTGGCGCACGTGGACCTGAGCTTCCTGTCCTTCATCCTGTTCATCGCGACCATCGCCGCTGCGACCCAGATCGTCGAGATGGCGGTCGAGCGCTATTCGCCGGGGCTGTACGCGACGCTGGGCGTGTTCCTGCCGCTGATCGCGGTGAACTGCGTGATCCTCGCCGGGTCGCTGTTCATGCAGGAGCGCGACTACTCGTTCGCGGAGAGCGTCGTGTTCGGCGTGGGCTCGGGCCTGGGCTGGGCGATCGCGATCGTCGCGATGGCGGCGATCCGCGAGAAGCTCGTGTATTCGAACGTGCCCGACGGGCTGAAGGGACTGGGCATCACCTTCATCACGGCCGGGCTGATGTCGATGGCCTTCATGATGTTCTCGGGTATCCAGCTCTAGGGCCGCGCATGCTGTCGATCGCCGTCGCCGTGCTGCTGTTCACCGCCGTCGTGCTGGCGCTGGTGGGCGTGCTGCTGGGCGCGCGGCGGAAGCTGGTCGCGAGCGGCGAGGTGGCGATCGTCGTCAACGAGGACGAGGCGGGTGCCCTGAAGGTCGCCGCCGGCGGCACGCTGCTGTCGGCGCTGTCGGCGCATCGCATCTTCCTGCCGTCGGCCTGCGGCGGCAAAGGCTCCTGCGGCGTGTGCGAGGTCGTGGTGAAGGAGGGCGGCGGCGAGCTGCTGCCCACCGAGACGGGCTTCATCTCGCCCGGCGAGGCGCGGCGCGGCTGCCGGCTCGCGTGCCAGGTCAAGGTGCGCAACGACCTGCGCATCGAGGTCGCGCCGGAAGTCTTCAGCGTGCGCAAATGGAACTGCCGGGTGCTGTCGAACCGCAACGTCGCGACCTTCATCAAGGAACTGAAGCTGGCGCTGCCCGAAGGCGAGGACGTGCCGTTCCGCGCGGGCGGCTACGTGCAGCTCGAATGCCCGCCGCACACGCTGTCGTACCGCGACTTCGACATCGACGGGCAGTTCCGCGAGGAGTGGGACCGTTTCGACCTGTGGCGCTTCCGCTCGGTGGTGGCGGCGCCGGTCGAGCGCGCGTATTCGATGGCGAACTACCCGCTCGAGAAGGGCATCCTGCTGTTCACCATCCGCGTGGCATTCCCGCCGGACTATCGCGAGGACCTTCCGCCGGGCGCGATGAGCTCGTGGCTGTTCAACCTGAAGCCGGGCGACGTCGTGACCGCGTCCGGACCCTACGGCGAGTTCTATGCGCGCGAGACGGGCAACGACATGTGCCTGATCGGCGCCGGTGCCGGCATGGCGCCGCTGCGCTCGCATATCTTCGACCAGTTCCACCGGCTGAAGACCTCGCGCCGGGTGAGCTTCTGGTATTCGGCGCGCAACCTGCGCGAGTCGTTCTATCGCGAGGAATTCGATGCGCTGGCGGCCGCGCACCCGAACTTCAGCTGGCACCTGGTGCTGTCCGAGCCGCGTCCCGAAGACCAATGGACGGGCCCGGTGGGCCTGGTGCGGCACGGCGTGCTGCGCGACCGCTTCCTCGCCGGCCATCCCGCGCCGGAGGACGTCGAGTACTACCTGTGCGGACCGAAGGTGATGAACGACGCGGTGATCCGCCTGCTCACCGAGTACGGCGTGGACCGCGACAACATCCTGCTCGACGATTTCGGCTAGGAGCGACCATGCAGACGCTGATCGACGCGGTATTGCGCGACAAACCCACCGACCGGCTGGTGTGGACGGAGGCCGGGGCGACGGTCGCCGAGGCGGTGGCCCGCATGGCCACCGAGCGCGTCGGCGCCATCCTCGGTGAAGACCGAGGACGGGTTGTTCGGCGGCATCTTCACCGAGCGCGACCTGGTGGCATCGTGCATGCGGGACTGAGCCCCGCGACGACGCCGCTGTCGCTGGTGATGACGCGCGACGTGCGCTTCGTGACGCCGGGCACCACGGTGGAGGCCGCGCTGAGCCTGATGCACATGAACCGGCATCGCCACCTGCTGGTCATCGACGGGCCGCGTGTGCACGGACTGATCTCGATCGGCGACCTGGTGCGGCACCTGATCGAGCACGGCGAGGGACGCTTCGAAGCGGCGGTGCGCGCGACGACGCCGGAACCGCCGAGCGCGAAGGCATGAGGGCCCGCGGGCCGGCGGACGACATGGCGACACGCAGACGCCGGCTGCTGGCCGGCATCGGTGCCATCGCGCTGGCCGGCTGCAGTCGCGCGGAGCGCGACACGCGCGGCGGCCATGTGTCGTTCAGCGGCGTGACGATGGGGTCGAGCTGGCACGCCCGCGCCGCCGCGGGGCGCCACGACGCAGCCACACTGCACGCGGCCGTGCAACGCGTGCTCGACGCGGTGGAGGCGCGCATGTCGCTGTTCCGCGCGGACTCCGAACTGGTGCGCTTCAACCGTGCGGCCGGCGCTGTCGACGTGTCGGGGGAACTGCACGCCGTGCTGCGCGCCGCGACCGACGTCAGTCGCTGGTCGGACGGCGCCTTCGACGTGACCGTACTGCGCCGCTGGTCGAAGTTGGGGCTGCGCACGCGGCCTGTGCGCCAGGTGCCGAGCGGTGCGGAAATCGCTCGCGGCCGCACGAGCGTGGACTGGCGCGCCCTCGAACCCGCTGCGGGCGGCGAACGTGTCGTCAAGCGCACCGCGTCGGCGCAGGCCGATCTCGGTGGCATCGCCAAGGGCTACGGGGTCGACTGTGCGGCGGCAGCTGCAGGCGCTGGGCGTTTCACACTACATGGTCGAGGCGGGTGGAGAGGTGCGTGAACGCGGTGTCAATGCGGAAGGCCGGCCATGGCGCATCGGCATCGAAGAGCCCGACATCTCGATGCAGCGCGCGCGCTGGGTCGTACCGCTCGCGGACCGGGCGATGGCGACTTCCGGCGACTATCGCAACTTCTATGTGCAGGACGGCGTGCGCTACTGCACGAGATCGACGCGCGATCCGGCGCGCCGATCCGCCACGCGCTGTGTTCAGTGACGGTGATTGCCGACGACTGCATGCGTGCCGATGCACTGGCCACCGCGTTGATCGTGATGGGGCCCGAGCGCGGCATGGCGCTTGCCATGCGCGACGGCATCGCTGCGCGAGCCATCCTGCGCGATGCGCAGGGGCGGCTCGCCGACGATGACGCCGGCCTGGCGCGCAGCGCGCATGACCGATCAGTTCTGGCTGGTGCTGACCCTGGTCGCAGTGCTGCTCGGGCTGGCCGTGCTGGTCATGAGCGTCGGCGCGCTCGCTGGGCGCGCCGCCTGCGCGGTTCGTGCGGGGGTCATGGCGACGCACATCCTGACGACCCTGCGGCCTGCGCCGCCTGTCCGAACCGGCGGCGGTAGTGCGGAGTCAGGGTCCCGCCTCCTGTCGGACAGGAGGCAGCACCTGGCCCCGATCGCAACTACATCATCCCCAGCGTCTTCGGCAGCCAGATCGACATCGCCGGCCAGTAGGTGACGACGACCAGGAAGACGAGCATCGTCAGCAGCCACGGCCATACGGCGATCGTGAGCTCGGTGATCCCCATCTTGGCGATGCCCGACGCGACGTAGAGATTCAGCCCCACCGGTGGGTGACACATGCCGACTTCCATGTTCACCGTCATGATGATGCCGAAGTGCACGGGGTCGATGCCGAGCTTCATCGCCACCGGGAACAGGATCGGCGCCATGATCAGCACGATCGACGACGGCTCCATCACGTTGCCCGCCAGCAGCAGCACGATGTTGACGAACAGCAGGAACGCGACCACGCCGAGGTGCTTGTCGAGCATCCAGTTGGCGAGTTCCTGCGGGATGTTCTCCGACGTCATCAGGTAGCTGAACATCACCGCGTTGGTGATGATGTACAGCAGCATCGCACTCATGTTCGCCGAGTCGAGCAGTACCTTCGGCACCTGCTTCAGCGTCATGTCCTTGTAGACGAACACGGCGACGAAGAAGGCGTACACGGCGCTCATGGCCGCCGCCTCGGTGGGCGTGAAGATGCCGGTGTAGATGCCGCCGATGACGACGACGATCAGGAACAGGCCCCAGACGGCCTTGCGGAATGCGCGCCACCGCTCGGCGTAGCTGGCCCGCGCCTGGCGCGGGTAGTTGAACTTGCGTGCGCGCCACCACGTGGTCATGGCGAGCATCGTCGCCAGGATGAGGCCGGGGACGATGCCAGCGATGAACAGCGCGCCCACCGACGTATTGGTGGCCACCGCGTACATCACCATGACGATGGACGGCGGGATCAGGATGCCCAGCGCACCCGACGTGGTGATGACGCCGGCGCCGAAGCGGGGCGGGAAGCCTTGCTTAACCATCGCCGGCATCAGGATCGCGCCGATCGCCACCACGGTCGCCGGCGAACTGCCGGACACGGCTGCGAACAGCGCGCAGGCCATGACGCCGGCCAGCCCGAGGCCGCCGTGCCAGTGGCCGACCATCGACGTGGCGAAGTCGATCATCCGCCGCGCCACGCCGCCGTGCGTGAGGAAGTTGCCGGCCAGGATGAAGAACGGGATCGCCATGATCTCGAACTTCTCGATGCCGGTGAACAGTTTCAGCGCCACCGATTCGATGGGCACGTTCGTCATCGTGAACAGGTACGTGAGAACGGTCAGGCCCAGCGAGATGGAGATCGGCATGCCGGTCAGCATCAGGCCGAACAGCAGCGAGAAGATGATCCAGGCGTTGTTGACCTCCACGCCCGCCAGCTTCAGCAGCAGCGGGATCGCGATCAGGACGGGCGGGATCAGCGCCGGCCAGCGCGGCGCGTTGGCGGGGACGGGCGGCACGAGCGTGGTCATCAGCGCTTCCCCTCGGAAAGGCCCGCGGGATGCAGGTTGTCGGGCAGGTTGTAGGGATTGATGTCGGGTGTGGTCTCCACGCCTTCGACGTGGGCCACGTCGTGATGCGGCAGTTCACCGGTGCGCCAGAACGACCACGCGACCTGGAGGAAGCGGAAGCACATCAGATACGAGCCCAGCGGGATGCACAGGTACACCAGCCACTTGGGCAGTTCCAGGTCGGGCGACACGGAGCTGGTGTGGGCGATGTCCCACACGAAGGTCGCACCCAGCGTGCCGACGATGGCCGTGAACAGCGCGCCCGCGAGCAGGCCGAACAGCACGTAGAACTTGCGCGTCCGCGGCGGCAGGCGGTTGATCATCACGTCCACGCCGACGTGGATGCCGGTGCGCACGCCGTAGGCGGCGCCGAACTTGGCCATCCACACGAACATGTAGATGCACAGCTCCTGCGCCCACGAGAGGTCGATCTTCAGCAGGGCGTCCTGCAGCCCCGGTATCGCCAGGCCGGCGACGTAGCGGTGCATCACCGCGACGAAGATCACCAGCGTGGCTGCCCCCATGAGGAAGGCGATGATCCATTCCTCGAGATGGTCCAGCAGTTTCATGTTGTCTCCCCCACAGGCGCGAGCCGGCTTGGCCCTATGTTCGCAACCCAACGCACATAAAGCAACGCCACTGCCTGCCTCGACGGGTCCTGCAGTGGCGTCGCTGGTCCTGACGGTCGCTCAGGGCTGGAAGCCGGTCGCCTTGTAGACCTCGGCAATCACTTCCTTGCCGACGCGACCCTCGTTCTCCTTGTGCACGGGCACCAGCGCCTTCTTCATCGCCGCCTTCTGTTCGGGCGTGAGCGCGATGATCTCGGTCTTGCCGCTCTTGCGCACGGCTTCGAGCGCCTCGTCGTTTTCCTTCTTCGCGATCTCGTTGGCGTACAGCGTCGCATCCTTCATCGCGCCTTCGAGGATCGTGCGGATGTCGGGCGGCAGGCCATCCCAGAACTTCTTGTTGGCGATGACCGCGTAGCCCAGGTAGCCGTGGTTGGTCAACGCGAGGTACTTCTGCACCTCGTGCATCTTCTGCGTGTAGAAATTGGACGGCGGGTTCTCGGTGCCGTCCACCACGCCGGTCTGCAGAGCCTGGTACACCTCGGAGAACGCCATCACCTGCGGGATCGCGCCCAGCGCCTTCATCTCGTCGCCCAGCACCTTGGACGACTGGATGCGCATCTTCAGGCCCTTGTAGTCGGCCACGTTGCGCAGCGGCTTGTTGGCACTCATCACCTTGAAGCCGTTGTCCCAGTAAGCCAGGCCGACGATGCCCTTGGAATCGAGCTTCTTGAACAGTGCCGCACCGACCGGGCCGGTCGTGACCTTGTGCAGGTCGTTGTAGTCATCGAAGATGTACGGCAGGTCGAATACCTCGAACTCGCGGGCACCCAGCGGGCCGAACTTGGCGAGCGACGGCGCCAGCATCTGCACCGAGCCCAGTTGCAGGGCTTCCATTTCCTCGCCGTCCTTGAACAGCGAGCTGTTCGGGTACACCTCGACCTTGACACGACCCTTGGTGCGCTCCTCGGCGAGTTGCTTGAACTTCTCCGCGGCCTTTCCCTTGGGCGTGTCCACCGCCACGACGTGGCTGAACTTGACGACGATGGGCGCCTGGGCCAGGGCAGTCAGCGGCAGGGCGGTGGCAGCGGCGATGGCGCCGGCGGTCGCGAGCGCATCGCGACGGGTGTAGACAGCCATGAAACGTCTCCTTGGTGGTGGCAGTCGATGGCCGGTCGGTGCTGTGCCGGCTCTTATAGAAGACTGCTTTTCTACGCATATTCGCAACCGGCACCTTGATCGGACACAAGGTTTCCGGCTGTGGTGGCTGGAAAGGATGCCACACCGGCAAGGCGACCGTGAGCCTTTCGCCGCTGCGCCGCGCCCTGGCCTGGTTACATCTGCCGTTACAGGCCGCGGCCCTGTTGTTTGCGGAGCGCTGCATCGGAGGACCTTGTCCCGCGTCAAACAGGTGATTTCCCTAGTTGGGAACAATGCGTACCCAATGAGTATTAGTCCGGACATGAACTGAACTTCGGGGTGACGAAGCACAGGTTCGGCACAGCTCAGGCGGTTTCAGTAGTCATCGGAGGATGAAGCTCCATAGCCACGCTGCCACAAGCGGCGAGCAACCGGCGAAGGTTCCAGTCCTCGAATGCAGTTCCCGGAAGCGGCAAGTCCGCGACCAAATTGGGAGGGAGGCCATGAGAAGTCTGTTGTGTACGTTGAGTGCGGCGATCGCGCTCAGCTTGAGCGTTGCCGCCTGCGGCGGCGATGACGGCGCACAGGGCCCGGCGGGCTCGACGGGCGCCACCGGACCAGCGGGCGCAACGGGCCCTGCCGGCCCGACGGGTCCTGCAGGATCGAGTGCCGTCACATTGAACCCCAACACGCCGCCGGCTGATTTTGCGGCGCTGAACATCGTCGGTACCGTCACCAGTGTGACGATCAACGGTGCACCGGTGGTGAACTTCAAGCTGGCCACCGACCAGGGCGTTCCGATCGTCGGTTTCGGCAGCACGGCGAAGTCGTCGACCGCCACGGTCGCGAGCTATCCGAACCTGGCCTTCTCGCTGGCCAAGCTGGTTCCCGGATCGGGTGGCGTGCCCAGCAAGTGGGTGAACTACATCGTCACGACCGTCCCGACGACGACCGCGGCCGCTGCGCCGACGCGTCCGTCGACGGACAACACCGGCACGCTGGTCGACAACAAGGATGGAACGTATTCGTACACGTTCTATCGTGACGTCACCGCGATCAAGGCCCAGGTCGACGGCATGACCGTCGCCACGACCCTCAACAAGGCCGACCTCGGCGACCTGACGTACGTCCCGACCGCCACGCACCGCCTGTCGATCCAGATCGCCGGCGCGGCGCCCGGCACCGGCACCAACACGGCGAATGCCGTGCAGACAACGGCAGCGGTCAATCTGGCCCGCCCGGTCAACGTGCTGTTCGACTTCGTGCCGTCCACCGGGAAGGCGCCGGATGCGACTGCGAACCGCATCATGGTCGCGAACGCCAACTGCGAGTCGTGCCACAGCACGCTGGGCGGCCTGCCCGACGGCGACGGCTCGTCGCTCGACTTCCACGGCGGCAGCCGCAACAACGTCAACTACTGCGTGATCTGCCATACGGACCAGCGCAAGTACGGCCGCACGGAAGCGACGTGGGATTCGACGACGCGCGCGTTCACGAGCACGACGTATCGTCTGGATGACCGTGCGATCGGCGACTCGATGAACTTCCTGCACAAGCTGCACGTCGGCGGCGTGATGACGCGTACGAACTACAACTACGCGAACGTGCTGTTCGACAAGGCCGGCTATCCGCAGGACATCCGCAACTGCGACAAGTGCCACGACTCGGCCAACACCGCGACGCCGCAGGCGGCGCTGTGGAAGACCGAAGCCAACCGGCGCGCCTGCGGTTCGTGCCATGACGGCATCAACTTCGAAACGGGCGAAGGCCTGACGCTGGCCGACAAGGCCGCGGGCAAGACCAGCTCGACGGACTTCTTCGGCAAGGCGCACCCGGAAAAGGCGATTGACGGGACCTGCATGAACTCGGGCTGCCACGGCACGGGCTCCGGTGGTGATCCTGACCTGGTCCACAAGCCGGTCACGCCGCCGAACGCGGGCAATTCGCTGCTGCTGGGCGGTACGAACAGCAACACCAACAGTGCCTGGATCGCGTCGAACCTCAACCGCCTGCCGACCGGCGCCATCAAGGTCGAGTGGGACGTCAAGAGCGTCGGGCTGAGCGCCACGCGCAATCCGACGATGGTGTTCCGCTGGCTGCAGAACGGCGCGGCGGTCGCGATCAGCGACTTCGCGACGGCGGCGGTCAATCCGGCGACCGGTGCGAAGGAAATGTGGCCGAACTTCATGGGTGCGCCGAGTGCGTACTGGGTGTGGGCCGAGCCGCAGGACGGCAACAGCAACCCGCAGGACTTCAACAAGAGCGCTTCGACCTATCTGCGCAGCGTGTGGAACGGTTCTCTGGCCACCTCGACGCTGACGGGTCCTGACGCGTCGGGTTACTACACGGTCACGAACAACGCCGTGACGGTGCCGGCCACCGCCAAGATCTACAGCGGCGGCATGGGCTACTCTTACAACGTCCAGACGACGCTGCCGCTCACGCAGACGAACCTGGCGGCGTACCCTGTGACCGCCGTGACGAATCCGTCCTATACCGGTCCGAGTCGTCCGGGCGGCCTCATCGTCATCGCGCCGAACAAGCAGGTCGTAGGTGCCGGCTTCACGGCCCGCCGCGCGATCGTCTCTGAAGCGGCCTGCAACAAGTGCCACCAGGAACTGGGTACGTTCACGGAAGACGCGTTCCACGCCGGCCAGCGCAACGACGCCACGACCTGTGCGTGGTGCCATACGCCGACCCGTGCGAACACCGGCTGGTCAGTGGATTCCACGGCCTTCGTGCACGCCATCCATGCGGGCGCGAAGCGCGCAGTGCCCTACAACTACCACGGTGTGGACTGGTCCGAAGTCGTCTATCCGGGCGTGCTGGCGCGGTGCGAACAGTGCCACCTGCCGGGAACGTTTGACTTCACGGCCACCGCCTCCGCGGATGCGGCCGGCCTCGGAGTCGACCAGATCGACAAGCGCCTGATCCGCGTCACGGGTACCGGCACGATCTCCGCAACAGCGACCGGCCTGTCGAAGTGGGTCACCACCGGTGTCGACCTTGGCACCAACGGCGCGCTCACGAACCAGGTGACGTCGCCGACGGTGACCGTGTGCTCGGCCTGCCATGACTCCGACCTGGCGGTCAGCCACATGAAGTTGAACGGCGGCACGTTCTACGGCACACGCCAGAACGCGATCGACGCGACCGAGCAGTGCTTCATCTGCCATGCCTCCGGGCGTACGGCAGGCATCACGGAGATGCACGCGCGGTAACCGCAAGCAGAACGGCGCGGGGCCTTTGACCCCGCGCAACTTCCAAGCCGGCAGCGACAACACGCTGCCGGTTTTTTTTGCCTACGGTGCGCAAGTCCGCTATAAGTACGCTGCAGGTGGGAGGAATCGAAGTGAAACAAAGCATTGCCCCGATCGTGGGCGTCGCTGCGCTGCTGCTGTGCACAACGGCCGCGCTGGCTCAGCCCGCCGGTCATCCGCCCGTGACGCCGCCGTCTGCGCCTTCGCAGACGCAGTCCGGCGTATCCGCGCCCGACGCGCACGGCGCAGGAATGCCGCAGCAGAAAAAGCCGACCGCGCCCGTCAAGAAGGTCGACCTCAATAACGCCAGCCTCGCGGAACTCATGACGCTGCCGACCGTGGGAGAGGCGGAGGCGAAGAAGATCATTGCCCATCGTCCGTACAAGTCCAAGGGCGAGCTCGTGACCAAGGCGGGCCTGCCTGAAGGCGTGTATCACGCGGTCAAGCGCAAGGTCGAGCTGAAAGCCATTCGCAAGCCAGCGCCAAGCAAGTGATGGAGTCGTCCATGAAGCGTTCGATCAGGTGGCTGGGCGTCGCAGCCGCGGCACTCATTCTTTCGGCCTGTGGCAGCGGCGGAGACGCCGGTGCGCCGCCGGTCGTGACACCGTCGCCCAATGTGCCGCCGCCGAACACGGCCATTGCGGCCGCTGCGGCCAACCCGGCGAACGACACGTCGACCAATTCGTCGTCGGCGTTCTCGGTGCTGCAGGCGGCCGGCGTTCCCGCGGTGACGGTCACCGGCGCGCCGATCGTGCGCTTCACGGTGTTTTCGGACGGGCAGGTGAGACAGGGACTGACGGTGGCGGACGTGAGCGTCGCCATCGCCAAGCTGATCCCGGCGTCGAACGGCAATCCGGCCCGCTGGCAGAGCTACGTTTCGCGCATCGAGCGCACTACGGGCTCCAACAATGTTGGCCCCGGGCCGGGCAATACGCCCATACTCGCCGAGGCGTTGCAGGCGACCGTCGATCCGCGGCCAGCGGCACAGCAGAACCAACTCGTCTACAACGACGCCGGCTACTACGTCTACACGTTCAGCACGAATATCACCGACCCGGCCAACACTTTCGGCGTGCCCTTCGAGCCGGGCCTCACTCACCGGATCGCGATCCAGCTCACGTACCGGAACGCAGCCGGACAGACGATCCGCGTGAATCCGTACTACGACGTCACCTTCAATGCCAGCGGCAACTCGGTGGCGGTCACCAATCCCGCGCAGACCCAGGTGATCTCCGACACCAGTGCCTGCAACGGCTGCCACGACCGGCTCGCGCTGCACGGCGGCGGCCGCGTCGACGTGCAGTACTGCGTGATGTGCCACAACCCGGGCACCACCGACGCCAACAGCGGCAACGTGCTGACGATGGCGACGATGACGCACAAGATCCACGCCGGGCGCCTGCTGACGCCTGAGAACACGCCGGGTGCGGTGCCCTACATTATCTGGGGCTTCAACGCGTCCAAGAACGATTTCTCGGAGATCGGCTACCCGCAGGACCTGCGCAACTGCCGCGTGTGCCATACCGAGGCCAACCCGGCCACGCCCCAGGGCGGACTGTGGGCGACGCAGACCAGCAAGGAGGCCTGCCTGACCTGCCATCCGGGCGGCGCGGGGTCAGACTTCAACACCAGCCACACCAGCTTCGCGCTGGCAATCCTCGGCCCGAACGGCAAGCCCGAGGAGATTCCGAATGCGTCGTGCGCCGAATGCCACCGCGTGGGGACGGCCATCTCGCCGGGTCGCGTGCACTGGAACCAGTCGGAGGAGCACGCTGCGAAGTACAAGGTCAACATCGCCAGCGCCACGTATGACGCGGCGAACCGCAAGGTGACGGTGAGCTACAGCGTCACCGACCCGACCCGCAGCAATGCGCGCTGGAACCTGGTGACCTCGGGCTGCACCGGCGCTGCGCCGAACGTCACGTGCGGATCCACTACGCAGTTCGGCAACCTGCGCTTCTACCTGGCCTATCCGAACATGGTCGGCCAGCCGCTGAGCGTGACCGAGTTCACGTCCTACAACAATGCCGGCAACTCGGGCAGCTTCGCCAATGCCTACCTGTACAAGGGCACGAACGACGGGACCAACAACTACACCATCGACCTGCCGCTGCCGCCCGACACGGCTACCGCCGTCGCGCAGGGCACGGCGCGCGTCGTCGGCATCGGCCAGATCATCGAGCCGGCGCTGCAGGCCATGTCGGCCACCGACCCGCGTCCGCCGGTGGTGCCCGCGGCGAACACCAACGTCGTCGCACAGAACACCTATGCGGACGTGGTGCTCTCCGGCGCGATGAATCCGCGCCGCCAGATTGTTTCCAACGAAAAGTGCTCGGTGTGCCATGCCGCTCTCGGCACGACCACCGGCTCGAACACCGTCGACTTCGCGTTCCACAGCGGCGCGCGGCACACGGTCGAGTCGTGCGTGCTGTGCCACGACCAGAACCGCTACTCGTCGACGATCATGACCAATGGCCTGGCGCTCTCCGAGAACTATTCGTTCAAGCGCATGATCCACGGCATTCACGGCACGTCGAAGCGCACCTATCCGTTCACGCACGGCAACAGCGTGATCGGCGCCTTCAACAAGTCCGGAATCCTGACGCTGGATGGACTGATCGGCGCGAGCAGTTCGAGCTCGGTGTCTGCGCCTGCCGGAGTGCTGTTCCAGCCGTGGTCGACGGGCACGGTCGTGCCGGCTGGAACACCGCTGGCCAGCGGCGTCGAGAATTTCGCGGCGGAGGTGTTCTATCCCGACGTGGGACTGAACTGCAACAACTGCCACGTCAACAACTCGTGGCAGCGCGACCAGAGCCTGCTCGGCTCGGTGGTGGCCAAGCCGATCGACGCGGCCACCGGCAAGGCCGGTACGGACCCGATGGCGTGGATGGTCATCTCGCCGAAGGCGGCGAGTTGCACGTCCTGCCACGACTCCGTGGCCGCGGGCGGCGGGGTGGCGCATGCAGTGGCGGTCGGCAATGCCTCGTTCGGCAACAGCACTCAGGCTCAGTCACTGGGCACGCAGGAAAGCTGCGCCGACTGCCACGCGCCGGGAATGCCGAACGGCGTCGATGTAGTGCATGGACGCTGAACGATGACGGCCGCAACTGTGAAGGGAAGACACCGTGACGCCATCGCCGCTGTCGCGGTGCAGTGGGTCATTCAGGGGATGCGAATGAGGATCACGAGCGTGCTGCTGGCGGCGCTTGCCGTGCTCGGCGTGGCCGGGCCGGCAATGGCCGCGGACGATGAAGGCCCGTCGGCCAAGTGCATGATCTGCCACGCGGCGGACTACGAGAAGATGGCGCGTTCGCGCCACGCCAACGCGGCCGATTCGCGCAACTTCGGCTGCGTCGGCTGCCATGGCATGAGTGCGGAACATGCCGAAGACCCGATGGGCAAGTCGCCCGACAACGTCTTCAAGGGCAAGAAGGCGATGGACCCGGCGGCCGCCAGCGAAGCCTGCATGGCCTGTCACGCCGGCACCGGCAAGACCTTCATCCAGTGGGCCGGCAGCAACCATCCGGTCGCGGGCGTGGGCTGCAACAACTGCCACAAGATCCACGTCGACAAGGATCCGGTGTTCCGCAAGGTCGACCAGTCCGGCGTGTGCTTCACCTGCCACAAGGACACGCGCATGGCCACGCAGCGGCCGTTCCGCCATCCGCTGCAGGAAGGCAAGATGGCCTGCAGCGACTGCCATTCGCCGCACGGCTCGGCCAGCGCGCACCTGCTGAAGCGCGACGGCACCAACATGACCTGCTACCAGTGCCACGCCGAGAAGCGCGGTCCGTTCGTGCAGAACCACCAGCCGGTCAGCGAAGACTGTGCGACCTGCCATAACCCGCACGGCAGCAACATCGACGGGATGCTGAAGGCGCGTGATCCGATCCTGTGCAACCAGTGCCACACACCGCACGGTGCGGGCGGCATGGGCGCGGTCGGTGGACAGCCGGGCGTGTTCCCGCCGGCCGTGTCGCCGCAGACGCGCGGTCGGCGGTGACGCCGCTGTCGAGCGGCATCAACACCGTCAACATCTGGCAGGCGCGCAGCTGCCTGAACTGTCACACGCAGGTGCATGGCTCCAACAACGCGGGCGTGCGCGCCCCGGTGCCGTCCAACCTGTTCCGCTGATCAGCCAGGGGTCGAGTGATGATGCAAGCAAACACACCTCGCCGCTTCCGCCGCCATGCGCTGGCGCTGGCCATGCAGGGCGCCGTCGCCGCCATCGCGCTGGGCGCGGCCGCCGCGCAGGCCCAGGACAAGCCTGAGGAGAAACCCAATCCCGTCACCACCGAGATCACGGTCGAGGCAGGCGCGGCCGGCGTGACCGGCGATGCGAGCGACCGCGCGTTCTGGGGCATGTATAACGGCATGCGCAATCAGGATGTCTACGGGATCGCCAACTTCGGCTACAGCCGCCGCGATTCGTCGACGGGCACCTGGCTCGACGTGACCGGCACCAACCTCGGCCTGCAGACGCGCGACATCGGCCTCGAGTGGACCCGCCAGGGCGACTGGCGCCTGGGCGCGGGCTACAGCGAACTGCGCTACGTCGATCCGTACACCGTCAACACGGGCGTGATCGGGCTGGGCGGCAGCACGCCTTCGGCGAACTACCTCTTCGGCGGCCCGGGCTCCGGCGGCGACACCGAACTTGCCACGAAGCGCAAGGCCTTCAACGTGCTGGGCTCGAAGTGGCTCGGCTCCGAGTTCCAGGTCGAGGGCAACGTCACCGCCGAGAAGAAGTCCGGCGTGCAGATCTTCGGCGTCGGCGGACAGTGCGCATCGGCCGCGACGTCGGCGTGTTCCTTCGTACCGGGCGTGACCGCCGGCTTCGGCACGCTGTACATGCCGATGCCGATCGACTACGACCACACGCAGGTCGAGGCACGCCTCAACTACATCACCTCGTCGCTGCAGTTGAGCGGTGGCTACTACGGCTCGTTCTTCGGCAGCGGCTACGGCTCGATGACGCCGGGCATTCCGGCCACGCTGAACAACGCGGTCGGCGTGGGCCTGCCCGCAGGCACGGGGGTGCAGGCCTTCCTCGGCCAGACGGTCGCGCTGGCGCCGGACAGCCAGATGAACTACTTCGACCTCTCCGGCTCGTACATGTACTCGCCGGCGCTGCGCGCCAGCTTCAAGCTCGCCTATTCGCGCGCCACGCAGGACCAGGACTTCGCCTCGATGGGGCTGCCGAACGCGCGCACGGGGCAGGGCAGTCTCGACGGCCGCGTCGACACGACGCTGGCGCAGGTGCGCGTGGTCGCGAACCCGATCGACAAGCTGTCGATCGTCGCCGAGTACCGCTACACCGACAACGACGACAAGACGCCGATCGTCGCGTACAACGAGGTCAACACGCTCGTCTACACCAACCAGACGACGTCGCGCGACCAGCAGTCCGCGAAACTGGAAGCGAGCTATCGCCTGCCGTGGGCGCTGACCGCGACCGCCGGTGTCGGCTACACCAGCATCGATCGCTCGTACACCGGCACCGCGTCGTATTCGGGCCTCAGCGCGCTGCGCACCGAGACCGACGAGACAAGCTGGTGGATCCAGTTCCGCCGCAGCCTGAACGAGGCGATCAGCGGTTCGATCGGCTACTACGGCAGCACGCGCGACGGTTCGGACTGGCTCGCGCCGGGCAGCAACAGCATCGGCCTGCTGCCGGTGTCGGATCCGGCGACGCAGCTCGGTGCCAACGCCATCTACATGCCGACGCTGGCGGACCGTGATCGCAACGCGGTGCGCCTGCTGGTCAACTGGATGGCCACCGAAGAGCTGAGCCTCCAGCTGTCCGCCGACATCGGTCGCGACGAATACAACATGCCCAGCGCCTTCGCGCTGCAGGAATCGGAATTCGATTCCTACACGCTCGATGCGACCTACGTTCTGAACGAGAACTGGTCGCTGAACGCCTACGTGTCGGGCGGCAAGCAGACCATCAACCAGAGCCGGCCAGGCGGTTACGTGCTGTCCTTCGAGGACAAGCCGCTGTCCTTCGGTCTGGGCGTCACCGGCAAGGTCGGCGAGAAGTTCACGCTGGGCGGACAGCTGTCCTACACGTCGGCCGAGGACAGTTATCAGCAGGGCATCGGTCCGACCACGACGGCGGCCAACGCGGCGCTGCTCGCGGCCAGCGGGGGATTGCCCGACATCACGTATCGCAATGTCGGTCTGAAGCTGTCGGGCAGCTACGCCTACAGCGCGAGCTCCACGTTCCGCGCGCTGGCACAGTACTCCCGCATCAGCTACAACGACTGGGCCTACAACTACGGCGGCACGCCGTACCTGTACAGCGACAACTCGACCTTCTATCTCGACCCGAAGCAGTCGGTGGGGTACTTCGGTCTGTGCTACGTGTTCAAGTGGCAGTAGTGGGCAGGGTGGTCAAGACAAAAAATGGATCCCCGCTTTCGCGGGGATGACACCCAGCCTGCCGTCGTGCGCGCAAATGCGTGCATACGGGACGCTGCCAGCGCACACAGCTGTCATGCCCGCGAGCACGGGCGTCCGTTTTGACCTTGCGCGCATCAGTACTTCCCCTTGGTGGATTGACCTATCTCCAATGTCGCTGTTACGTCGCTTGTAACGGCCGAACGGCTCGCTTACGCTGCGCGCGCAGCAATGAAAAGCGACGTGAATTCAGATGCTTGAAGTCTCCGGACTGGCGTGCGAGCGCGGCGAACGGCGGTTGTTCCAGGCGCTGGCGTTCAGTGTTGCCGCCGGCACGCTGCTGCGCGTGGCAGGCCCGAACGGCACCGGCAAGACCAGCCTGCTGCGCATCCTGTGCGGCCTGCTCGAACCCACCGGCGGCGAGATCCGCTGGAAGGGCGAATCGATCCGCAGCCTGCGCGAGGACTACTGGAAGGACCTCGTCTACGTCGGCCACCTGAACGGCGTCAAGGACGACCTCTCGGTTCGCGAGAACCTGCGCGTGACCGTGCGCATCGGCGGACGCATCGTCGACGACGCGAGCCTCGATCGCGCACTCGACGCGGTGGGCCTGGCGGGTTTCGAATCGTCGCTGGCGCGGCACCTGTCGCAGGGCCAGCGTCGGCGCGTGGCACTGGCGCGGCTGTATGTCAGCCAGTCGGTGCCGCTGTGGATACTCGACGAGCCCTTCACCGCGCTCGACGTGCGCGGCGTGGCGAACCTCAGCGCGCTGATCGCCGCCCACCTCGAAGGCGGCGGCACCGTTGTGCTGACCACGCACCAGGAAGTGCCGGTCGCCGCCGAGCGACGCCAGCGCATCGACCTGGGTACGCCGGCTCCGCGGAACGCCGTCGCGGCCGAGGCGGAGGATGCAACGTGCTGAGCGTCCTCGCGCAGGTCATCCGCCGCGACCTGCTGCTCGCGGTGCGGCAGAAGGCCGACGTGCTGAACACGCTGTTCTTCTTCGCCGTGGTGGTGACGATCGTGCCGCTGGGCATCGGTCCGGAACCCAACCTGCTGCGCGCGATTGCGCCGGGCGTGGTGTGGGTCGCGGCGCTGCTGGCGGCGATCCTGTCGCTGCCGCGGCTGTTCGCCAACGACCATGCGGACGGCACGCTGGAGCAGATGCTGCTGTCGGCCGAACCGCTGGCGCTGATCGTGCTGGGCAAGGCCACCGCGCACTGGCTGGTGACGGCACTGCCGCTGACGCTGATGTCCGTGGTGTTCGGTGTGGCCTTCGACATCGGCGTGGAAGAGACCGCGGTGATGGTCGCCTCGCTGCTGCTGGGCACGCCGGTGCTCAGCCTGCTGGGGGCGGTTGGCGCGGCGCTGACGCTCGGGCTGCGCGGGGGTGGAGTGCTAACATCGCTGCTGGTGCTGCCGCTGTACATCCCGGTGCTGATCTTCGGCTCGGGCGCCGTCGGCGCGGCGGCCTCGGGCGTGGCGTACGCCGCCTATCTTCTCCTGCTGGGCGCCTTCTTCCTGTTCGCGCTGGTGCTGACGCCGTGGCTGACCGGCATCGCACTGCGCATCTCGGTGGAGTGACCTCCGCTGTGACCGCTCTGGCTTCTGTGACCGCTGTGACCCTGACCACCGAACGTTCTCATTCCGACCGCTGACGATGAACACGACTACCGACAACGTGCCGGTCGCCCGCATGAACATGATGTGGTACTCGTCGCCGCAGACCTTCTACCGCCTCGCAGGACGACTGATCCCGTGGATGGCCGGCCTCGCGACCATCCTCGCGCTGATCGGCCTGTACATCGGCTTCCTCGTCGCGCCCACCGACGCGACGCAGGGCCAGAGCTACCGCATCATCTTCATCCACGTGCCCGCAGCATGGATGTCGATGTTCCTGTACGTCGTCATGGCCTTCTGGGCCGCGATCGGGCTTGCCTTCAACACGCGGCTGTCGTCGATGATGGCCACCGCCATTGCGCCAACGGGCGCGCTGATGACTTTCGTCGCGCTGTGGAGCGGTGCGCTGTGGGGCCGCCCGACGTGGGGCGCGTACTGGGTGTGGGACGCGCGCCTGACGTCCGAACTGATCCTGCTCTTCCTCTACCTGGGCTTCATCGCGCTGCAGGCCGCGATCGACGACCGCCGCCGCGCCGACAAGGCGGGCGCCGTGCTCGCGATCATCGGGGTCGTCAACGTGCCGATCATCTATTTCTCGGTGCAGTGGTGGAACACGCTGCACCAGGGTGCCTCGGTCAGCGTCAAGGGCTCGTCGATGGCGTCGATCATGCTGACCGGCATGATCATCATGGTGTTCGCCGTGTGGCTGTACTGCATCGCCGCCGTGCTGCACCGCGTGCGCACGATCATCCTCGAACGTGAGCGCCATACGTCGTGGGTGCGGGAACTTGTAGCCGGAGGGACCGTCAAGTGATCTGGTCGAGCTGGGATGCGTTCTGGAAGATGGGCGGCTACGGCCTGTACGTGTGGGGCTCGTATGGCATGTTTTTCGCGGTGATCGCAGTCGAATGCTGGCGACTCAGGGCGCGCCGGCGCGCCGCGGCCGACGAGGCGCGCCGCGCGGCGTCGCGGCCGGCGGCACAGGCAACTTAGGCAGCATCGGATTGGATACAGGGAGGATGTTATGAAACCCAGACACAA
>JBGAIO010000160.1:0-2503 GCA_044225415.1 Burkholderiaceae bacterium | reverse complement strand
CGCCTGCTCGAAGGTGCGGATCATCACGATGTCGACCATGCGCGAGATCACGCGCGCGGTGTCCTCGATCGGCTCGGCGCGGCCGAGCTGCGAGTCGCCGGTGGTCAGGTGGATGACCGAGCCGCCCAGCTGGTACATGCCGGCTTCGAAGGACACGCGCGTGCGCGTCGAGGCTTTCTCGAACACCATCGCCAGCGTGCGGTCGGCCAGGGGCTGGTAGAACTCGTAGCGCTTGAAGCGTTCCTTGATGACGCGCGTGCGCTCGAACACCCACTCGAGCTCGCTGCGCGAGAAGTCGCGGAACTGCAGGAAATGGCGGATCGCGCCGGCCACGGCGTCGCTCTCAGTGCTTCGAATGCGCTATGCGGCGCGGGCCGCCGGCGCGAGGAAGCCGCGGACCAGCGGCGCCAGTCGAGACACGACGAGATCGGCCTCGGCCGCCGACAGGATCAGCGGCGGCAGCAGCCGGACCACCGTGTCGTGCGTGACGTTGATCAGCAGCCCGGCGGCGAGTGCCTGCTTCACCAGTTCGCCGCACGGCCGGTCGAGCTCGACGCCGATCATCAGTCCCATGCCGCGCACGTCGACCACGCCGGCAATGCCGGCGAGCTCGCGCTTCAGGCCCGCGCGGATGCGCTCGCCCTGCGCGACTGCGTTGCCCATCAGATTCTCGGACTCGATGATCGCAAGTGTCTCCACCCCGGCGCGCATCGCCAGCGGACCGCCGCCGAACGTGGTGCCGTGCTGGCCGGGGCCGAACACGCCCACCGCGCGGCCACCCGTCACCAGCGCACCGATCGGCACGCCGGAGCCCAGGCCCTTGGCGAGCGTCATCACGTCGGGCTTGATGCCGGCCCACTGGTGCGCAAACCACTTGCCGGTGCGGCCGATGCCGCTCTGCACTTCGTCGATCATCAGCAGCCAGCCACGCGCATCGCACAGCGAGCGCACCGCGCGCAGGTAATCGAGGTCGGCGACGTTGATGCCGCCTTCGCCCTGCAGCACTTCGAGCCACACCGCGCGCACGCGCGGGTCGGCCGCCGCGGCACGTTCGATCGCGCCGAGGTCGTTGTAGGGAACGCGGATGAAGCCCGACGGCAGCGGCTCGAAGCCCTTGCGCGCCTTCTCGCTGCCGGTGGCCGCCAGCGTGGCGAGCGTGCGGCCATGCCACGAGTTCTCCATGACGATGGTCTGCGCCTCGGGCTGGCCGTGCTTGTGGCCCCACAGGCGCACCAGCTTCAGCGCGCCTTCGTTGGCCTCCGAGCCCGAATTGCCGAAGAACACTTCAGTGAGGCCCGACAGTTCGCAGATGCGATCGGCCAGCGCTTCCTGCTCGAGCACGCGATACACGTTGGACGTGTGGATCAGGCGGTGCACCTGCTCGCTGAGCGCCGCCGTCAGGCGCGGATGCGCATGGCCGAGGCCGTTGACGGCGATGCCCGCCAGCGCGTCGAGGTACTCGCGGCCCTGCTCGTCATAGAGCCGCGCGCCCTTGCCGTGGGTGAAGGCGACCGGCAGGCGGTTGTAGGTGTTCATCAGGTGCGTCATGCTGCGCACTCCATCGAATGCAACTCAAAGCGGCGAAATCGACCGCGAAACAAAACGACAAGCGGCGGACGATGGTGTGATCGACCGCCGCGTCCGACGGATTATAGGAGACACGTCAGCCATGACCACGAGCCGCGCCGCTGCATCCCGCAGCGAGTTCGACATCGTCATCGTCGGCGCCGGCACGGCCGGCTGCCTGCTCGCCAATCGGCTGTCGGCCGACCCGCAGTGCCGTGTCGCGCTGCTTGAAGCCGGCGGCCTCGACAACTACCTGTGGATCCGCATCCCGGTCGGTTATCTCTACTGCATCGGCAACCCGCGCACCGACTGGTGCTTCATGACGGAGCCCGAACCGGGGCTCAACCACCGCGCGATCCGCTATCCGCGCGGCAAGGTGCTGGGCGGCTGCTCGTCGATCAACGGCATGATCTACATGCGCGGCCAGGCGCGCGACTACGACCAGTGGCGCCAGCTTGGCAACCAGGGCTGGGGCTGGGACGACGTGCTGCCCTTTTTCCGCCAGCATGAGGACTACGTGCACGGCGCCGACGGCCTGCACGGGGCGGGCGGCGAGTGGCGCATCGACAAGCAGCGGCTGCACTGGCCGATCCTCGACACCATCCGCGACGCCGCGGTCGAGGCCGGCCTGCCGCGCGTCACCGACTTCAACCGCGGCGACAATCACGGCGTCGCCTATTTCCACGTCACGCAGCGCGGCGGCATCCGCGTCAACACCGCCAAGGCGTTCCTCAAGCCGGTGCGCAACCGTGGCAACCTGCGCGTCGTGTCGGGCGCGCAGGCCAAGCGCGTGCTGATCGAGAACGGCCGCGCCGTCGGCGTAGAGGCGCAGGTCAACGGCATCGATCAGATTGCGCGAGCACGCGGCGAGGTGATCCTCTCCGCCGGCGCGGTCGGCTCGCCGCACCTGCTGGAACTCAGCGGCCTCGGCCAGCCC
>JBGAIO010000045.1:0-21160 GCA_044225415.1 Burkholderiaceae bacterium | reverse complement strand
TGGCGGCCGTGCCGGTTCATCGTGACCGGCGCCACAGCCGCCTCAGATCCGCACGATCTTCCCGGATTCATGATGTCCAGCGGGTCGAACGCGCGCTTCAGCCGCGCCATCAGGTCGAGCGCGTCGTCGCCGTGTTCGTCGCGCAGGAAACCCATCTTGTGCAGGCCGACGCCGTGCTCGCCGGTGCAGGTGCCGTCCATCGCGATCGCGCGGCGCACGATGCGTTCGTTCAGGCGCTCGGCTTCGGCGAGTTCGCGTGCGTCGTCCGGATCGGCCAGGATCGCGCAATGGAAGTTGCCGTCGCCGACGTGGCCGAGGATCGGCGCGGGCAGGAAGCTCGCGGCCGTGTCGGCGACAGTGGCGTCGATGCACTCGGCGAGCCGCGAGATCGGCACGCACACGTCGGTGGTCACGCTGCGGCAGCCGGGCTTGAGCTGCAGGCACGCGAAGTACGCGTGATGGCGCGCCTCCCACAGCCGCGTGCGGTCTTCCGCCTGCGTGGCCCACCGGAAACCTTCGCCGCCGTGCTCCGCCGCGATGTCCTGCACCGTGCGCGCCTGTTCCTCGACGCTCGCGGGCGAGCCGTGGAATTCGAAGAGCAGCATCGGCATCTCAGGCAGGCCGAGGTCGTCGCGCCGGTTCACGGCCTGCACGGTCAGTGCGTCGAGCAGTTCGCAGCGCGCGATGGGCACGCCCATCTGGATGGTCGCGATCGTCGCGCGCACCGCCGCGCCGACCGTGGGAAACGAGCAGGTCGCCGCGGAGATGGCCTCGGGCTGCGGATACAGCTTCACCGTGACCTCGGTGACGACGCCGAGCGTGCCTTCGGCGCCGATGAAGATGCGCGTCAGGTCGTAGCCCGCCGAGCTCTTCTTCGCGCGGCCGGCCGTGCGCACGACCTTGCCTTCGGCGGTGACCACGGTCAGCGCCAGCACGTTCTCGCGCATCGTGCCGTAGCGCACCGCGTTCGTGCCGGAGGCGCGCGTCGACGTCATGCCGCCGAGGGTGGCGTCGGCACCGGGGTCGATGGGGAAGAACAGCCCGGTGTCCTTCAGCGCGGGCATTGAGCTGCTTGCGCGTGACGCCGGCCTGCACGGTGGCGGTCAGGTCGTCGGCATCGATGGCGAGGATTTCGTTCATGCCGCCGAGGTCGACCGAGATGGCCGTGCACGGCCAGCAGATGGCCTTCGATCGACGAACCCACGCCGTACGGAATCAACGGCACGCGGTGCGCGGCCGCTTGCTGCACGACGAAGACCACCTCGTCGGTGCTGAGGACCTGCACCACCGCGTCGGGCGGCACCGGCGCGTACGGCGATTCGTCGCGGCCGTGCTGTTCGCGCACGGCGGCGGCGGTCGAGAAGCGCTCGCCGAAACGCTGCGCCAGCGCGGCGAGCAAGGGCTGCGGGCAGCGGTGAGTGCGAAACGGGAGCGTTCATAATCGTTCGAAGGATCGGTCGCCGGAGCGGGCGAAGCAGCCACCATACACCGACACGCGACGCGGAAGGCAGGAACGAGGGCATGGGCAAGCGGCTGACGAAGATCGCGACACGCACGGGTGACGACGGCACGACCGGCCTGGGCGACGGTTCGCGCACGCGCAAGGATGCCGCGCGCATCGCCGCGCTCGGCGACGTGGATGAACTCAATTGCGCGCTGGGCGTGCTGCTCGCCGAGGGGTTGCCCGATGACGTGCGCGCGGCGCTGGTCACGATCCAGCACGAACTCTTCGATCTCGGCGGCGAGCTGAGCATTCCGGGGCACGCGCTGCTCGCGGAGTCCGCGGTGCTGCGGCTCGACGAGTGGCTGGCTCATTACAACGCGCCGTTGCCGGCGCTGCAGGAGTTCGTCCTGCCGGGCGGCTGTCGCGCCGCAGCGCTGGCCCACATGGCGCGCGCGGACCTGCCGCCGCGCGGAACGCTCGGTGGTGGCGCTGGCGGCAGCGGAATCCGTCGGCGCGGCGCGCCAGTACCTGAACCGGCTGTCCGATCTGCTGTTCGTGCTGGCGCGCGTGCTCAACCGCGCGAACGGCGTCGGCGACGTGCAGTGGCGGCACGAGTGGCATGGGGCGCCGACGCCGGTCCAGCTCGCCCCGGCACGCCGCATTCGTCGCGCATAGCCGCACTCCGTCGCACGGCGCCCGGCCGCTGCGAAAGGTCGCCGTATGCTCGCGCCCCGCGCGCAGCAACCTCACTCAACCCTCCGGACTTCGATGAACATGCATTCTCAATGAACACCGCGGCCGCAGCGATCCTGCTGGCCGCCCTGGCGACACCGGCCACCGTCGGCGCCGCGGAGCCGCCCATCCGCAGATGCCGGCGCTGAAGGCCGCCGACATCACCGCACGCTGCGACGGGGAACTCGCCGAAGCGCGCGCCAGCAGTTGCAGGTACTGGAGAAATCGAAGGGCGTTGACGTGCTCGCCGAGTTCGATGCGCTCTCTGCGCAGTTCGGCGATTTCGCCAACCCGGTCTACCTGCTGCAGAACGTCTCGCCGGACAAGGCCACGCGCGATGCCGCGCAGGCCTGCCTCGAGAAGCTGCTGCCGTTCGAGCCGGAGGTCTACCAGAGCGTGCCACTGTATGAGCGCGTGGACTTCGAAACCGAAGGATGCGATCGACGAAGCCCTGCGGCGCGACCTGATCAACAGCTTCGAGGACGCCGGCGCGACGCTGCCGCCGGACAAGCGTGCGCGCGCCAAGGCCATCCTCGAGGAGATCGAGAAGCTCGACCTGCAGTTCTCCAAGAACGTCAACGAGGATCCGACGCGGTGACGATCACCGTGGCCGAAGCGGCGGGCATGCCGGAGGCCTGGATCGCCGCGCGCAAGCGCGACGACAAGGGCAACCTCGTGCTGGGACTCGACTATCCGACGGTCATCCCGTTCCCTTGAACTTGCCACCAACGGCGACGCACGGCGCCGCGTGTGGATGGCGAAGAACAGCGAAGGCGGCGAAGAGAACCTGAAGCTGCTGGAGCGGGTCACGCAACTGCGCTATGAACTCGCGCAGCTGCATGGCCAGCCGGACTTCGCCACGCTGCAGCTGAAGCGCCGCATGGCGCAGACGCCGGAGGCGGTCTATCAGTTCCTCGGCAACGTGCAGAAGGCCGCGCTGCAGCTGCAGGAGGACGAGTTCGCGGATCTGCGCGCGGAGAAGGCGAAGCTGGAAGGCACGCCCGTGGCCGACACGAGGCTCGCGCGCTGGGACGTCAACTTCCTGAAGGAGCGCGTGCGCAAGGCTCGCTACAGCGTCGACCAGGAGGCGTTGCGCGCCTACTTCCCCACCGAGGCCAGCCTGCAGTACGCGATGCACATCGCCAGCCTGCTGTACGGCATCGAATTCGTGAAGCGCGACGTGCCGGTGTGGCATGCCGACGTGCGCTACTACGATGTCTACGACCGCTCACCCAACGGCAAGCGCGGCGCTTTCATCGGCGGCATCTACCTCGACCTGTTCCCGCGCGAAGGCAAGTACAACCACGCGGCTGCCTTCGGCGTGCGCAAGGGCTCGACGCTCGCGCATCGCACACCGATCTCGGCGCTGGTGACTAACTTCAATTCCAAGGGACTGAACCACGACGAACTGGAGACGCTGCTGCACGAATTCGGTCACGTGTTGCACGGCGTGCTGTCGAAGGCGCGCTATGCGGAGCAGTCCGGCACGTCGGTGAAGCGCGATTTCGTCGAGGCCCCGTCGCAGATGTTCGAGGAGTGGGCGAGCCGCGAGGACGCGCTGGCGCTGTTCCGTACCATCTGCCCGACCTGCCCGCAGCTCACGTCCCAGCAGATCCGCCAGCTCGAGGACGCCCGCCGCTTCGGCCGCGGCCAGTTCTTTTCGCGCCAGGGCGAGTACGCGCTGTACGACATGAAGCTGCACACCGGCAAGCCGGGAGCGCCGATGCCGTTGTGGATCGCCATCGAGAAGGCCGGCGCGCTCGGCCACGTCGACGGCTCGATGTTCCCGGCGGGCTTCGGCCACGTGATGGGCGGCTATGCCGCCGGCTACTACGGCTACATGTGGTCGCAGGTACTGGCGCTGGACATGCTGTCCGCCTTCGACGGCAAGCTGCTCAATCCCGTGGTGGGCCGCCGCTACCGCGACGTGATCCTGCGCACGGCGGCGAAGTGCCGCCGCAGCAGCTGGTGGAGACCTTCCTCGGCCGCAAGCCCAACAGCGACGCGTTCTACGCGGAGATCAAGGGCACGCGGTGAGCGTGGCGCCCTGGGGGCTCGTCGCCCCGGCGAAGGCCGGGGCCCTATAGCGGCAAACGTCGGTCCAGTCTCGTTCTTCGCGGGGACGACACCACTGTTTGCCGTCGTCCCCGCGAAGGCAGGGACCCCGTTCGATCATTGCTTCAGCGACCGCGGTTCTTCGCGAAGATCTTCATTCCCACACCGCGCCGCTGCAGCGCCTCACGCAGCAGGAACTCGATCTGCGCATTGACCGACCGCAGCTCGGCCGCGGCCAGGCGCTCGAGCTCCGCCCACAGGCGCGGGTCGACGCGCAGCAGGAAGGCCTTCTTGTCGGGACTGCTCACGCCGTGGACCCGAACCCCGGCGTCAACGCCGCGGAGAGATTCGCGCCGCGCGCGTATCCACAGCAGCACCCCGCGGACTCCAGCACGGCGCCGACGACCATGACGACGACGGCCACCGGCATCGTCACCACCTGCTTCACCATCAGCAGCACACCCACCACGATCAGCGCGGTGCCCGGCGCCCACAGCAGGAACGGGTTCATCTCGACGCCCCTACGCGTACAGCGTGCCGGTATTGATCACCGGCTGCGCTTCGGACTCCGAGCACAGCACGACCAGCAGGTTGCTGATCATCGCGGCGCGCCGCTCTTCGTCGAGCCCGACGATGCCGCGCTCCGACAGGCCGTTGAGCGCCATCTCGACCATGCTGACCGCGCCGAGCACGATCTTGGAACGCGCGGCGATGACGGCTTCGGCCTGCTGCCGGCGCAGCATCACCTGCGCGATCTCGGGCGCATAGGCCAGGTGCGTGAGCTTCGCGTCCTCGACCACGATGCCGGCCTGGTCGAAGCGGTCCGTCAGTTCGCGCACCAGCGCGTCGGCGACGCGCTCCTGGCTGGCGCGCAGCGTCGGCTCGCCGGAGTCCTCGTGCTCGCCGGCGTCATAGGCGTAGCTCGACGCCAGGTGCCGGATCGCCGCCTCGGCCTGCACGCGCACGTACTCGCGATAGTCCTCGACGTCGAACACGGCCTGCGCGGTGTTACGCACGCGCCAGACGATCGCGGCCGCGATCTCGATCGGATTGCCGCGCTTGTCGTTGACCTTCAGCCGCTCGCTGTTGAAGTTGTGCGCGCGCAGGCTGAGCTTGCGCTTGCGGTAGAACGGGTTGGCCCAGCGCAGGCCTTCGCGGCGGTCGGTGCCCTTGTACTCGCCGAACAGCAGCAGCAGCGCGGCCTCGTTGGGCTGCAGCATGTACAGCCCCGCCATGACGAAGGGGCCGACGACGAGCAGCGCCACGCCCACCAGCGCCAGCACCGGCGACAGCGGCCGCAGGATCAGCCACGCGCCGGCGAGGATGAGCACCAGTCCGGTGGCCACCATCGGGTAACCGCTGGCGGTGCTGCGCTCGATTTCCTGTGTACGGCTCTGGGGCTGCATGGCGCCTCCTTATCAAAGTGATATCACTTTGATAAGAACGGAAGCGGCTGTCAACGCCAGCCGACGGACGGCGCCCGTGCGGCCCGCGTCAATGCAGCGTCGTCCGCGGGCAGCCCCCGAGGATCTGCGCCAGCTCGGCCTGGTCCACCGGCTTGACCAGGTGCAGGTCGAAGCCGGCCTCGTGCGACTTCCTCCGGTCGGACTCCTGCCCCCAGCCGGTGACCGCGATGATCTGCAGGTCCGCGTTCGCCGCCTGCATGCGCAGCCGCCGCGCGCGACTTCGTAGCCGTCGATGTCGGGCAGGCCGATGTCGAGCAACACGATGTCGGGATGGAACCCGGCCGCGGCAGCCAGCGCCTGCCGGCCATCGTGGACCGCCGCCGCCTCGTGTCCGAGCGACGTCAGCAGCAGCCGCAACGACACGGCGGCGGCGACGTTGTGGTCGACCATCAGCACGCCGCGCGCCACGCTGGCCGGCACGGGCTGCGGCGCGTCTGCAGCGCTCGCCGGCTGCGGCGGCTGCGCGAGCGGCACTTTCAGCGTGAACGCGCTGCCCTGGCCGTCGCCGGCGCTGGCGACGGTCAGCGTGCCGCCATGCAGCTCGGCGATGCGGCGGGCCAGCGCCAGTCCGATGCCGAGGCCTTCGCCCGCGCGGCGGCCGGTCTTGCTGCCTTGCACGAACATCTCGAATACGTGGTCGATCTGACCGGCCTCGATGCCGCGACCGGTGTCGCGCACGGTGACCTGCGCATGCCCGTCTTCGGCCGCGAGGCGGATCGTGATGTCGCCGCCCGCCGGCGTATAGCGCGCGGCGTTGTTCAGCAGGTTGGCGAGCAGCTGCGCCAGCCGGTCGCGGTCGCCCCGCACGATCAACGAACGCGTGTCGCTGTCGACGCGCAGCCGGTGGCGTGCGGCTTCGATGGCGGGCTGCGACGTCTCGAGCGCCAGCCGGATCACGTCGTCCAGCGCCACGAGCTCGTGTTCGATTTCCAGCCTGCCGCGCGTCATGCGCGCGACGTCGAGCATGTCGTCCAGCAGGCGTTCGAGGTGTGCGCTCTGGCGGTCGATCATCGCGCGCATGGCGGTCTGCGTCGGGGCCTCGTCGGGCGATTTCTGCATCACCTGCACCGCGGTGCGGATCGGCGCCAGCGGGTTGCGCAGTTCGTGCGCGAGGATGGCGAGGAACTCGCTGAGGTTGCGGGTCGCTGTTTCCAGGTCGTGCAGGTGCCGGCGTTCGGTCAGGTCCTGCGTGATCTTGGCAAAGCCCTGCAGCCGGCCTGCCGAGTCGTACAGCGCGTTGACCACCACCCGCGCCCAGAAGCGGCTGCCGTCCTTCTTCACGCGCCAGCCTTCGTCCTCGGCGCGACCCTCGCGCCGCGCACAGGCGAGTTCTTCCCAGGGGCGGCCGGCGGCGGCCTCCTCGGGCAGGTAGAAGCGCGAGAAGTGCTTGCCGATGATTTCCTCGCGGCGATAGCCCTTGATGCGCTCGGCGCCCGAGTTCCAGCTGGTGACGATGCCTTCGGGGTCGAGCATGAAGATCGAATAGTCGGTGACGCCTTCGATCAGCAGCCGGAAGCGTTCCTCGCTCTGGCGCAGCGCTTCCTCGTGCTGGCGCCGCACGGTGAGGTCGCGCGTGATCTTGGAAAAGCCCAGCAGCCTGCCGGCCTCGTCGCGCAGCGCGGTGATGACCACGCTCGCCCAGAACTGCGAACCGTCGCGGCGCACGCGCCAGCCTTCGTCCTCGAAGCGGCCCTCGGCGGCAGCGACTTTCAGCTCGTATGCGGGCCAGCCGCGTTCCACCGACTCGCGCGTGTAGAACACGGAGAAGTGCCTGCCGATGATCTGCTCGGCCGTGTAGCCCTTGATGCGCTCGGCGCCGGCGTTCCACGTGATGATCACGCCGCCGGGATCGAGCATCAGCAGCGCGTAGTCCTTCGCCTGCTCGGTGGCGATGCGATACAGCTCCGCACCGACCGGCTGCACCGTGTTGGCCATGGCGGGCTCCGGGGAGGGCGCGGGCAGCGTAGCACCGCGCGGTGCGCCGGGAAACGCCGGCCAGCGGTTCCCGGTTTTGCGTGCAGCGCCTACTTCGCCGTCGTGATCGACGCGTTGGCGGCGCTGGTCCGACGCTTGCGGACGCCATCGGCCAGCACGTCGAGTGCCTGCACGCTGTCCTCCCATCCCAGGCACGCGTCGGTGATCGACTGCCCATACGTCAG
The DNA here is from genome assembly GCA_044225415.1 of Burkholderiaceae bacterium. Classification (GTDB taxonomy): domain Bacteria; phylum Pseudomonadota; class Gammaproteobacteria; order Burkholderiales; family Burkholderiaceae_F; genus JALORV01. Next base: position 13,304 of record JBGAIO010000045.1, on the reverse strand, counting down.
CGGCTTGCCCGGTTCGAGGTCCTGGCGGCCTGCGACCAGGTGGCTTTCCACCATCACGCCGACGATGCGCATGTCACCGCCCGCGACCTGCGCGGCGACGTCGCGGCACACGGGCAGCTGGTTGGCATGGTTCTTCTGGCTGTTGGCGTGGCTGGCGTCGATCATCAGCCGCTGCGCCAGGCCCGACTTGCCGAGCTCGGCACAGGCGGCCGCGACGCTGGCCGCGTCGAAGTTCGGCTGCCTGCCGCCGCGCAGGATGATGTGGCAGTCCTCGTTGCCGCGCGTGGACACGATCGCCGAGTGCCCGCCCTTGGTCACCGACAGGAAATGATGCGGCTGCTGCGCGGCCTTGATCGCGTCCGACGCGATCTTGATGTTGCCGTCGGTGCCGTTCTTGAAGCCGACCGGGCACGACAGGCCTGATGCCAGCTCGCGATGCACCTGGCTCTCGGTGGTGCGGGCGCCGATCGCGCCCCACGCGACGAAATCGGCAAGGTACTGTGGCGTGATCATGTCGAGATACTCGCAGCCGGCGGGAAGGCCGGCTGCATTGATCTCCATGAGCAGCTCGCGCGCGATGCGCAGGCCGTGGTTGATGCGGAAACTGCCGTCCATGTCGGGGTCGTTGATCAGTCCCTTCCAGCCGACCGTGGTGCGCGGCTTCTCGAAATACACGCGCATGACGATCTCCAGGTCGGCGGCCAGCCGGTCGCGTTCGGCCTTCAGCCGCTTCGCATATTCCAGCGCCGCCGCCGGGTCGTGGATCGAGCACGGGCCGATGACGACGACCAGGCGGTCGTCCATGCCGTGCAGGATGCGGTGGATCGCCTGCCGCGACTCGTGCACCGTGACCGAGGCGACGTCCTCGCACGGGAACTCGCGGATCAGGTGTGAAGGGGGCGAAAGTTCCTTGATCTCGCGGATGCGCAGATCGTCGGTCATGTAACGCATGCTTCGTGCTCCGTCCATCGTCGTGTCCTGGACCCGGACTTCAGTCCCGCCCGGCGAAAAAAAAACCGCCAGGGGGTCCTGGCGGTTCGGGTCGATGCGGTTAAGGGTTGCGTGCGCCGTTCGACTCAGTCCGCCAGGCGGAGAAAGCCGTAAAAGTAAAAGAACCCGACGCGCGCGATCGATTTCATTGCCGTTGGTGGCGGCGCCTGTTGCGCCGCACGCCTACAAGATACCCGAGGTGGGGGCAGGGCCGCAAGTCCGACATTCCGGCGCCCGGGCGACGGCTCCGGGGCTTCAGACGTCCGCGCGGATCACCCAGATGTAGCGCGTGATCTGCCAGAACAGCGGCGCGGCGAAGGTCATTGCGGCGAGCCGTTCCAGCACGCCGCGGGTGAGCACCACCTCGCTGTCCCACTGGCGCGCGCCGAGGCTCTGCTTCACGGCCGACAGCACGGCCGAGCCCAGATAGCCGGTGCTGACGATGACCAGCGACATCAGAAAGGACTGCCACCAGGCAAAGGGCGTCATCCACCACAGTGCGGTGCCGATCAGCGCGCCGGCGGCCCCTCCGGCCAGTACGCCGGTCACGGTCTTGTTCGGGTTGGACTTCAGCGCGCGGCCGTCGAGCGCCGCACTGAACACGACCTGCAGCACGTCGGTCAGGAACAGCACCAGCAAGAAGTAGAGCAGCAGCAGCGGACCGCGGCCTTCGTTGCCGCGGATCGGCAGCGTGGCGATGGCCGGCGCATGGCTGATGCAGTAGACGCTGATCATCAGCCCCCACTGCACCTTGGCAATGCGTTCGAGGAAGCGCTCGTTGTCCTGCCGGATCGCAACGATGACCGGCAGCAGCAGGAACACGTACACCGGAATGAAGGTCGCGAACACGCTGGCCCGCCCCAGGCCGAGCAGGATGTACTGCGCCGGAATCACGAAGTAGAAGGCGAACACCAGGCCCCAGTAGTCCGAGGGCTTGATCGGCGTCAGCGACAGGAACTCGCGCAGCGCGAAGTACGACGCGCCGGCGAACAGCGCGAGCAGCGCCCACTTTCCCAGCGCGAAGGCGATGGTGAAGATGAACAGCACCGACCACGAGGCCTGCGCCCGCGAGTTCAGGATCGCGATGCGTGCGCTGCGGACCGGATCGATGGTGCGGCGCGCGGCCCACTGGCCGACGCCGGTGGCTACGATCGACAGCAGGGCCATCGCGCAGAACACCGCCAGGAAGGTTTCGTCGGTCGAGAGATTCATTGGTTTCAGGCAGCCAGCCGGATCACGTCGCCGCGCGCGCGTTCGAGGAACGCGTCCTTGGCCTCGTCCGGCCGCAACGCGATCGGTGCGCCGAAGCGCACCGTGCAGATCAGCGGCACCGGCAGGAACGCGCCCTTCGGCATGCTCCGGTGCAGGTTCTCGATGTACACGGGCACGAGCTCCACCTGCGGGAACTCGCGCGCGAGGTGGTAAAGCCCGCTCTTGAACGGTCCCGGCAGTGCCTGTGCGCTGCGCGTGCCCTCGGGGAAGATGATCAGCGAGAAACCGTGGTCGAGCGCATCGCGCAGCGGCTCGAGCGGATCGGCATTGGGGTCTTCGCGCGCGCGATCGACCATGACGACGTTGAGTTCGTCACGCGCGATCGTGCCGCGGATGCCGGGACGGTCCCAGTAGTCCTTCGCCGCCACCGGCCGCGTGTTCGAGCGCAGTTCCTCAGGCAGCGCAGCCCACAGCACGACGGTGTCCATGTGGCTGGAGTGATTGCCGAAATAGATGCGCTGCGCAGCCGTGGGCGCGACGCCGATCCAGCGCGGATAGGCGCCGACCAGCAGGCGCGTGAGCCATACCAGGGGTGGCAGAAACTTCAGATCGGAATTCCTGGAAGATCAAAATGGATCCCCGCTTCCGCGGGGATGACACCATAGACTGCCGTCATTCCCGCGGAAGCGGGAATCCATTTTGTCATTGACCTACTTCAAGCCGTGCCGCCGACCGTCAGGCCTTCGATCCGCAGCGTCGGCTGGCCCACACCCACCGGCACGCTCTGGCCTTCCTTGCCGCAGGTGCCGATGCCCGGGTCGAGGCCCATGTCGTTGCCGATCATGGTCACGCGCGTCAGCGCGTCGGGGCCGTTGCCGATCAGCGTCGCGCCCTTGACCGGCGCGGTGATGCGACCGTTCTCGATGCGGTAGGCGTCGGCCATCGCGAACACGAACTTGCCGTTGGTGATGTCGACCTGGCCGCCGCGGAAGTTGGTCGCGTACAGCCCGTTCTGCACGGACGCGATGATCTCCTGCGGATCGTGCGCGCCGCCGAGCATGATGGTATTGGTCATGCGCGGCATCGGCAGGTGCGCGAAGGACTCGCGGCGGCCGTTGCCGGTGGGCGCGACCTTCATCAGCCGCGCGTTCAGCGAATCCTGCAGGTAGCCGCGCAGGATGCCGTCCTCGATCAGCACGGTGCGCTGCGTGGCGTTGCCTTCGTCGTCGATGTTGAGCGAGCCGCGGCGGTTGGCGAGCGTGCCGTCGTCGACGACCGTGACGCCGGGCGAGGCGACGCGCTCGCCGATGCGGCCGGCGAAGGCGCTCGAGCCCTTGCGGTTGAAGTCGCCTTCGAGCCCGTGACCGATGGCCTCGTGCAGCAGGATGCCGGGCCAGCCGGGACCGAGCACGACCGGCATGACGCCGGCCGGTGCGGCGGCCGCGGCCAGACCAAGCAACGCGCTGTCGACCGCGCGATGCGCGTAGCCCGTCAGCCGCTCGGGCGAGTAGTAAGACAGGTCGTGCCGACCGCCCCCGCCGGCGTAGCCCTGCTCGCGACGGCCGCCTTCTTCCGCGATCACGGTCACCGACAGTTGCACCAGCGGCCGCACGTCGGCCGCCAGCACGCCGTCGCTGCGCGCGACCATGACGACGTCATATTCGGCCGTGAAGTTCGCCATGACCTGCCTGACGCGCGGATCGCGCGCCCGGGCGGCCGCTTCGATCTGCTCGAGGATGCGGACCTTCTGCTCGGCCGGCAGCGACGCGACCGGATCGGCCGCGGCATACAGCGGCGGCGGCAGCGTCGTAGCGCGCGGCGCCACCCGCGACGGCACCTTGACGCGACCGCTGCCCTGGCGCGCGATCGCACGGGCGGCGTACGCGGCTTCGTTCAATGCGTCCGCGGAGATGTCGTCGGAATAGGCGAAGGCCGTCTTCTCGCCGGCGATGGCGCGCACACCCACGCCCTGCTCGATGTCGAAGCTGCCGCTCTTCACCCGGCCTTCTTCCAGCGACCACGACTCGGCGCGCGTGTACTGGAAGTACAGATCCGCGTAGTCGGCACGGTGCTCGAAGATCGTCGCCAGCGTGCGCTGCAGACTGCTCTCGTCGAGCCCGTAGGGCGCGAGCAGCAGCGAGCGCGCCGTGGCGAGGTGGTCGAAGGCGGGATCGGCGATCTTCATTCGGTCAGTTTCGTCCAGGCAGAGCGGTCAGTGTACGTGGGTCGTCGCGGTGTCCGGTCATCGGCCGATCACATCACGCGATGGGCCAGTGCGGGCAATTCCGCACGGCAGTGCGCGATGATCTGCGGGTCGACATCGCCGATCACAACCCCGGGACCGTCGGCGAGCGACGAGACCACTTCGCCCCACGGGTTGATCAGCATCGAGTGGCCGAAGGTCGCGCGGCCGTTCTCGTGCCGGCCACCCTGCGCGGCCGCCAGCACGTAGGCAAGGTTTTCGATGGCGCGCGCGCGCAGCAGCGTTTCCCAGTGCGCGCGCCCGGTGGTGGCCGTGAAGGCCGCCGGCACCAGGATGAGGTCGGGCTGGCCCATCGCGCGGTAGATCTCCGGAAAGCGCAGGTCGTAGCACACCGACAGGCCGACCTTCAGCGCCGGCGCGCCGGCGTCGGCCAGCGTGAAGGTCGCGACCGCGGTGCCCGGCGCGATGGTCACCGCCTCGTCGTAGCTTTCGGTCCCGCGGCTGAAGCGGAACAGGTGCACCTTGTCGTAGCGCGACGCGCGACGACCCTGGGGATCGAATACCAGCGTCGTGTTGAATACGCGGTCGGGTGACGGCGTCTTCAGCGGCAGCGTGCCGCCGACCAGCCAGATGCCATGCTCGCGCGCCTGCTGTGCGAGGAAGTCCTGGATCGGACCCGCGCCGTCGGCTTCGCACAGGCCGACCTTGTCGGTGTCCTTGCGGCCCATCAGGCAGAAGTACTCGGGCAGCACGACCAGGCGCGCACCGCCCGCGGCGGCCTTGGCGATCAGCGGCTGTGCGGCGGCGAGATTGGCCTCCACGCGCGTGGAACTCGTCATCTGCACGGCGGCGACCCGCAGCTTCGTGCGAGGTGTCGTCCCAGGCTGCGTCATCGCGGAGTCTCCTGTGAGGATGCCGGCACGTCGGTACGCGTGCGGCGCGTGATCAGCGGATCGTTGAGGGTGCCGCCGATGTCGTATTCCAGTGCAAAGGCGCGCGACAGCGGCGCGCGCAGCACCATGTTCGCGAGCAGCGCACCGAGCCCGACGATCGGGTTGGCCACGCCGATCGCCAGCGCGGCGGTCGAGGCATCGATCTCGGGCAGCACGATCAGGTGCAGTTGCTGGGTCTCGGTGCCCAGGTTGACGCTGCCCGACATCAGCGCGCCGGCGCTGGCACCGGTCATCGTGAAGTTGTCGGTGGCGACGATGCCGCGATCGATGGTCGCATCCGCGCGGATCGTGTCGAAGGCGAAGCCATCGCCGAACGAGCGGCGGCTGTCGGTGAGCAGGATGCGCGACAACGACTGCAGCGACAGCAGCGACAGCAGCCGGCCGGCGCCGCGCGTATCGACCTGGCTGAAGCGGCCGTTCTCGACATTGAGGCTCATCGCGCCGGCCAGTGTCGGGTAGTCGATGGCGAGCGGCGAGCCAACCCACTCGAGGTGTCCATCGAGCTTCCCATGGCCACCGGTGACAGCCCCCGGCGTGCCGAAGCGTCCCAGCGTGGCGCCGACATTGCTCGAGTCGAAGTCGAAGGTGATGCGCATGCGCTGCGCGCCGGTCGCCCCAGGCGCCCAGTCGCCGCTCGCCTTGAGCGTGTAGTCGGGACTCGTCAGCGACAGCTGTTTCAGCTGCCAGGCTGCGGCTGCGCCTGTACCAGTGTTCGCGGCCGCAAGTTCCAGCCGACCCAGCGCGTTGCTGCCCATCTCGAAGTGCTCGACGGTGGCTTCGATCGAGGGGAACTGGCGGCGGGGTGCCTTCAGCACCTCGACCACGTCGCCCTGTCGACTTTCCGAGATGACCAGCCGTGACAGGTGTGCGGTGACATGGCCGAGACCAGCGGCGCCGGTCGCGTTCGCCGGTCCGGGTCGCCATCCGATGTGGCCCGCCGCGCCATCGGACACGACGTTCACGTCGAAGCCGCCCGCTGCCGTGCGCGTGGCACCGAGCGTCACGTTGCGGAAGGAGCGATTGGCCAGCACGAGTTCCGGCGTGCGCAGCGCGACGTGATCGATCGCCAGCGCATCGGTGCTCCCGCGCGGCGCCGGTTCGCCGGGCACGTCGAGGCCCAGCCAGGTGGCCCAGGCGTCGACGTCGAGGCGCGGCATCGTCAGCAGTACCAGCATGCCGCGTTCGGGCGTGTTGGCGGGCTCGTTGATGGCAAGGACGCCGCGCACCAGGCGCAGCGTGTCGCCGTCCTGGCGCCGTTCCAGGTTCACCCCGAACACGCGGCCCGCGCTGACGCGCAGCGTGTCCTGCACGCCGCGCGTGTTCTTCTCGATGCGCAGCGGCCATGGTTCGGCCGCGGTCTTGCGCAGCGGCGCCAGGCCGTCGAGCGCGAGCCCCAGCAGATCGCTGTCGGCCTGCAGCGCGATATTGCCGCCCTGTGCAGTCAGGCTTGCCGAGTAGCGCGCGCTGCCCTGCGCGCGATCGAGGATGCGATGCGCGACCGGCTGATCGAGCGTGCCGCGCACGCCGTCGACCGTCGCCAGGCCGCTGGCGGTGATGACGATCGCGCCGTCGGCGCGCGTGTTCGCATCGAAGCGCGCCTGTCCGCCGAGGAATCCGGCGGCGAGGTTGGTGAAGCTCACGCCGTTCTGGTCGAAATTGAATGCACCGGTCGCGCGCGCGAAGGGCGGCACGCCGGCGAGCGTGATGTCGTTGCCCGCGAGGTGCAGCGTACCGTTGACGAGCGTGGCGCCCGCTTTGGCCAGCGGTATCTGCAGCCGCAGGTCGAGCCGGGCGTTGCCGCGCGCCTCGGCCTTCGCCGTCACCGCCTGCGTCCAGCGCGCCACCGGACTGTCGTTGACGTAGGCCAGCATGTCGGCGAGCGCGCCCTCGGTCTGTCCGCGCACGTCGAGCAGCGCGTCGCTGCCGAGATCGGCGATGCGCGCCGTCGCTTCGCGGATCGCCACGCCGTGGATGTTGCCGCGCTGCGCGGTGATGGTCATCGAGGCGCGTTCGAACAGCACGTCGGCGTCGATGTCGCGCAGCAGGGGCCAGGGTCGCCCGGGCGTGCGGCGGCCGGCGCTGTCGGCTTCGGGCGCGACGTCGAGAACGCCGCCGCGCAGGCGCATGGCCACGCGGAACTCGCCCTGTACGGCATCCCTGAACGGGAAGTGCTGCAGATCTCCGCGCAACCGGAAGTTGCCGGCCTCCGCACGGCCTGCGATCAATGCGTGCCGCAGCCAGTCGAGCGTGCCGCTGCCGACGACTTGCGGAACGAACAGATACGCGGCCGATGCATCGAGCCGGTCGATGCGCCCGTTGAGATCGGCAGTGCCTGGCCCCTGGCCGTCGGGCGTCCGCTGCCACGTGCCGGTGGTGCTGGCGTCGATGTGCGCGTTGGCCAGGCGCAGTGCGGCGATGCGCACCTCGCCCGGCTTCCAGCTCAGTTCCGCCTGCAGTTTCTCGGCAGGAATGCGCTGCTCGGCGAAGAGACCGGGGAAGTCCAGCGTCGCGTCGGCTGCATCGATCTTGAGGGCGCCATTGCCCTTGTCGAGCCGTACGCTGCCGTCGATCTTCTCGAAGCCCGGCGTGGCGGCCGAATGCCGGCCGTCCGGTCCTTCCTTCGCCGGCTGCGCTGCGATGGAAAGGCCACGGAAACTCGCACGCCCCGCAAGCGAGGTCCAGTCGGGCTCGGCGCCGTCCCACTGCAACGCGACATCGGTGAGTCGCCCGCTGGGCGCATAGCGCCCGATCGCCTCGCGCAGCGCAGGACCGAGGGGCAGGTGCGTGGCAATGGCCGCGATGCTGCTCAGTTCGAACTGCGTGGCGGTGAGTTCGGTGTGGGGCGGCTGCGTTCCGCTGGCGCGCGTCGTGCGATAGCCAAGGTCCAGTGCCGGAAAGGGCGCGCCGCCCTTGAGTACGGCGTGCATGCCCTGCAGCCGCAAGTCGTCGCCGCCGCGGGCGGGCGTGCCCCATTGGCTGCGCGCGAAGCGCCCCTGCAGCGAAGCGAGATGCAGCGGCTGCAGGTCCGCGGCGAGCTTCGCGTTCACGCCGGTCATTGCCACGTCGGCCGTCATGTCCCGCCACTGCGCATTGTCGAATCCGACCCAGACGCGCGCCGCACCGTTGGCGGAACGGATGGCGAATGGCTGCTGCAGCCAGGTGTTGAGCTGTGCGAGATCGACGTAGTCGACCTGCGCGAACAGTTCCCCCCGCCAGCGGCGCACGTCGGAGCGGCGCCCGAAGGCGGGCGGATGAAACTCGCCGCGCAGATCGAGCGGTGCCGCAAGATCCGCCGGCGGCGACGCGCGGATCGCAAGGCGGTTCGCGCCGAAGCTCGCCTTCAGCAGCAGCGTCACGTCGCTGAGCACGAGCGTACGCGGCGTGGCGGCGGTCGACCCGCCGCGCAGGTCGCGCAGCACGATGCGGCCATCGTCGATCATCACCGTGCGCTGCGCGAGCAGCCAGTCGAGCGCTTCGTTGCCGTCGCCGTCGCGCTTGCGCGGGTCGACGACGATGCCGCCCACCGATACGGCCCCTTCGGGCAGCAGCGCGATCTCCAGTTCGGGCGCCTTCAGACGCAGATCCAGGAAGCGCGGCTGCATCGTCAGCACGCTGCGCCACGACAGCGTGCCGTCGATGCGTGGCAGCGCCAGCGGCGCAGCGCCCTGCAGGTCACGTCCCTGGACCGTGACGTCGGTCAATGCCAGCACCGGGTTCAGGCGTCGCCAGCTCGCCTCGATCCGTCCGATGCTGACGGGCGCATTGAGCGCCGTGCTGGTCATCTGTTCGATGCGCGGGCGCATCGCGTCGATGTCGGGCAGCAGCCAGTAGCGCAGCGCCAGGACCAGCAGGCCGAACGCGAAGAACAGCGCCAGCAGCGTCCAGCCCAGCGCGCGCAGTGCGAAGTGCAACGCACGCAGCGCCGGCAGCCCGTATCGGCGCGCGATCGTTTCCTCGGCCGTGTGCAGTTCGTGGCTGAGGCGTTCGCCGGCGTGCTCGAGCGCGTGCTCCAGCGCGTGCGCGCGTTCGCCGATCCCCTGCGCGAGCGTGTGCGGCGCGTTCGATGGGCGGGGCGTATCGGTCGAGGACATGGTGGAGGTCGGTGCCCGCGCGAAACGCCGGCGCATGCGGTGCGGGGTCCGGACAGGTCTGACCGGACCCGGCGGCATCCGTTCGAAGAAACTACAATCGGCGGAGCCTGATCCAGCGTCAGCGATTATCCCACGACCCTCGCGCCGATCTGCCCTGCCACGGGCAGGCACCGCCGGCCAGTCACTGCCGATCCGCCGTGCACGACATCCACGCTTCCGACCGGCCCCCGACTTCCGGCGCGGACTGGCGCGCAGCCCGCGCCACGCCGGGCGACGTCATTGCCAGCTCGCACTTCGTGCGGCGCGCGCTCGATCGCGAGACCGGCCATGACGCGGCCGACCCGGTGCGCGTCGCGCTGCTGCAGCAATACGCGGCCGACCCGTGGACGGCGCAGCGCATGCGCGCCGAACTTGCCCGTTCCCCGACGCCGGCAGACTCGGCCACGCTGGCGGCGCAGCTGCGCGAACTGCGCCGCCGCGTGATGCTGGGGATCATCGCGCGCAACGCCACGGGCGTGGCCGCCTTCGACGAGGTGGTGCAGACGACGACGGCGCTGGCCGAGGTGGCGCTGCAGGCGGCACTGGCCTTTCACGCGCGCGACCTGGCGCAGATCCACGGCATGCCGGTCAGCGAGGCCGGCGTGCCGCAGGACCTGCTGGTGGTCGGCATGGGCAAGCTCGGCGGCGGCGAACTCAACGTGTCGTCGGACATCGACCTGGTGTTCGTCTACGACGAGAGCGGCCATACGCAGCCGCGCGCGCCCTTCGAATCGGCACAGCGTCCGCTGACGAATCACGAGTTCTTCGAGAAGGTCGGTCGCCGCCTGATCGCAGCGCTGTCCGACGTGACCGGCGACGGCTTCGTGTTCCGCGTCGACATGCGGCTGCGCCCCAACGGCGACTCCGGGCCGCTGGTCGTGTCGCTGGCGATGCTGGAGGAGTATCTGGTCGCGCTCGGGCGCGAGTGGGAACGCTTCGCGTGGCTGAAGGGGCGGGTGGTGTCCGCGCCGGTGTTCGCCAGCGCGGAGCAGTTCGCGGCGCAATGTGCGTCGCTCGAGGAAGCCGTGCGGCCATTCGTGTACCGCAAATACCTCGACTACGGCGCCATCGCGGCCCTGCGTGAGCTGCATGCGATGGTGCGCGCCGAAACCAGCCGGCGCGCGGTGGGCCGCGAAGGCCGCGCCCTCAACGTCAAGCTTGGCCGGGGCGGCATCCGCGAGATCGAGTTTCTCGCGCAGAGCTTCCAGGTGATCCGCGGCGGACGCGAACCGCGCCTGCGCTCGCGCTCGACGCTGGCGACGCTGGACTGCCTCGCCGATCTCGGGTCTCTGCCGCGGGCGACGGCCGCGCGGCTCGCACGCGACTACGTGTTCCTGCGCGACCTGGAGCACGCGCTGCAGTACGTCGACGACGCGCAGACCCACGTCATGCCGGTCGACGATGCCGCTCGCCGGCGCGTGGCGGCGCTGCTGGGCGCGCGCGACGTGGACGCGATGATCGCGCACCTGGGCGACGTGCAGGAACACGTGGCGGGCGCTTTCGATGCCGCCTTCGTCGAGCCTGCGCGCGATGCCGCGCAGCTCACGGTGGCGCGCGCGGCGGCCGGCAATGCAGCAGTGCCGACGCTGGGGAGCGACGCAGGCGCCGCGCTCGGCGGCGAACTGCAGGCGCTGGGCTATCGCGATGCCGCGGCCACGGCGCAGCGACTGCACGCCGTGCTGAACTCGCGGCGCGTGCAGGTCACCAACCAGGTGACGCGCGAGCGCATCGAGCGCGTGCTGGCGAGCGGACTGCGTGCGGCCGTGACGCAGGCGACCTCGGCGGCGCGCGAGGGCGCCGGACAGAAGCTCGACGCCGACGAGATCTACGCGCGCTTCGTGCAGCTCGTCGAGGTCATCGCCGGTCGCAGCACCTACATCGCGCTGCTGAACCAGTATCCGGCCGCGCTGGCGCGCGTGATGCGGCTGCTGGCCGCGAGCCGCTGGGCGACCGACTACCTGGTGCGCCATCCGATCCTGCTCGACGAACTGCTCGACGAACGCGTCGAGCTCTTCGACAACGAGCACACGCCCGACTGGGCGGCGTGGGCCGACGGCGTCCGCGGGCAGCTGGCCGACGCCGGCGACGACGCTGAAACCCAGATGAACCTGCTGCGCGACGCGCATCACGCACAGGTGTTCCGCCTGCTGGTCGCGGACCTGGATGGCCGCCTGACCGTCGAGCGCCTCGCCGATCACCTGTCGGCGCTGGCCGACGCGACGCTGGCGCTGACGCTGCAATGCGTGTGGCAGAGCATGGGCAAGCGCCATCGCGAGGTGCCGGCGTTCGCGGTCATCTCCTACGGCAAGCTGGGCGGCAAGGAGCTCGGCTACGCGTCGGACCTCGACCTGATCTTCCTGTACGACGACGACCACGCCGATGCGCCGGAGCGTTACGCCGCGCTGGCCCGGCGCCTGGTCACGTGGCTCACCACGCAGACTTCGTCAGGGATCCTGTTCGACATCGACCTGCGGCTGCGGCCGAACGGCAACGCGGGGCTGATGGTGTCGTCGTTCGAGGCGTTCTGCCGCTATCAGCGCAACGAGGACGGCCTCGGTGCGTGGGTGTGGGAAACGCAGGCGCTGACACGGGCGCGCTGGTCCTGCGGGGACGTGGCGCTCGGCCGGCGCTTCGAGGAGGAGCGCACGCGCATCCTGACGCGCGTGCGCGACCTCGCGGCGCTGCGCACCGACGTCCTCGCGATGCGCCGGCGCATGCTCGACGGGCATCCGAACACCAGCGAGCTCTTCGACCTGAAGCACGATCGCGGCGGCATGGTCGACATCGAGTTCATCGTGCAGTACCTGGTGCTCGCGCACTCGCACGAGCGGCCGGAGCTGATCCGCAACGCCGGCAACATCGCGCTGCTGCAGGTGAGCGGCGCACTCGGGCTGGTCGATGCGGCGCTGGCGAATGAGGTCGCTGACGCCTACCGGCGCTTCCGCGCGCTGCAGCACCGGCTGCGGCTGAATGGCGCAGAGCGCGCGCGCGTGGCGCTTGACGACGTCGCCGCCGAAGTGGCGGCAGTGAAGCGACTGTGGTTGCAGGTGTTCGGCAGCGAGTGAGAGCTGCCGGCGGGTGCCGACCTCAACGCAGCAGCATGTACGCCGCCATGCCGAGCACGATCGCAGCGGTGGAGTGGCGGGTCAGCTTCAGTGTCGCGAGCGTGACGATGCCCGCGATCAGCTTCGGGCTCGTCAGGTCCAGTCCACCGCCGGCGGCGGCCGGCTGCACGACGAGTTCCGGCAGGATCACCGCGACCAGCGCGCAGGCAGGCGCATAGCGCAGCGCGTGCTGCACGCGCGGCGGCAACGACACGCGATGGCCGAGCACGAGGAACACATTGCGCATCGCCACGGTGAGCACCGTCAGGCCGACGATGGTGAGCCAGATCCCGGTGCCGGACATCATCTTGCCGGTGCCTTCGGCCCACGGCCCGCGCTTGCGTCGATGAACATGGCGGTGGCCACGCCGGCAACGACGCCCAGCAGCAGCCCGAGCCTCAGCGGCAGGCCGGCTGCCGCGATCGCTACCACGCCGGCCACCGCCGCGCCGACCAGCGCCGGACGCCCGACCAGCATCGGCGCCGTCATCACCATCAGCGCAAGGATCGCGGCGAACTCCAGGCCCCAATGGCCGGGAATGACACCGGCCAGCAGGATCCCGGCGATCGACGCCGGCTGCCAGGCAACCCAGATCGCCGCCGCGATGCCGATGAAGAACCACAGCTGCCGGTCGTTGCCGCGCTCGTGCTCCGGCGCGTTGGTGTGGCGCGCGATGAACACCCCAGGCCGACGTCGGTGGCGATGTAGCCCA
>JBGAIO010000044.1:0-19512 GCA_044225415.1 Burkholderiaceae bacterium | reverse complement strand
CTGTCGATCGAAGGCGGGCAGCGCAGCGCGGATCGCGTCGAGCACGAATGCGGGCAGGCTCGGCCGATCGGGCTGCGCAAGGTCCGTGAGTTCGACGCCGGGCGTGTAGGACGGCTGCACACTTCCGAGAACTGATGAACGCTGCTGTCGCAGGAAATCTCCGACGAGCTGCGCCGGTGCACGGTAGTCGCCGCCGCCGAGTTCGAAGGCGCGCTGCTCCCACTGCCGCTGGAATGCGATGCCGTCGAGCGGATGCACGATGCCGCGCGCGTCGCGGTGCGCGTCCACCGCGTAGTCGTCGGCCGACAGCCCGACGACGATGCCTGCGTTGGCATTGTGCTCGGCGCGCGAATACTGGCTCATGCCGTTGGTGACGACGTGCCCGACCTCCGACGTCGCCGCGACCACCGTGCCGCCGGGGCACATGCAGAAGCTGTAGACCGCGCGGCCGTTGGCCGCGTGATGCACCAGCTTGTAGTCGGCCGCGCCCAACAGCGGATGGCCGGCGTTCGTGCCCCAGCGCGCGCGGTCGATCACCCCTTGCGGATGCTCGATGCGGAAACCGACGGCGAAGGGCTTGGCTTCCATCGCCACGCCCCGGCCGTGCAGCATCGCGAAGGTGTCGCGCGCGCTGTGCCCCGGCGCGAGCACGACGGCATCGGCCTCGATCTCCTCGACCGTCCCGGGCCCTTCATCGCTGCCGCAGGCGACGCTCAGCCCGCGCAACGCGCCGTCGACGATATGCACGTCGACCACTCGCCGCCGGAAGCGGACCTCGCCCCCCAGCGATTCGATCTGCGCGCGCATCTTCTCGATCATGCTCACCAGCCGGAAGGTGCCGATGTGCGGCTTGCTGGACACGAGGATCTCCTCGGGCGCGCCGGCCGCGACGAACTCCGTCAGCACCTTGCGCGTCAGGTGCCGCGGGTCGCTGATCTGGCTGTAGAGCTTGCCGTCGGAGAAGGTGCCTGCACCGCCTTCGCCGAACTGCACGTTGGACTCGGGCTGCAGCACGCCGCGCCGCCACAGTCCCCACGTGTCCTTGGTGCGCTCGCGCACGCGCCGGCCGCGCTCGAGCACGATCGGGCGCAGCCCCATCTGCGCGAGGATCAGCGCGGCGAACAGTCCGCAGGGGCCGAAGCCGACCACGACCGGGCGCCGCGGCGCGCTGGCGAGCGCAGGGTCGGCGGGTGCCACGATCGGCAGGCGATACACGGTATCGGGCGCGACGCGAATGTGCGCATCGCCGCTGTGCACGGCGAGCACGCGTGCTTCATCCACGGCGCTGGCCAGTGCGCAGTCCACCGTGTAGATCAGCGTCGGCGGCGCCGAACGCTTGCGCGCATCCACCGCGCGGCGAAACACCGTGTACGACTGCAACGCTGCGTCACCGACGCCGAGCCGCGCAAGCAGCGCGCGGCGCAACGTCGCGTCATCGTGGTCGAGCGGCAGCCGCAGTTCGGTGATGCGCAGCATGGATCAGGCCGACGGCTGCGCGCCGGCGATCCAGGCGAGCAGCGTGAAGGTGACGAAGGCGAGCACGGTCGAGGCGATGACGATGCGCGTGATGCGGCCGTTGTCCGCGCCGAACCGTTCGGCGAGCAGCGACACCGCGCTGGCCGAGGGCAGTCCCGCGGCCAGCACCAGCACGGTCAGCGTGAAGCGCGACAGCGGCGCGCCCAGCGCCATCGCCGCCGCGCCCAGCGCCAGCACCAGCAGCGGATGCAGGAAGAGCTTCGCCAGCGCCAGCGGCAGGAAGCGCGCCGCCGGCGTGCGCGTATGCACGTGCAGCCCGGCCCGCCACAGGATCGTGCCGATGGTGAACAACGCCACTGGTGTGGCGGCGTCGCCGAGCATCTTGACGATGGTGTCGAGCGGCCCCGGCAGCCGCCATTGCAGGGCCGAGAAGACGAGGCCGAGCGCGATCGCCGCCGGCAGCGGATTGGCGAGCGTCCCGCGCAGCAGGCGCAGCACGCCCGCACGGCCGCCTGCGCCGCCACCGCCGGTCTGCGTCAGCGCGATGGCAATCGTGCTCGTGAAGAACAGGTCCACCAGCAGCGTCGTGATCACCGGGCCGGCCGCGGCCGGCCCCAGCAGCGCGGCGAGCAGGGGCACGCCCATGAAGCCGGTGTTGGGCCAGGCGACCGTCAGCGCGCCGAGGGCAGCGTCCTTCATCGGAACCTCGGGGCTGCGGGTCAGCGCGACGGTGGCCGCCATGATCACGACCGCCGACGCCACCCACAGCACCACGGCCGTCGGATCCAGTACCTGGGCGACGGGCAACGACGCGCCGAAGCGGAACAGCATGCAGGGCAGCGCGAAGTAAAGGACGAACAGGTTCAGGCCCGGAATCGCCGCCTCCGGCAGCATGCGCGCGCGACCGGCCAGGTAGCCGCACAGCACCAGCGCGAAGAACGGGACCGTGACGGCCAGAATGGCTTGCATCGGGGGCGAGTATGTCAGGCGAATTGACCGAAATCAGGGGTCTGGACATTTCGCCGGCGACCGCGTAGGCTTCGCGCGCTTTCGTTTAAGTGTCGTCAGTCCATTGGTTCCCTGTGCTGGTCTGAGCAGTTCCCGCGACGTGAGATCCACGTCCGGCGAGCGACCTCGCCTCGTTCCCGACCCACGTACTTGACCGTTTGCACGCGGCGGCATTGCTGCCGGCGTTAAATCCCATCTATCTTTTTAGGACGTTTGAAAATGGCACAAGGTACGGTCAAGTGGTTCAATGAGTCGAAGGGCTTCGGCTTCATCACCCCGGAAGGCGGCGGCAAGGATCTGTTCGCGCACTTCTCGGAAATCCAGGCCTCCGGCTTCAAGACCCTGCAGGAAGGCCAGCGCGTCGAGTTCACCGTTGCCCAGGGCGCCAAGGGCCCCCAGGCGACGCAGATTCGCCCGCTGTAATTCGCTGCAGCCTGAACCAAGGCACGACGGGCCGCCTCGGCGGTCCGCGGCACAAAGACCGCCTTGCTGGCGGTCTTTGTGTTTATGGGCGACACTGTTGCCCGAATCCCCAAAATCGGAGTCCACCACTTGGCCAAGCCGAATTACTCTTTCGAGAAACGCCAGCGCGAGCTGAACAAGAAGAAGAAGCAGGAAGAAAAGCGCCAGCGCAAGGCGGCCGACAAGGCCGACAAGTCGCAGGGCGACGGGGCGGACGGCACCCAGGCATCGACGCCGGCCGACAGCGCCGAAGCGCAGACGCAGGCCTGACCTTCCGGGCGCCGGACGTCCGCCACGTCCGCAGCGCACACCCTTCCAGGCGGGACCGCCTCCGCGTTCCGCCTTCATCCGCTCCAGCGCCGTTTCGTCGCGCCGCGCGCTGCGCCGGCACCGTTCGCTGAGCCATTTCGCAGCCCGCGCCCCGGATCACGCGCTTCGTCGCACACGCGTGGCCGCCGGCGGTGGCGTTCCCTAGAGTGCGTTCATCGGCAAACGACGCCGTTGCATCGACACCGGAGCGCCTCATGGCCTACAAGTCCGACCGCAGGATCAATCTCGTGCTCGCCGCCGTCGCGGTCGGCTCCATCGCGCTGATGGTCGTCCTCAGCATCCACGGACTCGACGAGCGCGCCCGGGCGCGCGAGATCGCACGCATGCCGGTCGTCACCTTCGAGGCGGTGAACATCGTCGCCGAACGGCCCGCAACTGCATCGCCATCGACGCAGGTTGCACGTACGCAGGCCACGACGAACACGGTGGTCCGCTGACGCGCTGATCGTCACTCTCGCGCGGTGCGCGCCGCGCCGCTTGTCGAACGTCAAGTCCCCGCTGCCGCCATGGGCGCCGCGGCTGACAGCCGCCGCGCCACGGCGTAAGGTCGCTCCCAGAGCAGAACAACACGCCGGGAGCGACGACGATGAGCTACACGACGGAGAACCTGCGGACCGTGGCCCTGCTGGGCCACGGCAGTGCAGGCAAGACCACGCTGGCCGAAACCCTGCTGGCACGCTCCGGCGCCGTCACGGCAGCAGGCAGCGTGGAACGCGGCACGACCGTCAGCGACTTCGACGCGCTGGAGAAGACCTTCCAGCATTCGCTGCGCACCTCCGTGCTGCATGTCGACCTGCCCACGACGCGCGTGCACCTGCTCGATACGCCGGGCTTCCCGGACTTCATCGGCCAGTCGATCGGCGCGCTCGATGCGGTGGAGACTGCCGCGATCGTCGTCAATGCGCAGAGCGGCATCGAGATGATCACCTCGCGCATGATGGACTGGGCCGCGAAGCGCAAGCTGTGCCGTCTCATCATCGTCAACAAGATCGACGCCGAGAACGTCAACCTGCCGAAGCTGCTGGCCGACCTGCGCGCCGCCTTCGGCAGCGAAGTGCTGCCGCTGAACCTGCCGGCCGCAGGCGGCACGAAGGTGGTCGACTGCTTCTTCAATCCCAGCGGCGAGGCCGACTTCTCGTCGGTGGCCGACGCGCACCAGGCGCTGGTCGACCAGGTCATCGAGGTCGACGAGGAGCTGATGGCGAAGTACCTCGAGCAGGGCGAGGAGATCGCGCCCGAGCAGCTGCATGCGCCTTTCGAGAAGGCGCTGCGCGAAGGGCATCTGGTGCCGCTGGTGTTCGTGTCCGCGCGCAACGGCGCCGGCATCGACGAGTTGCTGAAGGTCTTCGACAGGCTGCTGCCCAATCCCACCGAAGGCAATCCGCCGCTGTTCACCAAAGGCGAACCGGGCGACGCCAAGGGCGTCGAGGAATTCCATTCGGAGCCCGACCCGGCGAAGCACGTGCTGGCGCACGTGTTCAAGGTGGTCGTCGATCCGTACGTCGGCCGGATGGGCGTGTTCCGCGTGCACCAGGGCACGATCACGAAGGACAGCCAGCTGTTCATCGGCAGCGGCCGCAAGGCCTTCAAGGTCGGCCACCTGCTGATGCTGCAGGGCGCGAAGACCGTCGAGATCGCGCGCGCGGTGCCCGGCGACATCGCGGCGGTGGCCAAGGTCGACGACATCGAGTTCGACTGCGTGCTGCACGACTCGCACGACGAAGACCACATCCACATGAAGCCGCTCGAGTTCCCGACGCCGATGAGCGGCGTGGCGATCGCACCCAAGCGGCGGGGCGACGAGCAGCGCATTTCCGAGGTGCTGCACCGACTGACGGCCGAGGACCCGACGCTGGTCGTCGAGCACGACTCCACGCTGAACGAAACGGTACTGCGCGGGCTGGGCGAACTGCATATCCGCTCGACGCTCGAGCGCATGGCGCAGCAGTACAAGGTCGAGGTCGACACACGTCCGCCGCGCGTGCCGTATCGCGAGACGATCGCGGGCAACGCCGAAGGCCATGCGCGCCACAAGAAGCAGACCGGCGGCGCGGGCCAGTTCGGCGAGGTCTACCTGCGCATCGAGCCGCTGGCGCGCGGCAGCGGCTTCGAGTTCGTCGACCAGGTGAAGGGCGGCGTCATTCCCTACAACTTCATCCCCGCCGTGCAGAAGGGCGTGGAATCGGTGCTGGCCGCCGGACCCGTCGCGGGCTTTCCGATGCAGGACGTGCGCGTGACCGTGTACGACGGCAAGCACCACCCGGTGGACTCGAAGGAAGTCGCCTTCGTCGCGGCCGGCCGCAAGGCGTTCCTCGATGCGCTCGCGAAGGCACGGCCGGTGGTGCTGGAACCGTTGGTCAACCTGGAGATCGAGGCCCCCGAGGCGCACATGGGCGACATCACCGGCGACCTGTCGTCGCGTCGCGGCCAGGTGACCGGCACGCGCGCCGCGGGCGGCAGCTCGCTGGTGGTCGAAGGCCAGGCACCGCTGGGCGAACTCGAAGGCTATTCGAATCGCCTGAAGGCGATGACGCAGGGCCGCGGCGCCTGGTCGATGACGCTGTCGCACTACGTTCCCGCGCCGCCGCAGCTGCAGCAGCAGCTCGCCACGCAGTACGCGGCGAAGCGCAAGCAGGAGGACGAGGAGTAGCGCCCGAGGGCGCTCACCTCGCTGTCGTCCCCGCGAAGGCGGGGATCCAATTGACGTTCGTCGCAAATTGGGCCCCGGCCTTCGCCGGGGCGACGGCGGCAGAGATTCGAGCGTGTCGCCGTTTTCTATACGTCAGTGGGCAGCGCCGGCAACCAGTCGGAAAAGACCGTCGAGTTCGCGGTCGGATTCGGCGGCAAGCTGGACGATCGTCACCGACTGATCGGCGCGACTGCCCGCCGCCTGCCACGCACCCTGGACCGCCGCGCGCAGCCGCGGCGCATCGCCCGCCTCGTCGGTCAGCAGCAGCACGCGCTCCAGCGGCGCGCGACTCAGCAGCTGCTGCAGTTCGTAGCGCGTCCCCGCGCGGCTCTCGGTGTACTCGCGCAGGTCGAGCACGATGACGCCGGCGCGTTCGATCAGCGCGAGCACCGCCGGCTGCCATGTCGAGTTGGCGCAGAACATCTCGCTCACCCGGCAGCGGCCGTCCGGGTCGCGTGCGTTGTCCAGTGCGGCCACGTGCTGCGGTATCTGCGCAGCGTCGCTGACGTAGCGTTCGCCGAGCTTCCGGCGCAGGAAGGCAAAGAACTCGTCGGGTTCCATCAGCGCACCGGCAAGGTCGGGGCCGGCGATCATCCATACCGGTGCGGCGAAGCGCCAGCGGGCGAGGAAGCGGTCGATGAATGCCTCGGAGCGCCGTGACGGCTTGAACACCCGCAGCAGCAGCAGGGCCGCGCGTGGCGGCTCTGCCCTGCGCACTGCCCAGCGCAGCGCGAGGCGCTGCGTGACGCGCCAGGCCAGCCACCACAGCACGCCGGCCAGCGCGATCCACTCCATCCTTCCACCGGTCTTCGGCTCGAAGGACAGGAACAGGATCGACGCCAGCGTGAACAGCGTCATCAGCCCCCAGTACGTGCCCAATGCAAGCTGCAGTTCGCTGAAGCGTTTCTGCCCATAGCGGCGCGCGATGCGCAGCAGCACGCGCCAGCCCACCAGCGCCGAGATCGCGATGCCCCCTGCCATCAGCAGCAGGTCGCGCACGACCTGCGTCCAGTGCGTCCACACCTGGTCCTCCGGCGTGTCGTCCACCAGCACGGCAATGGTGGCCAGCGCGCTGAACACCAGGAAGCCCATGATCATCGCCGCCATCAGCGGCGTGCCCGCGCCACGCACGGCGGGCCGCAGGAACGCGGACATCATCAGGCCCAGCAGCGCCATCACGACCGGCATGACGACGATCGCATAGGGCTCCTGCCCTCCCATCAGCGCCAGCCCCATGCCCATCGCGAGGCCGCCGCCGACGACGATCCACCACACGACGGCCGGACGAACGCCGGCCTGCAAGGCCCACGCCAGCAACGGCGGAATGAGGACCACCGGCAGGACGAAGGCCACCGTCGCCCAGGCCGACACGGACGGTGCCTGGCCCGGCGCGTCGGCCGAGCCGAGGGCGCCGCCCATCTCTTCGAAGATCAGCAGGGCGATCGTCGCCAGCAGCAGCAACCCGAACCAGTAGATCAGTCCGAAGACAAACTGCGCACGCAGGACGCGTCGGCGCAACTGGCGCGGCGCGGCGACGGGATCGGGCTGGTCAGCCCGTATCGAGGCCGCGGGCAGCAATCGCATCGACAGCAGCGGCGGCGCGGTCGTGCGAGGCGCCGGCACCGTGGCGAGTGGCGCAGC
Organism: Burkholderiaceae bacterium; assembly: GCA_044225415.1. Taxonomy (GTDB): domain Bacteria; phylum Pseudomonadota; class Gammaproteobacteria; order Burkholderiales; family Burkholderiaceae_F; genus JALORV01. The sequence goes on along the minus strand of JBGAIO010000044.1, from coordinate 11,906 downwards.
GCCAACGGTCGCGCCGCCGGTGCTGGCCTGCAGCTGCACCACCGCGCGCGCATAGCGTTGCTTGAACCACCACGCCAGGGCCACCGCGATCGGGATCAGCAGCACCAGGAACAGCGCAACGACGGCCGCCGCCTGAGTCGAATTCAGGTCCGAGTCGCTGCCCATGGCAGACGCGCCGCTCAGCGCGGCGCCGACCCGCCTCGCGCGCTACGCGTCTTCCGCCGCGGCATCGTCGCGCTTCGACATCCACCAGGCGAGCGTGCCGAGGGCAATGGCGACGCCGGCGAGGAATGTCCAGAACCACGCGAAGCCTTTCGCGTCGGCAAGGCGCACCGGATCGTCGATGCCGCCGAGCGAGGTGAAACCCGTGATCGCGACTCCCAGCGCGATGATCGCGAAGACTGCGGCAACGATGACGGTCAGGCGCATCGACAGTTTCATGGTCGGCATGAGCAGCGGGTGGACAACGCGGGGCCGGACAGTCCGGCCCCCTGCCGCATAGCATAACCACGGCGCCCGGACCTGCCGCGGCGACCCGGCGCCCGATCCGTCTGCACGGCCGCCCGCGCCGGATGACATGGATCAACGCGATACGATGTGAAACGCGCTGGCACGTTGCGGCAAACGCCGGTGTCGTGGATGCTACGTCCCAAGCCAGAACCAGAGTGCGCCGTGGAGCGTTTGGTCCCATGACCCTTCCGAGCAGCATCGAGCCGATCGCCCGTCGATGAATCCGTACGGCGCATTCCTTCTATATCTCCTGGCCGTGCTCGGCACCATCGGCGCGGTGCTCGGGCTGAACGCGCTGCTCGGGCCGCGCGTGCAACCCTCGGCCGTGAAACTCGAACCCTTCGAGTGCGGTGTCGCGCCGATCCAGCAGCGCAACGTGCGCCGGCTGTCGATCCGCTACTACCCCATCGCGATCTTCTTCCTGCTGTTCGACCTCGAGGCCGTGCTGCTGTTCGTATGGGCCGCGGCCACGCCCGAGCGCGACATCGCCACGCTGATCCTGCTGTCGTTCCTGGCCTTCGTCACGCTGCTGGCGGCGGCCTTTGCCTACATCTGGCGCGATGGAGGGCTCGAATGGTAGGCATGGACTACATGACGACCCGCAAGGACGAACTCGTCGGCTGGGTGCGCAAGTTCAGCCTGTTCCCGTATCCCTTCGTCACTGCGTGCTGCGGCATGGAGTTCATGTCCGTCAGCTCCACGCTGTACGACACCGACCGCTTCGGCGCGGCGCTGCCGCGCTTCACGCCGCGGCAGTCGGACCTGCTGATGGTGGTCGGCACGATCAACCACAAGCAGGCGCAGGTCGTGCGCAAGGTCTACGAGCAGATGTGCGAGCCGCGCTGGGTCATGGCCTTCGGCGCCTGCGCCACCAGCGGCGGCTTCTACCGCAACTACGCCGTGGTGCAGGGCGTGGACCGCATCATCCCGGTGGACATCTACGTGCCCGGTTGCCCACCACGCCCCGAGATGGTCATCGACGCGATCGTCAAGCTGCAGGACCGCATCGCGAAGGACCGGCATCCGATCCTGCCGTCGGAACAGACGCCGCGGGCCTGATCGACATGGACATGCCCGACGATCCGCTCATCGCAGCATTGCGCGAGCATCTGATCGACAGCTCGATGAGCCACGGCATGCACGAACTGCGCATCGCGCCGTCGTCGCTTCTGCCGGTCGTCGGCAGGCTGCGCGAGGAGTTCGGCTTCGAACTGTTCCTCGACGTCACCGCCGTCGACTGGACGGCGCGCGAGCCGCGCTTCGACGTCGTCTACCACCTGCTCTGCCCGCGGCCTCTGCGCCGTGTGCGGCTGAAGATCGCCGTCGGCGAGGCCGATCCGGTGGTGCCGTCGCTGACGGGGCTGTTCGGTTCCGCACGCTACATGGAGCGCGAGACGCACGAGATGTACGGCATCCGCTTCGACGGCAACGACGACCTGCGCCCCATCCTGCTGTACGAAGGCTTCGTCGGGCATCCGCTGCGCAAGGACTATCCGATCGAACGCGAGCAGCCGATCGTGCCGTACCGGCCGTCGAGCGAGGCGGCGTGATGGCGGTCGGCGTGAACCACACCTTCGGCCCACCGGTCAGGAGTCCGCTGCAGGAAACGGCGGACCCGGACCACGTGGTCGTCAACATCGGCCCGTCGCACCCGGCCACGCACGGCACCGTGCAGATCATCGCGGAGATCGACGGCGAATCGGTGAAGCGCGCCGACATCCACTGCGGCTACCTGCACCGCGGCTTCGAGAAGGAAGCCGAGCACCACACGTACCACAACGTCATCCCCTACACCGACCGGCTCAACTACTGCGCGGCGCTGAACAACAACTTCGCGTACGCGCACGCCGTCGAGTCCCTGCTGGGCGTGGAGCTGACACCGCGCTGCATCTGGCTGCGCACGCTGCTCTCCGAATACAACCGCATCGCCGACCACCTCACCTGCATCGCCGCATCGGTGATGGAGCTCGGCGCGATGACCGCGTTCCTTTACATGATGACGGTGCGCGACTACATCTACGAGCACCTGAACCACCTGACGGGCGCGCGGCTCACCTACTCGTACGTGCGCATCGGCGGGCTGGCGCGCGACCTGCCCGACGGCTGGCTGGGGCGGCTGGAAGAGGTGCTGCAGTTCACCGAGCGTTATCTGGAGCGGATCCACGGCCTGCTGGACCGCAACCGCATCTTCGTCGACCGCATGCGCAACGTCGGGAAGATGAACACCGAGCACGCGCTGAACTGGGGCTACACGGGGCCGATGCTGCGCTCGACGGGCCTCGCCATGGATCTGCGCAAGGACCAGCCCTATCTCGCTTACGGCGAGCTCGACTTCGACGTGCCGGTCGGCATCAACGGCGACAACTACGACCGCTACTACGTGCGCATGTGCGAGATCGACGAATCGATCGCGATGATCAGGCAGTGCGTGCAGCGGCTGCCCAGCGGACCGGTGACCATCGACGATCCGCGCATCGTGCTGCCGAAGAAGGAACTAGTCTACAACCAGATCGAGTCGCTGATCCACCACTTCAAGCTGGTGATCGACGGCATCCAGGTGCCGGCGGGCGAGATCTACGTCGCGCACGAGTCGCCGAACGGCGAGCTGGGCTTCTACCTGATCAGCGACGGCTCGGGCCGCGCGTACAAGCTGCACGTGCGCGCGCCGAGCTTCGTGCACGTCGGCGGCCTGCACACGCTGATCGAAGGCGGACAGCTCGCCGACATCGTGCCCACCTTCGGGTCGATCAACATGATCGGCGGGGAGTGCGACCGGTGAAGGTGCAGGCCGTTGCCTTCCCGACCCCGCCGCCGGCGACGGTCGCCGCCACACCGCTGGACGCGGCGCTGCGCGCCGAGTTCGACGCGCTGCGCGCCACCTATCCGCCGGAGGCCGCGCCGTCGCTGGTGCTGCCGCTGCTGCACTGTGTCCAGGCGCGCAAGGGCTGGATCTCGGCCGGCGACGCGCTGATGGTCGCGCACTACCTCGATGTGCCCGCCATGCGGGTCGAGGAAGCGGCGAGCTGGTATTCGATGTTCCGCCGTGCGCCCGCGGGGCGGCACGTGGTGAAGGTCTGCCGCAACATCGCCTGCTCGCTGCGCGGCGCGGAGCCGATGATCGCGCATCTGGAGATGCGGCTCGGCATCAAGGTCGGCGAGACCACGCCCGACGGCCGCTTCACGCTGCAGACGGTGGAATGCCTGGCCTCGTGCGGCACGGCGCCGGCGATGCAGGTGAACGACACGTATCACGAGCAGCTCACGCCCGAGCGCATCGACGCGATCCTCGCCGAACTGGAGCTGAAGTGAGCCCCCGTCCGGCCGCCCCGCAGGGGACTCGCACCGCAGCGCGCAGCGCGGAGGTTTCATGACCTCCCAGCGCGTCTTCTTCAACTTCGCGGTGACCGGCACGTCGCACACGCTGGCCGAATACCGCGAACGCGGCGGCTATCGCGCGCTGGAACGCGTGCTGACCGCGATGCAGCCGATCGACGTCGAGAACGAGATGAAGGCGTCCGGCCTGCAGGGCCGCGGCGGCGCCGGTTTCCCGGTCGGCAACAAGTGGAGCTTCGTCAACAAGAAGTCGCCGGTCGTCTACCTCGCCTGCAACGCCGACGAGGGCGAGCCGGGCACCTTCAAGGACCGCTGGATCCTCGAGCACGCGCCACACCAGTTGGTAGAAGGTGTGCTGATCGCGTCGTACGCGCTCGGCGTGCGCCACGCGTTCATCTACATCCGCGGGGAATTCGATCTGCCGCTGCGCCGCCTTCAAGGTGCCGTCGAGGAAGCAAAGGCAGCGGGTCTGACCGGCGAGCGCATCCTGGGCAGCGCCTTTTCCTGCGACATCATCGTGCATCGCGGCGCGGGCGCCTACGTCTGCGGCGAGGAATCGAGCCTGCTCAACTCGCTCGAGGGCCGCAAGGGCTATCCGCGCAACAAGCCTCCGTTCCCTGCGGTGCGCGGCCTGTACCAGAAGCCCACCGTCGTGAACAACGTCGAGACGCTGTCGACGGTGCCGTGGATCCTCGCCAACGGCGGCGCGACCTATGCGGCGCTGGGCGTGAAGAAGAACCCGGGCACGCGGCTGTTCGGTGTGTCGGGCCATGTCGAACGGCCGGGGCTCTACGAGCGGCCCACCGGTTATCCGCTGAAGCAGCTGATCACGGAGGACGCGGGCGGCGTGCTGGGCGGCCGCGCGCTGAAGGCGGTGATCCCCGGCGGCAGTTCCACGCCCATCCTCACCGCTGCCGACATCGAGACCCTGACGCTCGACGCAGAGGCGATGAGCAAGGCCGGCACGATGTCGGGCTCCGGCGGCGTGATCGTCATCGCCGAAGGCACGTGCATGGTGCGACTGCTGCAGGTGCTGACACGCTTCTACGCGCACGAGTCCTGCGGACAGTGCTCGCCGTGTCGCGAAGGCACCGACTGGATGGACCGCATCCTCGGCCGCATCGTCGCGGGACAGGGCACGGCCGCCGACCTGGAGAACCTGCGCGCAATTCCCACGGGCATCTCCGGCAACACCGTGTGCGCGCTGGGCGACGCGGCGTCGATGCCGGTGGCGAGCTTCCTGCGCAAGTTCGGCGACGAGTTCGCCTACTACGTCGCGCACGGCCGCTCGCTGCACGACGGGCGGCTGACGGTGTGAGCGGATCGATGCGCGGATCGATGCGATGAAAGTCACCCTCAACGGCCGGGAAGTCGAAGCGCTCGACGGCGAGAACGTGCTGCAGCTCGCGACCCGGCACGGCGTCGAGATTCCGCACTTCTGCTACCACCAGAAGCTGTCGGTGGCCGGCAGCTGCCGGCTGTGCCTGGTGAAGGTCAACGGCCTGCCGAAGCTGATGCCGGCCTGCAACGTGGTCGCGATGCCCGACATGAAGGTCGAGACCGAATCGGAGGAAGTGCACCGGGCACGCCGCAACGTCATGCAGTTCCTGCTGCTGAACCATCCGGTCGACTGCGGCATCTGCGACAAGGCCGGCGAATGCAAGCTGCAGGACTACCAGCACGCCTACGGTCCGGAACAGTCGCGCTCGGCAGACGCGAAGATCCACCGGCGCAAGCTGGTCGAACTCAGCCCGCGCATCTCGCTCGACAACGAGCGCTGCATCCTGTGCAGCCGCTGCGTGCGCTTCACGCGCGAGATCTCGAAGTCCAATGCGCTGGGCATCGTCGACCGCGGCTCGCACTCCTTCGTCGAGCGGACCGGCGAAGGTCCGTTCGACGATCCGTATTCGGACAACGTCATCGGCATCTGTCCGGTCGGCGCGCTGCTGTCGCGGGATTTTCTGTACGCGAGCCGGGTCTGGTTCCTGGAGCCGGTGCGCTCCGTGTGCAACGGCTGTGCGCGCGGCTGCAGCGTGCAGGTCTGGCGACGCAAGCACGAGCGCGTTCAGCACGGCCCCGGCATGCCGCACCCGAAGGGCGCCTATCGCACCACCGCGCTGGACAATCCCGCCGTCAACGGCCCGTGGCTCTGCAACAAGGGCTTCGACCTGCACAAGACGATGGCGCGGCCGCGCGCACTGCAGCCGCGCGTCGGAGCCAGCGCGGCGACGCCGGCCGCGGCGCTCGATGCGCTGCGCGCCCTGCTGGCGCAGGCGCAGCGTCCAGCGGTGCTCGTGTCGGCCCATGCGTCCAATGAAGAGCTCGATGCCTTCGCGGCCACGCTCGGCAGCCGGCCCGGCCTCGCGGCCTATGTACGCCAGGACTGCCGGCCCGCACCCGGCGAAGTCGTCGAGGACCACCTGCTGATCCGCGCCGACAAGAATCCCAACACCACCGGCGCGCACGCCCGCTTCGGCGACCGCGCGTTCGACGCCGCCGCGCACGACCTGCTGCTCGTGTGGGGTGAACTGCAGTCCGACGACGTTCCCGCCGGCGCGCGCTGGGTGCACCTGACGAGCTTCGAGTCGCCGGCGTCGGCCAGCGCCGAGGTGGTCGTGCCGATCTCGACGCACTTCGAACGCGCCGGCCACTTCACCAACTTCGAAGGCACGCTCACCGCTTTCGACGCGGTGTTCGCGCCGCCGCGCGGCGTGCTGCACGCGGCCGACGTATTCCGGGAGCTCGCGCCGTGATGCCCGCCCCGGTGTTGCCCGACCTGGTCGTGCACGGCGTGTTCATCGCCTACGTCATCGCCTTCCTGCTGACCTTCGCGACGCTGTTCACCTGGGTCGAGCGCAAGCTGTCGGCGATCACGGCGGATCGCATCGGGGCGAATCGCGCCTACATCCGCATCCCGTTCACGCAGGTGAAGCTCACGGCGTGGGGCCTGTTCCATGGCATTGCCGACGGCCTGAAGATGATTTGCTGGCGGCCGCGCCGGTGCTGCTGGTGTTCACGGTGGTGCCCTTCGGCGGCACGCTCGTGCCCGCGCAGATCTTTCCCGGCCTCGCGGACTTCTTCGGCGACCGCGCCTGGCCGATGCAGATCGCGCAGCTCGACGCCGGCATCCTGTTCATCCTGGCGATCTCGGGCATCGGCATCCTCGGCACGATGCTCGCGGGCTGGTCGTCGAACAACAAGTTCTCGCTGCTCGGCGCGGCGCGCGCGGCGTCGCAGATGATCTCCTACGAAGTCGCGATGGGCATGGCGCTGATCGCGATGGTCGTGACCTACGGGACGCTCGATCTCAATGCGATGGTGCAGGCCCAGACCCACCTGCTGGGCGGATGGCTCCCTGCGTGGGGGGTGCTCGTGCAGCCCATCGCCTTCATCGTGTTCCTCACCGCGGCGATCGCCGAGAACAAGCGCGTGCCCTTCGACCTGCCGGAGTGCGAGTCGGAACTCGTGTCGGGCTATTTCACCGAGTACACCTCGATGAAGATGGGCCTGTTCATGCTGAGCGAGTTCCTCGAGATCGCGGTGATCTCGGCGCTGCTGGTGACCGTGTTCCTCGGCGGCTACACGCTGCCCTGGCTCACCGACACCGGCTTCGTGTTTCCCTGGGGCGGGCAACTCGCGTTGTCGCACCTCACGGTCGTCGTGCTGCAGGTGCTGACCTTCACCGCCAAGGTGTTCATCGTCGGCTGCCTGCAGATCCAGATCCGCTGGACGCTGCCGCGCTTCCGCTACGACCAGCTGATGGCGCTGGGATGGAAGTTCCTGCTGCCTTTCGCCACGGTCAACCTGCTGGTCACCGCGGTCGTGCGCTGGTGGACGCTGTGAAGAAGCGCAGATACTGGAACGCCATGCAGCTCTCGCTGTGGGAGCGCCTGTTCGTACCGGAGATCATCCACGGCCTGTGGATCACCGGCGGCGTGTTCGTGCGCAACATGGCGAAGTGGATGACCGGCAGGAAGGGCGCGCTGACCGCGTACTACCCCGAAGAGATCCGCGCCGACTATTCGCCGATCAACCGCGGCCGGCACGTGCTGACGCTGCGCGACAACGGCAAGGTTCAATGCGTGGCGTGCAACATGTGCGCCACTGTCTGCCCGGCGTACTGCATCGAGATCGAGGCGGCGGCGCACTTCGACGATCCGGCGCACCCGAAGTCGCCGGCCCGCTTCGTCATCGATTACTCGCGCTGCATCTTCTGCGGCTTCTGCGTCGAGGCCTGTCCCGAGGATGCGATCCGCATGGCGAAGGAAACGCCCGACCTGCCGGGCTTCGACCGCGGGCGCATGTGGGGAAACATCGACCTGCTGACGCAGTGGAAGCCGATGCGCGATCCGCGCAAGCGCTATCCACCGGTGCCGGCGCCGGACACCGCGGTCGCGGCAGGTCCGCCGAAGGAGCCCGCCCCATGACCCAGGGCTTCATCCTGTTCTTCGGCGCGCTGTCGCTGGCCTTCGCGGTGCTGGTGCTGACGCTGCGCCAGCCGATGCGCGCGGCGCTGGCGCTGATCGCGCACATGTTCTGCCTGGCCGCGATCTTCGCCCTGCTGGGAGCGCACGTGATGGCGCTGCTGCAGGTGCTGATCTACGTCGGCGCCGTCATGATCTTCATGGTCTACACGATCATGCTGCTCGACGATCGCGACGCGTCCTATCGCCACGTCTACGCGCGCGTGCTGCTGCCGGCGCTGGTGGTGGCGGCACTGATCGCGGCGGCGCTGCTGATGCTGCTCGTCGGCAGCGACATCCCGCAGGCGCCCGTGCAGGGCGACGCCGACTTCGGCATCGCGGCCTTCTCGGTCGCGTTCATGCGGCACTACTGGTTCCACTTCGAGCTCGCCACCGTGCTGCTGCTGATCGGCATCGTCGTCGCGTGGACGGCCGTGAAGGAATCGCGATGAGCACGCACGCGCTGCTGGTCGGACTGGCCGCCGTGCTGTTCTGCATGGGGCTGGCCGGCGTGATGATCCGCCGCAACCTGCTGGCCATCGTGATGAGCCTGGAGATCATGCTCAACGCCGTGGTGCTGAGCTTTGTCACCGCGGCGAGTCACACGCAGACGCTGCACGGCGCGGCGATGACGCTGTTCATCTACGTCGGCGCCACCTGCGAGATCGCGCTGGCGATGGCGCTGGTGGTGCTGCTGGTACGCCGCCACGGCTCGCTCGACGTCGCCGACCAGCAGGAGCTGAGAGGCTAGGCTCCATGAACACGCTCGCATTGATTCCACTGCTGCCGCTGCTCGGCTTCCTGATCAATGGAACGATCGGACGCCGCCTGCCGGAGCGCTGGGTATCGGTCATCGGCTGCCTGCTGCCGGCACTGTCGTTCGTGCTGACGGCGGAACTCTTCCTCGCCCTGCGCGACGGCGGCGCGCCGCTGACCGCCATGCTGTTCACTTGGGCCGCATTGCCCGGGTTCAGCGTCGAAGCGGCATTGCGCTTCGACGCGGTCTCGGCCGTGATGTGCGGCATCGTCACCGGCATCGGCACGCTGATCCACGTCTACTCGATCGGCTACATGCATGGCGACAAGGGCTACGCGCGCTACTTCGCGTACCTGAACCTGTTCCTGTTCTTCATGCTGCTGCTGGTGCTGGGCGCGAACCTGCTGGTGATGTTCGTCGGCTGGGAAGGCGTCGGACTCGCCTCCTACCTGCTGATCGGCTTCTGGTTCGACGATCCCGTCAAGACCGCGGCGGGCATCAAGGCCTTCGTGGTCAATCGCGTCGGCGACGCTGGCTTCCTGCTGGCGATGTTCCTGCTGCAGCAGCAGGCCGGCACGCTGGACTTCCAGCAGATCAACGCGTTCTTCACCGCGACGCCGGCCGCACCGGCACTGATGACCGCCATTGGCGTGCTGCTGCTGATCGGCGCCTGCGGCAAGTCCGCGCAGATTCCGCTGCACGTGTGGTTGCCCGACGCGATGGCCGGCCCCACGCCGGTATCGGCGCTGATCCACGCGGCCACGATGGTCACCGCAGGCGTCTACCTGCTCGCGCGCATGAACGGCTTCTTCCTGCAGGCGCCCGGCGCGCTGGCAGTGGTCACCTGGGTCGGCGCGGCCACCGCGTTCTTCGGCGCGACCATGGGCGTGACGCAGTGGAACCTGAAGAAAGTGCTGGCCTATTCGACGATGTCGCAGATCGGCCTGATGGTCATGGCCTGCGGTCTCGGCGCGTTCTCCGCGGGCCTGTTCCACCTGTACACGCATGCGTTCTTCAAGGCCTGCCTGTTCCTCGCGGCGGGCGCAGTGCTGCACGCGCTGCACGGCGAGGAGGACATGCGCAACATGGGCGGGCTGGCGAAACGGCTGCCCTTCACCTTCGCGGTGTTCGGCGTGGCGACACTCGCACTGATGGGCCTGCCGCCCTTCGCCGGGTTCTTCTCCAAGGACGAGATCCTGTGGATGGCGTGGGCCGCGCCGGGCGGCTCGCCGCTGCTGTGGGCGGTGGCCAGCGCCGCGTCGTTCCTGACGGCGTTCTACATGGCGCGCGCGGTGTGGCTCACGTTCCTCGGCGGCAGCCGCGTGGCGCCTGACGTCGCGCGCTCGCTGCATGCGCCGTCGCTGTCGATGTCGGTGGTGCTGGCCGTGCTCGCCATCGATTCGGTCGCAGCCGGTTGGATCGGCCTGCCGGGAGCGCTGCGCGAATGGCTCGGCGTCGGCGCGCCGTTCCATGCCTTCGTCGAACCGGTGACCGGCCATCCGGTCGTGCGCGAGGGCGTGGCGCACAGCACCGAGTGGGTGCTGATGGGCGTGGCGCTCGCGCTCGCGCTCGCAGGCATCGCGCTGGCATGGCGCGTGTACGGCGGCGACCACGACGGCAACGCCGCGGCGACTGTCTCGCGCGACGGCGCGCTGCGCCGCTGGGTGTCCAATGGCTACTACGTCGATGCGCTGTACGAGCGCGGCGTGGTGCGCGCCTTCGACGGCGTGTCGCGCACGCTGATCGGCCGGATCGTCGAGCCGGTGCTGGCGGCGCTGACGATCGCACTGCCGGCCATCGGCGCCACCGCATTCGCCCGCAGTTCGGCGCGGCTGCAGAACGGCGCGGTGCAGTCCTACGTGTTCTATGCCGCCATCGCGCTGCTGGTGATGCTCGGCTGGGGAGTGTTGCGTGGCTGACGCCGGTTCGTCGCTGCTGGCCGCGCTGCTGCTGACCTCGCTCGGCGCCGCGATCGGGGTGCCGTTGCTGCGTCCGGCGGCGCTCGCGCGCGCGGCCGCGCTGGTGGCGATGCTCGCGGTGCTGGCGCTGGCGCTGCGCCTGTTCCTCGCCTTCGACGGCGGCATCGGTGCCCCTTCCGTCGCCTTCCCGTGGCAGCCGTTGCCGTCGCTGCGCTTCGGCATCGACGGCTACAACCTCTACCTGGTGCTGCTGACCGCGCTGCTCTTCCCCGTCGTGCTGCTGGCCGTCTGGTCGACGCCGCAGGGCCGCAGCCGGCTGCACACCAGCCTGCTGCTGGCGCTGCAGGCGGGACTGTTCGGCACCTTCGCCGCGCAGAACCTGCTGCTGTTCTTCGTGTTCTGGGAAGCCGTGCTGATCCCGATGCTGCTGCTGATCCTGGTCTACGGCGGCCCTGCTCGGCGGCGCGCGGCGCTGGCCTTCTTCCTGGTGACGATGGCGGGCAGCGTGCTGCTGCTGGCCGCGGTGATCCTGCTCGGCGCGCTGCACTGGAAGGCCACCGGCACGTGGTCCTTCGACTACGCCGCACTGGCGACGCTGTACCTGCCGCCCACCGTGCAGTGGTTCGTGTTCGCTGCCGTCGCGCTGGCCTGCATGGTGAAGTGCCCGGTCGTGCCCTTCCACGCGTGGCTGCCGCTGACCTATCGCGAGGCCTCGTACGCGGGCACCGCACTGATGGCTGGCGTGCTGTCGAAGATGGGCGCGTTCGGCTTCCTGCGCATCGCCGTGCCCTTCGCGCCCGACGTCGCGCCGCTGGCCGCGCCTTGGCTGATGCTGCTCGCGGCCGTGAGCATCGTCTACGGTGCCGTCGCCGCGCTGCGCCAGTCCCACCTGCGCGACGTGGTCGCGTATTCGTCGCTGAGCCA
>JBGAIO010000043.1:0-21160 GCA_044225415.1 Burkholderiaceae bacterium | reverse complement strand
ACCCTACTCGCCGCGATAGCGAATGCGTGCGCCAAACGTTGCGCAGACTGTACGAGCGTTCCGACGAACTTTCCGCGATCCTCGCCCGACGGACTTTGTTTGTCCTCGACAGACTTTATTTGTCCCAATCACTATCGGCACGCTTCTGTTCACTCCACCGTCACACTCTTCGCCAAATTCCTCGGCTTATCCACATCCGTCCCCCTCCCCACTGCCGTGTGATACGCCAGCAACTGCAGCGGCACCACATGCAATATCGGCGACAGATCCCATAGTGTAACCAGCAGCCTCACCACATGCACCCTCGGCCAGATCGATCGCCGTATCGTCCACAAGCACGTACAGCTGCCCACCCCGCCTGCATCTGCATGTTGCTCACCCAGGTTTTCCGAGAACCGTCGGTGGCGCCACCGTCACCACCGGCATCGCCTCCGTCACCAGCGCCAGCACGTCGTGCTTCAGCTCGCCCACGGGATACGCCTCCGCGTGGATGTAGCTGATCTCCTTCAGCTTCAGCGCCCCTTCCAGCGCGATCGGATAGTGCAGCCCGCGTCCCAGGAACAGCGCGTCCTCGACGCGCGCGAACACTTCGCTCCACGCGATGATCCCCGGCTCCAGCGCCAGCACGCTCTGGATCGCGGCAGGCAGGTGGCGCAGGCGACGGATCGCGGCCTGTTCGCGTTCGGCTGACAGCCTCCCCTTGGCCTTGGCCAACGCGTTAGCCAGCAGGTACAGCGCCGACCAACTGCGTGGTGAAGGCCTTGGTGGACGCGACGCCGATCTCGGCGCCGGCCCGCGTCAGGAACTGCATCGCAGTCTCTCGCACCATCGCGCTGGTGGCAACGTTGCACACGGCCAGCGTGCGCTGCATACCCAGGCTCTTGGCGTGCTTCAGCGCGGCCAGCGTGTCCGCGGTCTCGCCGGACTGTGACACGACGACGACCAGTGCGTTGCTGTCGGGCACCGACGTGCGGTAGCGGTACTCGCTGGCGATCTCCACCGTCACGGGGATCTGCGCGATGGCCTCGATCCAGTAGCGCGCCACGCAACTCGCGTAGTAGCTGGTGCCGCACGCCAGTATCAGCACCGAGCTCACGCGCGGCAGCACGTCGGCTGCGGCATCGCCGAACAGCGCCGCGTCGATGCCGGCCACCTGCTCCAGCGTGTCGCCGATCGCGCGCGGCTGCTCGAAGATCTCCTTCTGCATGTAGTGGCGGTACGGCCCCAGCTCGACGGTGCCGAGTCCCGCCTGCACGGTCTTCACCGGGCGCGTGACGGCGCGGCCGTCGCGGTCGACGATCCACATGCGCGCGAGCTGCAGGTCGACGACGTCACCGTCCTCGAGGTAGATGATCTGGTCGGTGGTGCCGGCCAGCGCCATCGCGTCGGACGCGAGGAAGTTCTCGTTGCTGCCCAGCCCCACCACCAGCGAGCCAGCGCGCGCGCCCGCCACCACGCAGTGCGGCTCGTCCCGCGGCGCGGGCTGATTGGCGTAGGCACCCGCGCAGCTCGCGCACGGCGCGCTGCACGGCCTCGAAGAGGTCGCCCTCGTAGTGGCTGTCGATCATGTGCGCGACGACTTCGGTGTCGGTCAGGCTCTCGAACACGTAGCCCGCAGCCTTCAGTCGCGTGCGCAGCTCTTCGTAGTTCTCGATGATGCCGTTGTGGACCAGCGCGATGCGCGCTGTGCGTGCGCTCTTCTCGTGGCCGCCGCGCATCGGTGTCGGGCCGGTGGAGAAGTGCGGATGTGCGTTCGCGGTGGACGGCGCGCCGTGCGTGGCCCAGCGCGTGTGCGCGATGCCGGTGTAGGCCGCCAGGCTCTGCGCCTGGCTGTCGAGCTCGGCCACGCGCGCGACGCTGCGGGCGCGCTTCAGGCCGCCTTCGGCGTGCTCGGCCACACCGCAGGAGTCGTAGCCGCGGTACTCCAGACGCCGAAGGCCTTCGATCAGGATGGGGACGATGTTGCGCTGGGAGACTGCACCGACGATGCCGCACATGAGGATGACTCCGTGAAATCGGGCGGCATGCTACGGCGGGCAGAATGAATTGAGCTTGCAATTGTGTTACTATCGTGCATGATTAGTGCGCCAGCATCAGTTACGCAGCAATGTCATTGCGTCATCGATGTAATCAATGACTACTTCCATCACCCTCGACGATACCGATCGTCGGCTGCTGGCCTTGCTGCAGGCGGATAGCGCACTGACCAACCAGGCGCTGGCCGAGCGCGCCCATGTGTCGCCGGCCACCAGCCTGCGCCGTGTGCAGCGCCTCACCGAGGCCGGGGTCATCGAGAAGCAGGTGGCGATCGTGTCGCCGGATGCGCTGGGCGCGGGGCTGACAACGATCCTGGAGGTGACGCTGGACGTGCAGGCGCGGAGGCGCTGGCGGCGTTCGAGGCCGCGGTGATCGCCGAGCCGTCCGTGCAGCAGTGCTATCGAGTGGCCAGCGGGCCGGACTTCGTGCTCATCGTGTACGTGCCCGACATGCCGGCGTACCACGCGTTCGTGCACCGAGCACTGACGGCGGCCGCCAACGTGCGCAACGTGCGGGCTTCTTCTCGGTGAAGCGGAGCAAGTTCGAGCCGGCGGTGCCGGTGTAGCGCAAGACTCGAAGCTGACCTCGCGGACCTTGTACCGAAGGCGGAGGACGCCTATAGTAAGTAGTGAATTTAACTACTTTTCGAGTCCCAATATGGATGAGGCCGTGTCGGCGGCGGACGCCAATCGCAAGTTCTCGTCAATCCTGCGCGACGTGCCGAGGCGGTCGTAGCGTCGTGACCAGCCACGGACGTGCGGTCGCGCGCATCGTTCCTGCCAACCAGTTCGGCAGCGTGCCTTCCGTGGCGCGGACGGCGCTGCTGGAACGCCTGGAACAGCAGCCTATCGTCCGAGCTGGCCGCTGGACTCGTGACGAACTTTACGAAGAGTCCGACCAGATCCACCGATGAAAGTCGCACTCGACACCAACGTCCTCGCCTATGCGGAAGGCGTCAATGATGCGAGCAAACGTGACGTCGTTCTTGCCATCGTGCGCAGCCTTCCGCAGGAGAGCGCCGTCATACCTGTCCAGGTGCTGGGTGAACTCTTCAACGCGTTCTGGTGCGCAAGGCCGGCAGGCCGCCGTCGGACGCCCGCGATGCGCTGCTGGCATGGCAAGACACATTCGCCACACTGACCACATCACCCGAGGTCATGCTGGCCGCGGCTGATCTCGCAACCGATCATCGCCTCAGCATCTGGGACGCGGTGATACTCGCCGCCGCGTCGCAGTCCGGTTGCCGGCTATTGCTGTCTGAGGATCTGCAGGACGGATTCACCTGGGGCGGGTCACGGTTGTGGATCCCTTCGCGACGCCGAGGGCATGGACTGCTCGATGCGATGGTGAGTGGCGCTGGCGGCAGTGCCGGCGCAGGTTAGGCAAAGTCAAAATGGATCCCCGCTTTCGCGGCGACGACAGCACACGGTGCAGTCCCCGCGAAAGCGGGGATCACCATGTTCACTTCGCTGTTCTGCGGCCTCTTCCACCCTTCCAGCGTCACCTGCTTCGCGCGCGCGACCGTGAGCTTCGCGGGCGGCACGTTCTTGCTGACGGTGGAACCCGCGCCGATGGTCGCGCCCGCGCCCACTTCCAGTGGCGCCACCAGCACGGAGTTGGACCCTGTGTGCACGTCGTCGCCAATCAGCGTGCGGTGCTTGTTCGCACCATCGTAGTTCGCGACGATGGTGCCGGCGCCGATGTTCACGCGCGCACCGACCGCGGCGTCGCCGACGTAGGCGAGGTGGTTGGCCTTCGAGCCTGGCCCCATGGTAGAGTTCTTCACCTCGACGAAGTTGCCGATGTGCACTTCGTCGGCCAGCGTCACGCTCGGCCGCATGCGTGCGAAGGGGCCGATGTTCGCGTTGGCGCCGATGGTCGCGCCGTCCAGGTAGCAGAAGCCGAACACCTGCGTGCCCGCGCCGACGCTGCAATCGCGCAGCACGTTGTGCGGGCCGATGCGCGCGCCGTCGCCCAGCGTCACGCGGCCTTCGAACACGCAGCCGACGTCGATGAACACTTCCTCGCCGCAGCTGAGTTCGCCGCGCACGTCGATGCGCGCGGGGTCGGCGAGCGTGACGCCGTGTTCGAGCAGCGCGTCGGCCGTGCGGCGCTGGTACAGCCGCTCCAGCTGCGCGAGCTGCGCGCGCGAGTTCACGCCGAGCGTCTCGTCGACCGAGTCCGGATGCACCGCGTGCACCGGCACGCCCTCGGCCACGGCCTGCGCGACGATGTCGGTCAGGTAGTACTCGCCCTGCGCGTTGCTGTTGGTCAGCGCGGCCAGCCAGCGGCGCAGAGGATGCGTCGGCGCGACCAGGATGCCGGTGTTGATTTCCTTCAGCGCGAGTTGCGCGGGTGTCGCGTCGCGCTGCTCGACGATGCGCTTGACCAGCCCATCGCCGCGCACGATGCGGCCGTAGCCGGTCGGATCGTCGAGCGTCACGGTCAGCAGCGCAACGTCGCGCTCGGCGGCGATCAGCAGGCGCTCCAGCGTGGCCGGCATCACCAGCGGCACGTCGCCGTACAGCACCAGCGTGTGCGCGGCGTCGGACAGCAGCGGTAGCGCCTGCATCACGGCATGCCCGGTGCCGCGCTGGGGTTGCTGGACGACGAACTGAACGTCGGGCGCGTGGTCGAACGCAGCGCGCACGCTATCTGCTCCATGTCCCACGACGACGACGATGCGGGTGTTGGGCTGGCGCGCGGACACGATGCGTGCCGTCGCGATCACGTGGGCTAACATGGGTCGCCCGGCGATCGCGTGCAGCACCTTGGGCAGGGAAGAGCGCATGCGCTTTCCCTGGCCCGCCGCCAGGATCACGATATTCATTGAGTGCGCAGGAGGTTTGAGTGCGCAGCGATTCTAAGTTACCGACGATGCATGCCGTCCGGCGAGCCGCGGGCTGGCTGGCCGCGTGCGTGGCCGTCGCGGCACTCGCCGCGTGCAGCACGGGCATGCGCCTGGGCTACAACAACGCGGACATGCTGCTGCTGTACACGCTGAACGGCTACGTGCCGCTGACCTCGGAGCAGGAACAGCTGGTACGCGAGCGCACGACCGCGCTGGTCAGCTGGCATCGCAGCACGCAGCTGCGCGACTATGCGCAGCTGGTCGAGCAGGCGCGCGCGAAGCTGGCCGGGCCGGTGACGGCGCAGCAGGTGCAGGGCTTCAACGATCAGGTGAATGCGCGCCTCGCCGCGTTGGGCGAACGCGCGGCGCCGGAAGTCGCGCGGCTGGCGCTGACGCTGACGCCGGAGCAGCTCGACAAGCTGGAGCGCAAGTTCGCGGACGATGCCGCCAAGGCGCGTCGCGAGCAGGTGAAGGCGAACGGCAATGCAGGCGGCAGCGGCATCGACGATCGCCTGCGCAAGCAGGTGGAGCGCACGGAGTACTGGCTAGGCAGCGTCACCGCCGAGCAGAGGACGCTGCTGCGCGACGCGCTGCTCGCACGGCCGGACGGCGGCACGTGGTGGGTCGGTGAGCGCGAGCGGCGGCAGCAGGAGCTGCTGCGCCTGCTGCGGCGGGTGCAGGCCGAGCGTCCTGATGAAGCCACTGCGACCACGTGGGTCCGCGCGTACTTCGCGCAGCTGCGCGAGCCGGCCGACGCCGCGCGCAGGGCTGCGATGCTGACCGAGCGGCAGCAGAACGCGGAACTGCTGACGCAGCTGCTGAACAGCGCCACGCCGGAACAGCGCGCGACGCTGGCGCGCAAGCTCGGCAGCTTCGCCGAGGACTTCATTGCGCTGGCGGCGGCGCGGGCGCTGAATACGCCGGGGTAGCGGAACTCAAATTGGGCGCAGGCCGGGGCCCAATTTCGCCTACCGATGCGCGTGGTGCGTCGCCTGCGCAGCGCGATGACCGGCGTGCGAATGCGGCCCATGCTGCGCGGTGCGCGCGCGATGCGCGACATTGCCGGCGGTGGGCAGCAGTGACCCAACGATCATCCCGATACCCGCCATCAGGAAGCCGCCGAGCACCGCCGGGAATTCCTCGCCCAGCGGCGTGAAATCCAGCAGCGCCCACGTGCTCATACCGAGCACGATCGACAGGATCGCGCCCTGCGTGGTGGAACGCTTCCAGTACAGGCCGCACACCAGCGGCCAGAACGCGCCCACCACCGGGAACTGGTAGGCGGTGGCCACCAGCTCGTAGATCTGCGTGCCTTCCATGCGCCACGAGTAGGCCAGCACCAGGCACGTGAACACGAACAGCGTGATCTTCATCATGCGCGGTTCCTGCCTGTCGGTCATCGACAGGAAGTTCTTCAGCACGTTCTGCACGAAGGTGGTCGACGGCGCCAGCAGCGTGGCCGAGGCGGTGGACATGATGGCCGACAGCAGCGCGCCGAAGAACATGATCTGCAGCCAGATCGGCATGCGCTCGATGACCAGTGTCGGCAGCACGCGCTGCGAGTCTTCGCTGGCGAGCTTGGTGGCCACCTCCGGCATGATGACGAAGGCTGCCACGCCGATGAACATCGGCACGAAGGCGAACAGCAGGTACATCGTGCCGCCGATGATCGGGCCGCGCATCGCCGTGCCTTCGTCCTTCGCCGCCATCACGCGCTGGAACACGTCCTGCTGCGGGATGGAGCCGATCATCATCGTGATGCCGGCGCTGATCCAGAACGCCCAGGGCTGCCAGCCCCCCTCGGAGGGGAAGAACTGGAACATGTCGCGCGACTGCGCGGCCGCGATGACCTGGTCCGCGCCGCCGGCCAGGTCCGCCGCGAACCACGCGATCAGCGACAGGCCGATGATCACCATGATCATCTGCAGGAAGTCGGTGATGGCCACCGACCACATGCCGCCGAAGATGATGTGCAGCAGCACCGCCGCCGTGCCGATGAACATGCCCATGGTCAGCGAGATCGTTCCGTGCGACAGCAGGCTGAACACCAGGCCGAGCGCGGTGACCTGCGCGGCCACCCAGCCGAGGTAGGAGATCATGATGACGATCGACGAGAACATCTCCACGCCCTTGCCGTAGCGCGCGCGGTAGAAGTCGCCGATGGTGAGCAGGTTCATGCGGTACAGCCGCGCCGCGAAGAACATGCCGACGAAGATCAGCGCCAGCGACGCGCCGAAGGGATCCTCGACGGTCTTGATTAGCCCGCCCTCCAGCACCTTCGACGGAATGCCCAGCACGGTCTCGCTGCCGAACCACGTCGCGAAGGTGGTGGTGACCACCATGATCAGCGGCAGCGAGCGGCCGGCGTTGGCGTAGTCGGAGGTGTTGCTGACCTTGACCGCCGCCCACACACCGAGCGCGATGGATACCAGCAGGTACACGACGACGAAGGAGATCAGGGTCATGGTGACGGAGCCGGCAGAGGGAAAATGCGCGCGAATTATGCGGCAAGGTCGACGCGGGTTGTGCGCTGCGGGAGGGGAAAATCAAAATGGTTCCCCGCTTTCGCGGGGATGACACATTCGCCCGGCGGAGGCCGGCTCGATGCAAGGAAAATTGGGCCCCGGCCTTCGCCGGGGCGACGGTGGGTGACGGCGTCCCCGACGACACGAAACCACCGTCATCCCCGCGAAGGCGGGGATCCAATCTGCGTCATCGGCATGCCGGCGCAAGCCGGCGTCCAATCACGGGCGCGGCACGCGCTGCAGCCACCGCTCGTTCGCCGCCTGGTGCCCCATCGCCGTCGTGGCCGGCATCCCGATCACCTGCCGCACCAGCGCCCGGCGCAGCAGCAGCCGGTCCGCATCCGTCGCCATCACCGGCGCGCGCAGCGCCTGCGCGGCGGGGTTCAGGGGTGCGGGCAACACCAGGTTGGCGGTCCAGCTCTCGCCCGGCCGCATCTGCAGCGGCGCGGGCAGCGTGTCCGCCGCCGCCGACCCCAGCCACGGCACGAGCTGGCTGGCGTTGAAGCTCACGCGCGGCTTGAGCGCGTCGGCGCCGGCGCGCCCGCGCTGGCCCCAGCGCACGATCACGGTACTGCCGGTGGAGGTGTCGGACACCTTGTCGCTGATCGCGAAATCGCGCCGCCAGCCGTGGTTGCGCGCCATCAGCAGCTCTTCGTTCAGCATCGCGGCGTCCTCGCGCGTGGACGAATGCGCGTAATCGTCGGTGGCCACGTCCTGCGAGAAGGCGCTGGCCACGTCGTTCGGCGTCAGCGTCCGCAAGGTCGAATACGGAATGCCGTTGACCAGCGTGCTGCCGCTGACCGGCCCGGTCACGTACTTGATCTGCGCGAGCGCCTTCAGCACTGCGGAGTTCAGCGGGTAGAACGTCGCCAGCTGGTCGGACGTCAGCTGCCGGCTCGAGTAGCGCGGATAGATGTTGTCCCATGCAGACCGCGACGAGTTCAGCGCCCCGCGCGCCGAGACCGGCATGAAGTCGGACGCATGGCTGAGCTCGTGATACATCAGCCACGCGGATTCCTGCAGCAGGTAGCTCGTGTCGCGGGAAATGCGCGACGTCGCGGAGAAGGGCAGGAAGATGCTCTGGTTGTTGGCCGAGTAGCGCCACAGCGACGAATACTGCAGGTCGCGGTCGTAGGACGAGCGGTAATCGGGCGACTCGTCGATCAGGTCGCGTTCGTCCGCGGTGCGCCAGAAGTTGTCGGCGTCGAGATGGATGGCGCCGGTCAGCGCGTAGTAGAAGCTCGGCCGCACGTGCGCGCCGATCAGCACCGCGGTGACGCCGTTGAACAGGCGCAGCAGGTCGGTGTTGCCGGCGTTGGCGGTGAGCAGGTCCTCGAACGCGCGGCCCATCCAGTCATGCGACACGATCACGCGGTCCATGATCTGCGCGACCGTCGGCACGTTGCCGCCGGTCGTGGTGTGCAGGAAGGGCAGCGTGCTCAGCGGGCAGAGGTTGGTGCTCGCGGACGTCCACTGCAGCTGCGCGTTGAAGGTGCAGTTCACCAGCACGCCCGCGTACGGACTGGTCGACTTGTAGGCGTAGACGCGCGACACGTGCATGTCGCTGAATACGTACGCGCCCGTGCCGTTCGGGTCCGACGGCGCCTGCGCGTACTGCTCGACCAGCACGTAGGCGTCGTCGCTGTCGGTGCTGCCGCCGCTGGTGCGCGTGACGCGGAAGGTCAGCGCGGTGTCGTTGGCGACGGTCGGCGCGGTGAAGATGATGCGGTTGGGGTCGGTCGCGTCGAGCGTGACCGTGGGGCCGCCGGTCTGCGTCCAGGTCTGCGTCTGGCCGGAGCCGAGCGCGGGCCACGCGCGCAGCGAGACGGAGCCGCCCATGCGCACAGCCTGGTCGCTGCGGATGACCACGGCCGGTGTCGCACCCGCGCTGACGTTGATCGTCGCGGTCGCGGTGCGCGCGACGTTGCTGGCGTCGGTGAAGCTCACGCTGAACACATGCGCGCCGGCGGTGGTGGGTTCGAAGCTGATCGCCTGCGTACGCGCGGACAGCAGCGTCACCGGCGGTCCGCTGGTCTGCGTCCACACCACGTCGCGCAGCGGGCCGGTGCAGCCGGCCACGACGGCGCCGGCCACGCGGCCGACGACGACGGTCGAGACCACGACGCTGTAGGTCGCGCCCGCGGTGGTGCAGGTCGGCGAGGGCGGAGAGGGGGATGGGGACGGCGATGGCGCAGGCGAGGGCGAGCTGGCCGAGTCGCCGCCGCAGGCGGACACGAGCAACGCGGCGGCACTGGCCGCGGCGAACAGACGGAGCTTGGTCATCAGGAGCTGGATGGAAGAAGTCGCAGCAAGATAGCGTGACGCTTCAGAGAGGTCAATGCCGCGAAAAGCCTAATGCGGGAGGGCTTCTGCGACGAAATTGGGCCCCGGCCTGCGCCGGGGCGACGCTCGGTTGCCATTCCCGCGGAAGCGGGAATCCACCTTGACGTTGCCGCGCAAAATGGATCCCCGCTTCCGCGGGGATGACAGCGCAGTGTGCCGTCGCCCCGGCGCAGGCCGGGGCCCAATTTGATTCTCACCCCGCCCGCCACATCGCCCACGCCGCCAGCCCCACCACCACCATCAGCAGCGTCGTCGCCAGCGCATACCAGCGGTTCGTCTGCTGCTGTTCGCGCCGCAGTGCGCGCACCTCGTCGATCAGCTGCGCGGCCTCGGTGTGACGGGTCAGGGCGGAGTGGATCAGGCGGGGCAGCTGCGGCAGCAGGAAGGTCCACTGCGGCGCTTCCTGCCTCAGCTTCGCCTCCAGCCCGCGCAGGCCGACCTGCTGTTCCATCCAGCGCTCGAGGAAGGGCTTCGCCGTCTTCCACAGGTCGAGATCCGGATCGAGCTGGCGCCCCAGCCCTTCCACGTTGAGCAGCGTCTTCTGCAGCAGCACGAGCTGCGGCTGGATCTCCACGTTGAAGCGGCGCGACGCATTGAAGAGCTGCATCAGCACCACGCCCAGTGAAATGTCCTTCAGCGGCTTGTCGAAGATCGGTTCGCAGCAGGTGCGCACCGCGCCTTCCAGATCCGCGATGCGCGTGCCTTCGGGCGCCCAGCCCGACTCGACGTGCAGCTCGGCGATGCGCTTGTAGTCGCGGCGGAAGAAGGCAAGGAAGTTCTGCGCGAGGTAGTTCTTGTCGTACTCGGTCAGCGTGCCGACGATGCCGTAGTCGAGCCCGATGTACTTGTTGAACTGGTCGCCGCGGATGCCGACCAGGATGTTGCCCGGGTGCATGTCGGCATGGAAGAACGCGTGGTCGAACACCTGCGTGAAGAACAGCGTCACGCCGTCGCGCGACAGCTTCTTGATGTCGATGCCGGCTTCCTGCAACCGCTCGATCTGGCTGATCGGAATGCCGTGCATGCGCTCCATCACCAGCACGTTCGACGCGCAGTAGTCGAAGTACATCTCCGGCACCACCAGCAGCGGCGAGCCTTCGAAGTTGCGGCGCAGCTGCGCGGCGTTGGCCGCCTCGCGCATCAGGTCGAGCTCGTCGTGCAGGTAGGTGTCGAATTCGCGCACCACGTCGCGCGGCCGCAGCCGCTTGCCGTCGCGCCACAGGGATTCGACCAGCGCCGCACCCGTGTCGAGCAGCGACAGGTCCTTCTCGATGACTTCGAGCATCTGCGGCCGCAGCACCTTGATCGCGACCGCCTGGCCCGCGCGCGGGCCGAGCTTCAGCGTGGCGAAGTGCACCTGCGCGATCGACGCGGAGGCGACCGGCACGTCCTCGAAATCGTCGAACACTTCCGCGATCGGCCGGCCGAGGCCGCGCTCGATCTCGGTGCGCGCGACGGTCGAGTCGAAGGGCGGCACGTTGTCCTGCAGCTGTGCGAGCTCGTTGGCGATGTCGGGCGGCAGCAGGTCGCGGCGCGTGGACAGCACCTGGCCGAACTTGACGAAGATCGGGCCCAGGTCCTGCAGCGCGAGGCGCAGGCGCACCGCGCGCGGCAGCGACTGCTGGCCGAAGGTCGTCCAGCGCACGAAGCGGATCAGCGCGGGACTCTTCAGGTGCGTGACGACGATCTCGTCGAGGCGGTAGCGCCAGACGACCGTGGCAATGCGGAGCAGGCGCAGCAGACGCATGCGGGCGATTGTACGAGGCGGGGTGTGGCGATTCGTGACGGACCGCGGCGCTCGGCCGCGGGCGTCAAGCGGCGCGCGCGGTGCGTTCGTGCAGCGAGATGCGCTTGCCCAGGCGCGCGACGTCGTCGCGCAGGCGTGCAACGTCGGCGTTGAACCGCGCGCCGTCGGCGCGCGCGACCAGCATCGGGTTCTCGGTGATCGCGTAGTGCGCGCCGGCCTCGGCCATGCGCTCGGCGAGCTGGCGCCAGTGACCGGCGCTCATGCGCAGGAAACCGACAACGCGCGCGCTGCCGCGTCGCCGATGAAGCGCGACAGTTCTTCCTCGACTCGGGCCGCAGGTTCTGCAGCACGTAGCCGAGCGCCTGCGCGAACTCGGCGTCGCCCTTCAGCGCGACATTGCGCATCGCCGCCGCGGGGTCGGCGAGCGCAAGCGGTAGCGCGGCGAGGTCGAGGCCGACGGTGACGGCGGGTTCGGCGTCCTTCGCATCGGCGAACAGGCCGCCGTCGGCGACCTGCAGCGACAGCGAGAAGGGCGCGGCATCGAAGCGCGCGGCGCGGCCGGCGAAGGGCGCCAGGCGCTCACGCGCCCAGGCCTCGCGCCCGAGCATGCGGTTGAGGATCGCGACGGCGGTGGAGGTGACGAGCTGCTGGATCATGCGCGGAGTCTAGCGAGTGTGCGCGCATTCGAAATTGGGCCCCGGCCTGCGCCGGGGCGACGCACGCTCCGTGCTGCCATCCCCGCGATGGTTGATGATGGCCATCCCCACGGTGCAGTTGACGCGTACCGCGCCCGTCGCGCGCGCAGGCCGGCCCAATTTACGAACCACATGCCAGCTGCTGTATCCCCGCCAGCAGCCACCCCCCGCGCCCGCTCACCGGCTTCTCCAGGTTCCACACCTCCGACACCGGCTCCAGCGCGCCGTCGATGCGCAGCGTGCCCTTCAACTTGACGCTCGCCGCGCGCACGTCGCTGCCTGAATCGATGCCGAGCAGTTCCGCATCCAGCGCGGCCACCTCGGTCTTCGACGTGCCGGCGCGCGTGCGCAGCTCGTGCGTCAGCGCGATGAACATGTCGTTGGTGGTGAACTCGGCGATCTCGTCGAGGTCGTGCGCGTCCACGCATGTTGCAGGCGGGTGAAGGCCTGCTTCGCCTGAACGAGAAAGCCGGCAGTGTCGAAGCCCGCAGGCACCTGCAGCCGGCCGGCTGCCGGCGCGGTCGCGCCCTGCCGCATGAACTCGTCCATCGCCGAGCCGCTGCGGATCGGACCGCCGACGTCCATCGAGCGTTGCACGGGCGCGGCCGGCGGCGCCGGCATGGTTTCGTATCCGGACGTTGGGAGTAGGTGGAAGGCCCGCGCGGCTGCTCGCCGGCGCGGCTTGTCCGCGCAGGCGACGCAGCACGAAGCCGAGCAGCAGCATCGCTGCCATGCCGACCAGCAGCACCGTGAGGAACACGTCAGCGCCACTTCTGCGCCGCCGAGCGCCGAGGCGGCATGAGCTCCCGCGGCCGCGCCTGGAGCAGCGCACCGCGCCAGGCTGACCGCCGCGCGCCGCGCCGGGCGAGCACCGGCGGCAGGCGACTCGCGGCGGATCTACAGCGCTCTGCGCGGGTGCCGCCTGCGGCGCGCTCCCGTTGCGCAGGCGGGGGCGCCGCCTGCCGTTCTGCTGCACATCCGGCGACTGGCGGCCGAGGTTCTTCGCACCCCCGAAGCGGCGCTGCGCATCGGCATCGAACACCGTGCCGAACCCCAGCAGCACGATCAGCGCACCTGCGATCCACTTCGTCATGCCTTCTCCCGGGTCTCTAGATTCGCGTGCCGACGTGCAGTGCGCACACCCCCGCCGTCAGGTTGAACCATTGCACCTGTTCGAAGCCCGCTTGCTTAAGCATCTGCGCGAGCTCCTGCTGCGGCGGATGCATGCGGATCGATTCCGCCAGGTAGCGATAGCTGTCGCTGTCGCCGGCGAGTTTCCTGCCCAGCCACGGCAGCACGTTGAACGAGTAGGCATCGTATAGCGGTGCGAGCGGCTGCCAAATGCGGGAAAACTCCAGCACCAGCAGCTGCCCACCGGGTCGCAGCACGCGCGCCATCTCCTTCAGAGCGGCGTCCTTGTGCGTCATGTTGCGCAGGCCGAAGGCCACGCTGACGCGGTCGAAGTGGTTCGATGCGAAGGGCAGCCTCTCCGCGTCGCACTGCGCGAGCGGCAGCATCAGTCCGCGATCGAGCAGGCGATCGCGGCCTTCCTTCAGCATCGCGCCGTTGATGTCGGTGAGCCACACTTCGCCGCTCGGGCCCACGCGCTGCGCGAAGGCGCGCGCCAGGTCGCCGGTGCCGCCGGCGATGTCGAGCACCTTCATGCCGGGGCGCACGTTGGCCTGGCGGATGGTGAAGGCCTTCCACACGCGATGCAGCCCGGCCGACATCACGTCGTTCATCAGGTCGTAGCGCGTGGCCACGGAATCGAACACGCCGGCGACGCGCGTGGCCTTGTCGTCCTCGGCCACCTGCTCGAAGCCGAAGTGCGTGGACTTGCGGGATTCGCTCATCGTGCGTGCCTGCTCAGTGATGGCCGCAGCCACGCGGCGCGGGCGCATCGCCGCCCGGCACGGCATCGCGGCTGGCGCCCGCGGCGTCGAGCTGCGCCAGGTAGTCGGCCCACTTCGCGTCCTGGTCGCGGCCGAGTTCGTACAGGTAGTCCCACGAGTAGATGCCCGAGTCGTGGCCGTCGGAGAACGCGAGCTGCAGCGCGTAGTGCCCGACGGGCTGCAGAGAATCGATGGTCACTTCGCGCTTGCCGACCTGCAGCGTCTCCTGCCCGCGGCCGTGGCCGCGCACTTCGGCGGACGGCGACAGCACGCGCAGGTATTCGAAGGGCAGGCGGAAGCGCGCACCATCGTCGAACGCGACTTCCAGCACGCGCGAGGCGTTGTGCAGCGTGATCTCGGTCGGATGCGGTGTCACTTGGCGTACTGTCTTGCGGTCAATTGGAAGTAGGACTTGCAGTTCGTGCCGCAAGCTTAGATCAATTGTGCATTGCAGTAGAGCCGACTCGCGGCAGTCAATCTCCGCTTGAGAAAATGACTCGCCGAGGAGCCTTGGCTGGGCTAATCCTGACTAGATCTCGCCGCCTCGCATAGCGCCTCGAAGTGCACCTCCGCGACGCAGTCGCAGATGCCGGATCGATGCCGCAAGCGGGCCAGCCACGGCCGTACCGAGCCGTCCAGCAATCTGTCCAGACGAGTGCGGATCTGTGCATCGTCGAGGCCGCCGACCAGCCAGGCGAGCGACGCTTCCTCGACCATCAGTTCGCCGAGTCGCACCGGATCCAGTCCGAGCGCCAGGCACTGGGCTCGCGCGCCGGCAAGAAGCAGCACGGCTTCTTCTGCGGCGTCCCCGCCACGCGGAGCAGCCATCTCTGTCGAGTCAGATCGTGCGAAGCTCATCGCTCTTCCAGTGGTTGAAGCGGCGTTCCGCCAGCTTCACCAATTCCGTCAGCGCGATCCCCAGCGCCGCCAGGGACAGCACGACGACAAATACATAGTCCGTCGCGAACTGGTTGCCGTAGTTGGTCAGCATGAAGCCCATGCCGGCGATGCCCAGGAACATCTGCGCGACGATCATGCCGATGACCGCCTGGCCGATACCCAGTCGCAGGCCCGACATGATGAATGGAACGCTGGCGGGGATGATTACCTTGAAGAACAGCTGCCGCTCGCTCGCGCCGAAGGAGTGCGCAGTTTCGATCAGCCTCTTGTCGACGTGCTTCACGCCCGCATACGTGCTGAGCAGGATCGGAAACACGGTCGTGCCGAACACCACGACGATCTGCGCCGTCACGCCCAGCCCCGCCCAGATGATGATCAGCGGGATCAGCGCGATGCGCGGAACCACGTAGAGCGCATTGACGTAGGGATCGATCAGGTATTCGAAGGTACGGAAGCGGCCCATCAGCAGGCCGACGGGGATGCCGATGATCAGTGCCGCGAAGAAACCCGCGGCAGTGACGCCGAGGCTGACGAGCACCGCTTGGGGCAGCTCGCCCGAGGCGATCGTCGCCGCGAATGCAGCTGCGATCTTCGTGGGCGTAGACAGGAAGATCGGATTGATACGACTGCCGACGATCTGCCACAGAACCAGCACAACGGCCAGCGACAACAACCGCAGACCCCACTTCCTGCTGATCATCGGGCCGGCTCCCGCGAAGCCCCGCCGGCCAGCGTCGTGCGCTGGCCGAAAAGATGCCCACGCAGGCGCGCGCGCAGCTGTGCAAACTCCGGCAAGGCGCGCACGTCGTACTCCCACCGCGGCTTGGCGAACGGCACCTTGATCACGTCGACCACGCCGCCCGGTTTGCCTCCCAGCACGATGATGCGATCAGACAGGTAGATCGCCTCGTCAATGTGATGTGTGACGAAGAGCACCGTCTTGCGTGTCTTCTCGACCAGTCGCAGCAGTTCGTCCCACAGGAACTCCGCGGTCTGTGCATCGAGACTGCCGAACGGTTCGTCCATCAGCAGGATCTGTGGATCGGTGGCCAGCGCTCGCGCGATGCCCACGCGCTGCTGCATGCCTCCCGAAAGCTCATGCGGATAGGCGTGAGCGTGCGCTTCGAGTCCGACCAGGCTCAGGAACTGCATCGCGCGCCTGTGGACCTCCGCGGATCGCTCGCCGCGAATCTCCAGTCCCAGCTCCACGTTCTGCAGCACGCTGCGCCACGGAAACAGATTGATTGACTGAAACACCATGCTGCGCTCGCGTCCGGGGCCGCTGATGCGTGCGTCGCCGAGGTAGACGCCGCCGTCGTCGGCCTGTTCCAGGCCGGCGACGATACGCAGCAGCGTGGTCTTGCCGGAACCACTGGCGCCGATGACGCTGATGAACTCGTTTTCCTCGACCTCGAGGTCGATGCCCTGCAGCACCTGTGCGACACCGGCGCTGGCCCGGCCCGTGCGCAACGGGAAGCGCTTGCCGAGTCCGCGGACGGAGAGCCGCGCCGCGCTCATTGCCTTGCCCTGCACGTCACTTCACTACGCCGAGCTTCGTCACGGCTGCTTGAACGAAATCCGTCGTCGCCCACTTGTCGAAGGGCACGGGCGCGGCCAGTACCTTGTGTCGAACCATTTCAGACACCGTGAACTCGCCAGCCTCGCGGTTCAGCAGTGCGTTGTTCGGATCCCACGGCCCCGTCTCGCGCAGGATGTCATACGAGCGCGAGATGACGTCGGGCGTCATCGGAGCAAGAGCACCGGCCGCGTAGGCCATGAACTTCGCCTTGTCCAGCGCCTCGCGCGTGGCGAGCAGATTCGCTTCGACGATGCTCTGCGCAAGCGCGCGGTTGTTCTCGAGGAACGAGCGCTTTGCCCAGAAGGCCTTGAAGATGAAGTTCTGCAGGCCCTTGAAGGAAGCCGGCAGAATGTCGTACGGACCCTTTTCCATCAGTTCAAGGGCCTGTCCCACCTGGAACATCGCTGCCTTGATGCCGCCCGAGACCAGCGCGTTGGCGCGGCCCGCGCCGCCGCCGACCACGCGCCACTGCACTTTGGCCGCATCCACGCCAGCCGACCGCAACATCATCACCAGCAGATAGTAGGTGGAGTCCACCAGCGAGATGACGCCAACCTCCTGGCCCTCCAGCGCCTTCAGATCCTTGATGCCCTTGGCGGCGACCGGCACCAGGTAGGGCCGTGCCCCTGAAGCGAGCGCGAAGCAGCGGATGTCCTGCCCCTGATTGACGGCTGCCAGTCCCGCGCCCAATGTCGCAATGCCCACCTCGGACTCGTCGGCGATGATCGCCTGGATTGCGCGGACCGCGCCCGGCACATAGGTGGCCTTGCCGGGTATGCCTGCGACCTTCGGCAGGAAGTGTTCGACTGCACGCACGTCCGTGATGCTCAACAGGTCCGGCGTCGTACCGTTGGCCACGCGCACGAGTTTGATGCCCTGCGCCGACGAGGCAGACGCGGCGGTGGTCAGTGAAGAAGCAGCAGCGAACTTCAACAGGGTGCGGCGGGTGAAATTCATGGTGGGCTCCTCCTCATTGACGCTGACTGTGAATGAACATTCCGTGGCCAGGCTGCCCGATGACTTTGCCGTTGGCCATCACGACCGTGCCGCGAGAGATGGTCATGCAGCACCGCCCGCGATACGTGCGCCCCGAATAGGGCGACCAGCCCACGCGCGTGTAGCACTCCTCGTCGTTCAACGTGCCCGTTGCGGCCATGTCCACGACGGTGAAGTCGGCGTCGGCGCCCGGCCGGATGGTCCCCTTCGTAGGGAAGATGCCGA
The DNA here is from genome assembly GCA_044225415.1 of Burkholderiaceae bacterium. GTDB lineage: Bacteria > Pseudomonadota > Gammaproteobacteria > Burkholderiales > Burkholderiaceae_F > JALORV01. The sequence continues at coordinate 3,370 of JBGAIO010000043.1, read as the reverse complement.
GCAGGCGCGCCGGGTTCTCAGCCAGAACGCGCACCAGCGTCGAGAGCGCCAGCGCGCCATCATTGACCAGCGTCAGCAGCACTGCGGTGACGTGATCAAGTTGCGGATTGCCGAACGGAATCGCCCACGCGTCCTTCCAGCCTGGTTCGAGCTCAGCGCGCATGTGCGGAGCGTGGTCCGTGGCGAGCACATCGACTCGGCCGGCCTCCACCTCCTGGAGCAGTTGCGATCGCAGGTCGGCGGGCAGTCCGTAGGGCGTGGACAGCGGGCCCATGCGGGCCATGTCTTCCTCGCCGAGGAGCATGTACTTGGGGTTGATCTCAATGCTCACCGGAACGCCCTCAGCAGCGGCCTCGCGCACCATCCGGATGCTCCGCGGTGTGCGCACGTGCAGGATGTGGGCGCGCGCGGTGGCCGCCTTGCTCATCTCCACCAGCGTGCTGATCGCCGTGTGGTCACCCACGAAGTTCTCGCCGAAGTACGCTTCGAGGAAGTCGCGCGGGCCGGTCGTTCCCGCGGCCCAGCGCTTGCGCGACTCGCTGGTGAAAAGTTGCTGATTCTGCGGATGAATGGCGCAGTACACATCGAGGTCCCGGGCGAGCCGCAACACGTCGTAGAGGTCTCCGTCGTCGCCGGTGAATAGCTCCGGGTCATGCGGGTATTTCGACTTGGGATCGGAGACCATGAAGATCTTCACGCCGATCGCGCCTTCCTCCACCATGCCCGGGATTTCGTCGATCTTTGTTGCGCCCGCGTAGAGCGCGAAGTCGACGACGGCCTTCGGCTGTACGGAGTCCCGTTTGTCGACAAACCGGTCCCGCGACAGCAAGGCCGGCTTGTTGTTCGGCATATCCACCACGCAGGTGAATCCGCCGGCCGCTGCCGCCTGGGTGCCGGTGTGGAAGTCTTCCTTGTAGGTCAGGCCCGGGTCGCGGAAGTGAACATGCGTGTCGACGAAGCCGGGCAGGACGACCTTGCCGGCGAGATCGATGACCTGCACAGCCGGCGGTTCCCAACCATGCGCGGATACGAAAGCGATTTTCCCGTCGCTAACCCCAATGCTTGCCTCGACGAGTGCGCCGTCGGTGAACACCGACGCGCCGGTCAATAGCAGGTCGACTGTGCCACTCACGCTACTTCTCCTTGCGAACGCGCTCGAACCGCTCGGCCCCGCGATATCCCAGTGAGCGCGAAATGGCGCTGGCGCATCCGACAACGAGCCGCGCCAGACGGCGCGTGGCCGTGCCGCGGAAGCGCAGTTCCGGACCCCACACATCCACTGCCGCCACGGGCACGCCCTGAGCGTCGTGGATGGGTGCCGCAATCCCCCAGATGCCTTCCCGCCATTCGCCGCGGTTCACCGCATATCCATCGCGCAGTACCTGTGCGAGTTCTCGCTCCAGCGACTCGCGGTTGCCGATCGTGCTCGCCGTGAATCGTCTCAACGGAAAGCGCAGTCGGGCCAGCGCGCCGTCGGTGTTTGCAATCAGCACCTTGCCAGTCGACACGCTGTATGCGGGGACGCGGCTGCCGATCTGAGTGGTCGCGCGCAGCGGATGCCGACTGTCGGCTTTGTCGATGTAGACGATGTCGCCGCCTTGCAGCACCGCAAGCTGCACGGACTCGTCCGCCGCCTCGCATAGTTCGCGCAGCCGTGGCCGCGCGACATCGCCGAGATCCAGCCCGCTCAGCGCCGCCACTCCCTTCTCCCACATACGCAGCGAGAGCGAATAGCGGCCCGTTGCCTCGTCTTGAGTGACGTACTCAGCTGCCACCAAAGTGCGCAGCAGCCGATGCGCATTGGCTTTGGTGATGCCCAATTCAGCACCGAGTTCCGTCACGCCGCGCGGTGACCGCGATGCCGACAGCGCCTCGAGAACTTGAATTCCTTTGAGTAGAGTCTTCTCCATGTTGTCTCATATATCGATACGGTGTATCAGCATTAGAGGCACCTTACCTACTTGAGCGCCGCCTGGCAATCGCTGCGTTCTAGCGGCAACAGCGACTCGAACCCGCAGTGGCCCTCTGGATCAGCGCGCGCGGCTTGTTCTGCGCGAGGCTGGCTTCAAGGTTGCGGATAGCGGTGATCTGGGCGGGCCAGAGTTCGAGATCGGCCTACTAGAGGAAATGGAACTCCGCTTTCGCGGGGATGACGCCCTCTGGAAGACGATGCGCGCGCGACTGAGGATCCAGGCCGCTGGTGAAGAGCGTGTCGGCGCTGGTGCTATCGCAGCTGAAGGGCAGCGGCCGGCGCTGCGCGGGCAGCGTCGCCGGCCGGCCTTGCAGGGCGTCCTCCGGGCCGGTCACAGGCGGAGCCGGCGGAAGCCTGCAGGCCCCTTCTGGTGCGTGACACTCTGAAAATCAAAAGTCAGGAGCTGCGATGGAGAGCGATTCTTCGGATCGCCAATGGTTTCAGCTCCGCAAGCGCCGGCAATGGGGTTGGCCAGCGCCGAACTCAGGGGCAGTCAGCACCACTTGAAGAATCTGGAAACACAATCTTTCAGTCCGCGAGCTGGAACCATAACTTTTACTGTTTCTGCAAAAGTTATGGTTCCAGGAACAAAGGCTTGGCTGGACTGCGGAAAGCTGGCGCGCCTGGCGGGATTCGAACCCACGACCCCTGGCTTCGGAGGCCAGTACTCTATCCACTGAGCTACAGGCGCGTACGGATGCGTTCGGCGGAGCGCCTCGACAGGCGTACAGGCGGGCACCAAGACGGCACGCGGCGCGAGGGCGGATGGTAGCGGGTTTCACGAGGCCCGGGCGCGGGGCCGCCGCTATACTTGCGCGCTTTGCAGAGCGCGTGGGTCGGGCCGTCCGTCGAACCATCTGCGCGCCATATAGAACACTGCGCGAACACCGCGCGAACACCGCGGCCAACGCCATCGGAGCCCTATGTCGTCCGACCAGCACGCATCTGATCACCCGCAGATCGACCACCAGCACACGTCGCCGATCCGCACGCCGAAGCAGCTGATCACCGTCGTGGTGCTCGCCTTCGTGGTGCCGGTGATCGTCATCATCCTGCTGGCGACCTTCGTAGTCGGCAACAAGGTCACGGGCGCCGGGTCGGACTCGATGACGCCGGAAGCCATCGCCGAGCGGCTGCGCCCGGTCGGCACCGTGGCCTACGCCGCCGCGCCCACCGGGCCGCGCGCGCTGCAGAGCGGAGCAGAGGTCTACAAGGCCGCTTGCAGCGCGTGCCATTCGGCCGGTGTCGCCGGCGCGCCGAAGGCCGGTGACGCCGCCGCGTGGGCGCCGCGCATCAAGCAGGGCTTCGACACGCTGGTGAAGCATGCGGTCGAAGGCTTCAAGGCAATGCCCGCGAAGGGCGGCAACGCGAGCCTCGATCCCATCGAAGTCGCGCGTG
>JBGAIO010000159.1:0-2518 GCA_044225415.1 Burkholderiaceae bacterium | reverse complement strand
GATACGCGCTGATGCACTGACCCCATCCTCCGGCCTCGCGCGTTCCTGTGAACGGGAGGCAGGGGTCGCTGTCTATACTTCGCTCTGCGAACAACGCATGAAAATAATCCGCACCGCCATTTCGCATCCTGCACTGTCCGCCCGCCGTTCACTGTGCGGCGCGCTGATGCTCCTGCCGGTCGCCGCGAGCGCACAGCTGCGCGTCGAGATCACCGGCGTCGGCGGCCAGCAGTTCCCGATCGCGATCGCGCCCTTTGCACTGGAAGGCACGCCGCCGGAGAAGGTCGACGAGATCATCCGCGCCGACCTCACGCGCAGCGGCCTGTTCCGCGTGGTCGATGCCGGCACGCAGCCCGTCGCAGAGACGGCGAACGTCGCACTGGCCGACTGGAAAGCGCGCGGCGCCGACGCGCTGGCCATCGGCAGCGTGCGCCGGCTGGCCGACGGCCGCTACGACGTGCGCTTCCGGTTGCTGGACACGGTCAAGCAGGCGCAGCTCGACGGCCTGTCGTACGTCGTGCCTGCGTCCGATCTGCGCCTGACCGCGCATCGCATCGCCGATCGCATCTACGAGAAGATCACTGGCGAGCGCGGCGTCTTCGCCACGCGCATCGCCTACGTTGTCCAGACGAGCCGTAGCGCGTGGGAATTGCACATCGCGGACTCCGATGGTGCGAACCCGCAGGCGGCACTGCGTTCGCGCGAGCCGATCATCTCGCCGGCGTGGGCGCCGGACGGCACACGCCTTGCCTATGTCTCTTTCGAAACCGGCAAGCCGGTCGTCTACGTGCATGCGGTGACCACCGGCGAACGCAAGGCCGTGGCCAACTTCCGCGGCTCGAACAGCGCGCCGGCCTGGTCGCCCGACGGACGCACGCTCGCCGTCACGCTGACCCGCGAAGGCAACTCGCAGATCTTCCTGATGAACGCCGATGGATCCAACGTGCGTCGCATCACCCAGTCGAGCGGCATCGACACCGAACCCGCGTTCTCGCCCGATGGCGCGACGCTCTTCTTCACGTCCGACCGCGGCGGCGGCCCGCAGATCTACCGCATGCCCGCCACGGGCGGCGCCGTGCAGCGCGTGACCTTCAATGGCGACTACAACATCAGCGCGCGCGTGTCGCCCGACGGCCGCTCGCTCGTCTTCGTGACCCGCCGCAGCGGCCGCTTCCAGGTGATGCTGCTCGACCTGGCGAGCGGCAACGAGATTCCGCTGACCGATACCGCGCGCGACGAATCGCCGAGCTTTGCGCCCAACGGTCGCCTGATCCTCTATGCGACGGAAGTCGGCGGCCGGGGCATCCTGGCCACCGCGTCGATCGACGGCCGCGTGCGCACGCGCCTGTCGGGCCCGGCCGGCGACATCCGCGAACCGACATGGGGCCCGTTCATCAAATGAATCCGAGCAAGGAGTGAGCATGCAGACCCAAATCCACTCTCAGATCCACTCGCACACGCGTTGGCTGCGCGGCGTCGCCGCTGCGGCTGCCGTGATGCTGTCGATAGCCGGCTGTTCGTCGGTGAAGCTCGACGAGCAGCCCGCTGCGCCGATCGTCGACGCCACCAAGTCGGGTGCAGGCGCGACGACGACCGACCCGCGCGCCGTCGCGCCGGTGACGGCGGCGTCTTCACAGGCGCTGGATCCGTTCACCGATCCGAACAATCCGCTGTCGAAGAAGAGCGTGTTCTTCGAGTTCGACAGCTTCGTCGTCACCGCGACTTACCAGCCTGTGGTCGAAGCCCACGGCAAGTACCTCGCCGCCAACCCGAACCGGCGCATCACCGTCGAAGGCCATACCGACGAACGCGGCGGACGCGAATACAACCTGGCGCTCGGCCAGAAGCGCGCCGAGGCCGTGAAGCAGCGCCTGCTGCTGCTGGGCGCGAAGGAGCCGCAGATCGAGACAGTGAGCTTCGGCAAGGAGAAGCCGCGTGCGACGGGCAGCAACGAGGAAGCGTGGGCGCAGAATCGCCGCGCGGACATCGTCTACAAGCAGTAGCCGGGTGCCGGGCGTGACTTTCCGCATTCGTTCCCTGCTGGCGACGGTCGCCCTGCTGGCGGCCCTGCCGGCACAGGCACAGCTCTTCGCCGACGACGACGCGCGCAAGGCGATCCTGGACCTGCGCCAGAAGATGGCCGCGATGGAGAAGTCGCTGCAGCAGCGCAACGACGAGCTGTCGGCGCGGCTGGACACCGCGCAGCGCGGCCAGCTCGACATGGTCAACCAGAACGACGCGCTGAAGCAGGAGATCGCGCGCCTGCGCGGGCAGGTCGAATCGCTGGCCAACGAGGTCGCCCAGCTGCAGAAGCGCAACCGCGACCTGTATGCGGACCTGGACGCGCGGATGAAGAAGTTCGAACCGTCCACCGTGACGGTCGACGGCCGCGCGACGACTGTCGAGCGCTCCGAGCAGGCGGCCTACGACGCGGCGCTGGCGCAGTTCCGCGGCAGCGACTTCAAAGGCGCGATCGCCGGCTTCCAGCAGTTCATCGCGCGCTATCCCGCCAGTGCCT
>JBGAIO010000042.1:0-19950 GCA_044225415.1 Burkholderiaceae bacterium | reverse complement strand
TGATCCGCGAGACGCGGCCGCAGGTGGCGACCATCGAGAAAGTCTTCGTCAACACCAATCCGCAGTCGACGCTGCTGCTGGGCCAGGCGCGCGGCGCGGCGATCTGCGCGGCGGTGGCGGAAGGCCTCGCCGTGCACGAATACGCGGCGCTGCGCATCAAGCAGGCGGTTGCGGGCTTCGGGCAGGCCGACAAGAAGCAGATCCAGTCGATGGTGCAGCGGTTGCTGGTGCTCGACGGGGTGCCGGCCAGCGATGCAGCCGATGCGCTCGCCTGCGCGATCTGTCATGCGCATTCGGCCAGCCTGCAGAATGCAGTGGCGCGCGCCGCGCAGACGAAGGTGGCTGCGCCCCGACGCGGCCCGGCCGGTTCGTCCTCCGCACGTCGCGCGTGGACACTGCGAGTGGCGGGTCGATGATCGGGCGGCTCGAAGGGCGGCTGCTCCAGAAGACCCCGCCGACGCTGCTGCTCGACGTCGGCGGTGTCGGATACGAGATCGACGTGCCGATGAGCACGTTCTATCAGTTGCCTGCGCTCGACCAGCGGGTGGTGCTGCTGACGCACCTGGCGGTGCGTGAGGACGCGCACCAGCTGTATGGCTTCGCCACCGCCGCGGAGCGATCGGCATTCCGTGAACTGATCCGCATCTCGGGCGTGGGCGCGCGCACGGCGCTCGCGGTGCTGTCCGGCCTGTCGGTGCCCGAGCTTGCGCAGGCGGTCACCCTGCAGGATGGAGCACGCCTCACCCGGATACCGGGCATCGGCAAGAAGACAGCGGAGCGACTGCTGCTGGAACTGAAGGGCAAGCTCGGCGCCGATCTGGGCGGCGCGGCCACGCCGTCGTCGGACACGGCCGATGTGCTGCACGCGCTGCTGGCGCTGGGCTACAACGAACGCGAAGCGAACGCCGCGGTGCGCACGCTGCCTGCAGGGGCCGGCACGGCCGAGGGCATACGGCTCGCCCTAAAATCGCTCGCCAGGGCGTAGTCGGCTGAATCTGGCGCCGTGCGCCAGCGGGCGCGGCAACGCCCACGGAGAATGCATTGATCGAAGCAGAGCGCCTGGTGGCCGGCAACGCCGCGTCACCGAACGAGGAAGCGATCGAGCGCGCGTTGCGGCCGGCGTCGTTGGCGGAGTACGTCGGCCAGCCGAAGGTGCGCGAACAACTCGATATATTCATCCGCGCCGCCCGCAACCGTGCCGAAGCGCTGGATCATGTCCTGCTCTTCGGGCCTCCCGGCCTCGGCAAGACCACGCTCGCGCACATCGTCGCGCGCGAGATGGGCGTGAACCTGCGGCAGACGTCGGGACCGGTGCTGGAGCGGCCGGGCGACCTGGCGGCACTGCTCACCAATCTCGAAGCGCACGACGTGCTGTTCATCGACGAGATCCATCGGCTGTCGCCGGTGGTCGAGGAGATCCTGTATCCGGCGCTCGAGGACTACCAGATCGACATCATGATCGGCGAAGGCCCGGCGGCGCGCTCGATCAAGCTCGACCTGAAGCCCTTCACGCTCGTGGGCGCGACCACGCGCGCCGGCATGCTGACCAATCCGCTGCGCGACCGCTTCGGCATCGTGGCGCGGCTCGAGTTCTATTCGACCGACGACCTGACGACCATCGTCACGCGTTCGGCGCGGCTGCTGTCGGTGCGCATCACTCCCGAAGGCGCGGCCGAGATCGCGCGACGGTCGCGCGGTACGCCGCGCGTGGCCAACCGCCTGCTGCGCCGCGTGCGCGACTATGCCGAGGTCAAGGGCAGCGGCGAGATCACGGCGGAAGTCGCCGACGCCGCGCTGGCCATGCTCGAGGTCGACGCGCTGGGTCTGGACCTGATGGACCGCAAGCTGCTGTCCGCGGTCATCGACAAATTCAACGGCGGGCCGGTCGGCATCGACAACCTGGCGGCCGCCGTCGGTGAGGAGCGCGACACGCTGGAAGATGTCGTCGAGCCCTACCTGATCCAGCAGGGCATGCTGCAACGGACGCCGCGCGGACGCGTGGCCTCGATCGCCGCTTACCGGCACTTCGGACGGGTCGAGCCGCGGCCGCCGGGGGATCCGGGGGATCTGCTCTAGGCGCGGCACGTGCCCTTCCGTCTGACGGCATCGACCGGAGGGTGGAGGGCGCAGGGGATTGCTCTAGAATCGCCCGCCTTGGGAATCCGGCGCGACCTCGATTAAACTCGCCGGTTTTTCCGCCGACGACTGCGTCGCGTCGTTGGGGCCGCTTGGCAGTCTGCAGAATGGCAGCCGGGCAGCCAAGATTGGCAGCCGAGGAGTGGGAGCAGGGATGGACTACGCAGCGCAGCAGCGCAATCCGGGCCGGCATCTGACGGGGATCACCATCGTCATACTGCTGCACATCCTCATCGTCTGGGCGCTGCTGTCCGGTCTGGCGCGTACCGTGGTGGAAGTGGTCAAGGGCCCGATCGACGTCAAGGTGATCGAGGAGATCATCAAGAAGCCGCCGCCGCCGCCGGAAGTCGTGCCGCCGCCGCCGAAGATGGCCGCGCCGCCGCCGCCCTTCATCCCGCCACCGGAAATCAACGTCGCGCCGCCGCCCGCACCCGCGCCCGCCATCTCGGCAGTGACGCAGGAAGCGCCGCTGGCGCCGAGTGCACCCGTCATCCAGAAGCCGGCGGAGCCGGCGCCGCAGCCGGCCGTGCGCAGCGCGCGCGCCGTCTGCACCAATTACGTCGACGTGGTGCAGTCGGTGGTGTATCCGCGCGAAGCGCTGAAGGAAAACCTCGAGGGCGAGGTCGTCATCGAGTTCACCATCACCGCCGCCGGCAAGGTCACGGACATCACGATCAAGTCGTCGTCGAACCGGGTGTTCAACCGGTCGGCCATGAACATGGCTGCACAACTGAACTGCCCGGGCGTCGGGCAGGACATCCGTGCCGTCCTGCCCGTTGGTTTCAAGCTCCGTTAGGGTTCACGCTAGGTATCAGGCTTTGTTAACAGGCAGGGACCGGGCCATCGCAAGCTGATCGAGGTTTGATCGATACGGCGCCACCGCGCTGAACGGCGAACGAAGACCGGCCCAGTCCCATCTTCCACCAGGAGAGTCGCAATGTTCTCGTCAATCCGTCGCCGTGCCATCGCCCTGGCGACCATGGCCTTCACCGCCCTGGCCATCTCGTCCGTGAGCACGGCCGTCAGCGCGCAGGACGCGTCGAAGTCCGCCGCCCCGGCCGCCGAGGCGCCTGCACCCGCCGCGGCGCCAGCGCCGGCACCGGCACCGATGAAGGCGCCCGCGCCGACGATCACGAAGGAGAGCATCGAGAACCCCTACGGCCTCGAAGCGATGTGGCGCCAGGGTGACTTCGTCACCAAGGGCACGCTGATCATCCTGATCATCATGTCGATGGGCAGCTGGTACATCATCTTCGTGAAGCTGTGGGAGCAGTACAAGCTGATGCGTCAGGCGCGCGAGATGACCACGACCTTCTGGAAGTCGCCCTCGCTGAAGGACGGCGCCAAGAAGCTGAAGGGCGACAGCGCGTTCCGCTACATCGCGGAGACGGGCCTGGCCGCCAATGAACACCACGAAGGCGCGCTGACCGAGAACATCGACCTGAACACCTGGGTCACGATGTCGGTGCAGCGTTCGGTGGACACCGTGCAGAGCCGCATGCAGGATGGCCTGGCCTTCCTCGCAACGGTCGGTTCGACGGCACCGTTCGTGGGCCTGTTCGGGACGGTGTGGGGCATCTATCACGCGCTGACGGCCATCGGCATCGCCGGCCAGGCATCGATCGACAAGGTTGCAGGCCCCGTGGGCGAAGCGCTGATCATGACGGCCATCGGCCTGGCGGTCGCGGTGCCGGCGGTCATGGGCTACAACTGGCTGGTTCGCCGCAACAAGACGGCGCTGGAGCGCGTGCGCACCTTCGGTGCCGACCTGCATGCCGTGCTGCTGGGCCGCAAGGTCGAGCTGCGGGCCGCCCCCGCCCGCTGAGCGAGCGCTGACCGGAGTCCGATCATGGCAATGAATGTCGGGAACGAAGACGCCGGCGAAGACGAAGCCATCTCCGCCATCAACACCACGCCCCTGGTGGACGTGATGCTGGTGCTGCTGATCATCTTCCTGGTGACGATCCCGGTGATCACGCAGTCGGTGCCGCTGAAGCTGCCGGAGGAAAGCAACGTCCCCCGGCAGACCAAGCCGGAGAACGTCGAGATCGCGGTCACCAAGGATGGCGACGTGTACTGGGGCCTGACGCCCGTGCGCGACAACGACGAGCTGGTGGAGCGCCTGAAGAAGATCGCGGTCGTCGTGCCCCAGCCCGAAGTGCACATCCGCGGCGATCTGGCCGGCCGCTACGAGTTCGTGGGCCGCGTGGTGTTCGCCGCGCAGCGTGCGGGCATCCAGAAGATCGGCTTCGTCACCGAGCCGCCGCCGCACGGCGGTTGAGCGATGGCGCAGCCAGGAGCAATGCAATGGCGATGAATGTCGGCCCCGCCGGGGGCTCGCAGGACCCGGACGTGATGGTGGAGATCAACACGACTCCGCTGATCGACGTGATGCTGGTGCTGCTGGTGATGCTGATCATCACGATCCCGATCCAGCTGCACTCGGTGAACCTGAACATGCCGGTGGGCAACCCGCCACCGCCCACGGAGAAGCCGCAGGTCATCACGGTGGACGTGGACTTCGACGGCACGATCTACTGGAACGGCGACATCGTTCCGAACCGCGCCGCGCTCGAGGAGCGCCTGACCGAGGCCGCCGCGATGGCGGTGCAGCCCGAGGTCCACCTGCGCCCGAACAAGCTCGCCGAGTACAAGGACGTGGCCGCGGTGATGGCGTCGGCGCAGCGTCTCGGCGTGACCAAGCTCGGGCTGGTCGGGAACGAACAGTTCGTGCGTTGATCGAATCGCCGATGCAGACCCTACCCTCGAAGTTCCATTCGGTGCTGCGCCTGGCTGTTTCCGGCGCGGTGATTGCGGCCTGCGCGATGCTGCAGGTCGACGAAAGCCGTGTGACCGTGTCCGCCGCGACCGCCCAGGAGGCCATCCGCTCCGAAGTCGGCAAGCCGCTCGCCGCGGCGCGCGACCTGTTCAAGCAGGGCAGTACAAGGAGGCGCTCGCCAGGCTGCGACGCCGAGGCCGTGCCCAACCGGTCGGCCAATGAGAACTTCCTGATCGAGCAGATGCGCGTGGCGGCCGCCATGCAGGCCGGCGACAACGAGCAGGCGATCAAGGCCGCCAATGCGCTGATGGCGTCCGGCAAGACCAACGAAGCCGAACGTGCGCGCCTCGCGCAGGCACTGGCGACCCTGTACTACCGGAACAAGGACTACGCCAACGCTGCGAAGTATGCGGACATGGCGCTGAAGGCCAATCCGGGCGACAGCGCGATGCGTGCGCTGCTGATCCAGTCGCAGTGGTCTTCGGGCGACCTGCAGGCGGCGGCGCGCGAAGCGGCGCTCGACGTGCAGGCGGCGGAGAAGGCCGGCCGAGCGCCTGCCGAAGACCGGCTGCAGCTGCTGGCCAACGTCGCGTCGAAAGGCACCGATCGTGGCGCCTACATCGCGGCGCTGGAGAAGCTCGTCGCGTATTACCCGAAGAAGGAATACTGGTCGGACCTGCTGCGCCGGATCGAATCGAAGCCCGGCTTCTCGAACCGGCTGACGCTGGATGTGATGCGGCTGCGGCTCGCGACCAAGACGATCGATTCGGGTGCCGACTACAGCGAGATGGCGCAGCTGGCATTGCAGCAGCGCCAAGCCGGCGAAGCCAAGCGCATCCTCGACGAAGCTTTCGCGTCCGGTGCGCTGGGCAAGGGCGCGGACGCCGAGCGCCAGCAGCGGTTGCTGGCGCTGGCGACGCAGAAGGCCAACGACGCGCCGCGCGAACTCGCGGCCGCGGAAGCCGAAGACTCGAAGGATGCCAACGCGCTGGTGCGCATCGGGCTCGCCTACACGGGCCTCGGCCAGTACGACAAGGGCATCGCGCTGATCCAGAAGGGCATCGCCACGGGCGGCCTGAAGTATCCCGAGGATGCGAAGCTCTATCTCGGCATCGCCTACCTGCGCGCCGGCAACAAGGCCAAGGCCAACGAGGCCTTCAGGAGCGTCAAGGGCACCGACGGCGCCGCCGAACTCGCGCGGCTGTGGATGCGGGTCTGACCGGCGCTACGTCGGCGTCCCCGGCCGCCGAAAATGGATCCCCGCTTTCGCCGGGATGACGGCACGCTGCCTCGTCGCCCCGGCGCAGGCCGGGGCCCAATTTGACGTTCGTTGCAATGGGTGAGCCTTCAGCTCACTTTTTCAGCGTCACCAGGTACGCCACCACGTCCTCGATTTCCTCCGCGCTGAGCTTCGGCTCGCTGCCGGTGACGCCGGCCTTCGCGTGGAAGCTCGGCATCGGCGACCCGCGCGTTACCCGTGACAGGTCCACGACCGACAGCCGCAACTGCGGCGGGGTCAGCGCGGCGCCTACGCCATCCAGCGAAGGGCCTTTGTTGCCGCCGCTGGGCATCCCTTTGATCGTGTGGCAGTTCAGGCAACTGGCTTTGTCGTTCCTGAGGATCAGTGCGCGGCCGCGCTCGGCGTTGCCGGGCTTGCCGGTCAGCGACCTGGGAATGCCGTCGCCCTCGACTTTGTAGTCGGTGACCTGTGCGCCGGCCGGGCTGGTGGACACCAGCAGGGCGGACGACAGGGCAATGCAGAGTGCGCTTCTCATGGTGCGCCGGGGCCAGGCCCCGCTCCTTGTTCGACTCTGTGAGCCACCGACGTCAGGCCGGCTGCAAGCGCCCCGTCGGTCAGGGTGCCGTCAGTGTGCCCCCAAAGCCGGCCCGCCACCTTGGTCGAGCGCAATTCCCGTCGCCGTTCGTCGCACCCGGCCCAGGACCGCCGGATCCGGTGCGAACGGCGGCTGCGCGCGACGAACTGCACGGCAGCCGGATGAATCGCCGTTTTTGGCCTTTGTCCACGATCAGGGCCGCCCCCCGATTCCTGCAGCCGGTCGCAATCGGCTCGCGGCACGGAGGACGGCTGCCTACAGTGCATCCATCGAACAACGCAACGCACCCACGGACAAACACAGGAACCGACCATGAACACGCTGACGACCCTGACCCCCGCCGCCCGCCTGGCAGCCTTTGCACTGGCCCTCGTCGCCAGCGCCGTCGTGCTCGGCAGCACCGTTGCCGGCATGCAGCCCGACGATCACACCGGCCTGGAAGTGGTGGCACTCGAGCGCGTGACCATCACCGCCGAGCGCGTCAACTGAACGAGCATAAAAAAGGCCCGCCGAAGCGGGCCTTTGCAACTGGCAGCAAAGCTGCCGCAGAACTTTCTATTTACTTGAACTCGTAGGCGGCGCGCAGCAGCCACTGGCGGCCGTACGGATTCGAGTAGCGCTGGTCGTAGCCGACCTGGAACGCGTCACCCTGGTTCGAGAACGGGGGATCGGCATCCAGGATGTTCAGCACGCCGGCGGTGAGCGTCAGGCCCTTGACACCAGCCCACGACACCGACAGGTTCCATGTCGACCAGTTGCCGACCTTGTTGTCGTCGTAGGCCGGGTCGCCAGTTTCGTTCTGGTCGTGATAGCCGGAACGGAAGGTGTTCAGCAGCATCGCCGACCACGCCCCCATCTGCCAGTTGACGTTGAGGACCTGCTGATAGCGGAACACCGCGCCACCGTTGAAGTACGTACCCAGGTTGTTGTAGAACTCGCCACCCGGCTCGAGCTGGTACTCGTACTTGGTGACGTAGGTTCCACGCAGGCCGGCCGAGAAGCGGCCGTACTCGGTCGCTACGCCGTTCCACTGGATGTTGGCATCGATGCCGTTCGTCTTGAAATCACCCAGATTCAACTGCGTATTCTGGACGTAGGCCAGCGGATCGCCGCCCGGAATTCCACAGGCGTCGATCAGCGCACGCTCGGAGGCGGTTGCAGCGCTGCAGCGAACGAACAGATTGGAGTACTTCGTCGTGTCGCCGAAGATCGTCGACTCACCCAGCACGCCGATGGAGTCCGTGACCTTGTAGCTCCAGTAGTCGAGGCCGAAACTCCACTCCGGGACCGGCTGGACGACGAAGCCCACTGTCCACGAGTCGGACTCTTCCGGCGTCAGCTTCTTGTTGCCGCCCTGCTGTTGCTGGAACTGGATGTTGCAGTCCCGAGTCGCGACACCACCGGCGGCCGCGTTGACGACGCCATTCGGACACAGCACCGGGTCGTTGTAGCGCGCACCGGTGTAGGTAAGCGAGTTCGGTGCGTAGATGTCCTGCAGCGACGGTGCCCGGAAGCCCTGCGTGTACGAACCGCGCAGCAGCAGTTCCTGGATCGGCTGGTAGCGGATCGCGACCTTCGGAGTCGTCGACGTACCGACGTCGCTGTAGTCGTCGTAGCGGACCGCCAGCGTCAGATCCAGGTTCTTGATGACCGGGATGTTGATTTCAGCGCTCAAGGCCCAGACGTTGCGGTCACCATAGACGTCTTCCGCGCCGGCGAGGCCCGAACTGGCGGCCTGGCGGATCAGCGTGAAGTTGTTGGTGTACTCGACTTCGTCCTTGTAGTACTCGGCACCCACCGCAAGCGCGACGGAGCCGGCCGGGAGCTTGAAGATCTCGCCCGACGCCTGCGCGGTGACACCCGTCAGCGTGCCGGTCGACTCCTGGATTTGGCCCAGGATCAGCTGGCTCATGACATACGCCTGGCCCGCGGCCGACTGTTCGCCGAAGGGATTCAGGTATGGCGCGCCATTCAGGCCGGCCATGCCGTTGCGGATGCCCGTGTTGTTCAGGTAGCCACCCGTGAACGTATTGGTCACGTCGGCATGCGAACGGAAGACCGCTGCCTTGTAGTCCCAGTTGTACGCGGTGCCATCCACACCGAGGGTGTAACGGTCGGTCGTGTTCTCGAACTCGGAAGCGCGCCCGCCGGCGAGCGTGGTCCGCCAGCCGATGGAAACCGGGTTGGCGGGATTCAGCGCGCCGTCATCCGGGTTGATCGGCGTGATGCCGCGGCCCGGATAGAACGGGTTGGTGTTGGGCATGCTGAGACCGGTCAGCGGCGTCGGCGAAATGATGGTGTCGACCGTGTTCTTCGCCCAGATCGCTTCGGCGAACAGCGTCGCGCTGCTGCCCAGTGCCAGCGTGCCTCGCAGGACGGCTGAAAGCTGCTCCTGCTCGGGGATGATGTTGATGAATGGTACGTAGTCGAAGCCGCAGGCCTGGTCGCCAAACACATCCGGCAGGAACAGCGAGGTGGGCGGCTTGCAGTTGGTCAGCGTCGGATTGCCGGCGGCCGTGTTGCCCTGCGTGTAGTTCGCCGGGAACGTGGTCGGGCTGGCCTTGTAGACGCCCTTGTCGGGGATGATCGAAGACGCGGCGAACTCGCGGTCCGTCGCCTTCAGACCTTCCTGCTTGCGGTAGCTCAGACCACCGTAGATGTTGAAGCCCTGACTGGCCAGCGAGCCGAAGCCGCCGCCGATCGTGGCGTTATAGACCTCGCCGCCACCCGAAGCTTCGGGAATCGTCGCATCGCCCGATACGAACACGCCCTGGTATTCCTTGCGGGTGATGAAGTTGATCACGCCGGCGATCGCGTCCGAACCATAGGTCGCCGAGGCGCCGTCGGTCAGCACTTCGATGCGATCCACGGCGAACAGCGGCAGCGCGTTCAGGTCGACAGCGGTCGACGTGTACGGGTTGTTGACCATGCGGCGGCCGTTGACCAGCACCAGCGTGCGGGCCGAACCCAGCGACCGGAGGTCGGCATATGCGGCGCCGCCGGTGGACGAGCCCACCGAGTTGGTCGTCGTCGTGCTCGACTGGTTCTGCGTGATGAACTGCACCGCCTGCTCGGCGTTGGTGACGCCGACCTTCGACAGTTCATCGGTCTTGAGCACCGTGACGGGCAGGGCCGTCTCGGACTCCGTGCGGCGGATCATCGAGCCGGTGACTTCGACCCGGTCCATCTGCTGCGGTTGTGTCGTCTGTGCGATCGACACGGGCGCAAAGCCTGCAATGCCGGCGCTCAATGCGGCGCCGACCGCGAGGCTTAGTCGCGTCTTCTTAAGCATATTAAGGATCCTCCAGTTGGATGCCCGATGGGACATGCAAGGAAGAACCCCTCCCAGGGCCCCCTCCAGAGTCCGGCTCGGTACGTCCGCCAGCGTAGCGAATGTCATCCGGGGGTCATGCAAAAGTGCCCTCTGGAGCGACGAGCTTTACATTCGCTGTGGTTTGGATCCAACAAGGGCGAGCGTCAGTTTCATATTGCGCCGCAAAATCGCGAGGCAAAAAAAGAGCGGGAGCCCTCCCGGGCCCCCGCTCGATGCGAGACTGATCGCGCGGTCTAGAAGAACGCGTAGCGCGCGCCCAGCGTCCAGACACGGCCCAGAGGCGTGCTGAACCGGTCGTCGTAACCGCGGGCCTGGAAGCGGGCCGACTGGTTCGAGAACTCGGGATCCTCGTTGAAGATGTTGAGCACGCCGGCCATCACCGTCAGACCCTTGTAGCCGGCCCAGGTGCCGCCCAGGTTCCAGATCGAGCTCTTGCCGACCGAGTTCTGCCGGTAGGCGGCGGAGACGCTCGACGCCAGGTTCTGGTCGTAGTAGCCCGACTGGAACTGGTTGCTCAGCTGCGCGGTCCAGTCCTTGTACGACCAGTTGACCGTCGTGATCTGCTGGTAGCGCAGCACCGGCCCGCCGAACTGGGCGTTGTAGTTGCCGACCGGGTTGTACCAGGTGCCGCCCGGCTCGACCTGGAATTCGTACTTCAGCACATACGTGCCGTGGATGGCGGCGCTGAATCGACCCACCTCGGTCGTCATGCCGCTCCACACCAGGTTGATGTCCAGGCCCGAGGTCTCGGTGTCACCCAGGTTCTGGTTGGTATTGATGATGTAGGCCAGCGGATCGGCATTGCCCGGGTTCTGGCAGGCGCCCAGCGCAGCGCGGCGAGCCGCATCGGCCTGGCTGCAGCGGACGTACAGGCTCGCGTACTTGACCGGATCCGCGAAGATCGCCTGTTCACCGATGGTGCTGATGCTGTCCTCGATGTAGTAGTTCCAGTAGTCGATGCCGAATGACAGTTCCGGCGTGACCTGGAACACGAAGCCGACGGTCCACGCTTCGGACGTCTCGGCGTCGAGGTTGGCGTTGCCGCCCTGCATCTGCTGGAACTGCAGGCCGCAGTCGCGCGAGGCGATGCCGCCCGCCGCCGAGTTGACGACGCCATTCGGGCACAGCACCGGATCGTTGTAGCGCGTGCTGGTGAACGTGGTCGAGTTCGGCAGGTACATCGACGTCAGCGACGGCGCGGCGAAGCCCGTGTTGTACGACCCGCGCAGCAGCAGGTTGTCGACAGGGGTGTAGCGGAACGACACCTTCGGGTTGGTGGTGCCGCCGAAGTCGCTGTAATCGTCGTAGCGGACCGCGAGCGTGAAGTCCAGGTTCTTCAGCACCGGGAAGTTCATTTCCGCGGCCAGCGCGAAGATGTCGCGGTCGCCTTCACGCAACGCGCCGGAGCCTGCCAGGCCCGACGAGGCCGCCTGGCTGACTTCCGCGATGTTGGTGTTGTAGACCATGCTTTCTTCGCGATACTCGGTACCGAGCGCCAGCGCCATCGGGCCGCCGGCCAGCTTGCCGAAAGTCGTCGACGCCACCGCGTTGATCGACCACAGCGTGCCTTCGCCGTTCTGCATCTCGCCCAGCACCTGGTTGGCCTGCAGGTAGGCAAGGCCGGCCGCAGTCTGGTTGCCGAACGGGTTCAGGAACGGCGCGCCGTTGATGCCCTGCACGCCATTGCGCAGCGGAACCGTCTTGGGATATCCGTTGATGAACTCATTGGTCGTTTCCGACTTCGAGTACAGGCCCGCGACCTGGTAATCCCAGCCCATGGCCGAGCCGTCCAGGGAAAGCACCGCACGCCACGTGTCGTTGGACTGCTCTGTCTCGCGCGAGCCCAGCACCGTCGTACGCCAGTTGATCGAGATCGGCTGCGTGGTGTTCAGCGCCGTATTGGTGATCGGCGTGATGCCGTTGCCCGGGTAGAACGGGCTGGCCGGCGTCATGGTCAGGCCGCTTTCCGGCGACGGCGCGATGTGCGACGTCAACTGGTTGTGTGCCCAGAAGTATTCGCCCGACAGCGTGTTGTTGGCGTTGATCGCCCACGAGCCCTTGAGGAACGCCGAATACTGTTCCTGTGGCGGGACCACCCACGTGAACACCTGTGTGTCCGCCGCGCAGGTCGCCGCCGTGCCGACGCGAATCGAAGAAGGCGGGAAGCAGGCGGGATTCGAGGGGTTGGCACCGCTGACCGTGGTGACGCCGGACACGGTTTGGCTGTAGTTGGCCGGGAACGTCGTCGGGCTGGTGCCATTGAATCCAGCGCTGGGGATGTACGAGGTCGACATGTAGTCGCGCTCGGTCCCGCTCATCGGCTGCTGCTTGCGGTAGTTGAAGCCGCCGTAGACGTTCCAGCCCTGGGTGGCCAGGTTGCCCCAGCCGGCCAGCAGGTTGCCGGTGTAGATCTCGCCGCCGCCGTCCTCGGTGATCTGCGCTTCGCCGCCGATCTGTACGCCCTGGTATTCCTTGCGCGTGATGAAGTTGATCACGCCGGCGATCGCGTCCGTACCGTAGGTCGCGGAGGCGCCGTCGGTCAGCACTTCGATCCGGTCCACCGACGACATCGGCAGCGTGTTCAGGTCGACCGCCGCGCTGGAGAATGGGTTGTTGACCACACGCTTGCCGTTCAGCAGGACCAGCGTGCGGTTGGAGCCCAGTGCACGCAGGTTCGCGTACGACGCGCCGCCGTTGGTGCCGCTAACCGTGCCCGACGACACGGTGGCCGCCTGAGACTGGGTGATGAACTTCACCGCCTGCTCGGCGTTGGTCACGCCGGCTTTCTCCAGCGTGCTCATATCGAGCGTCGTCACCGGCAGCGACGATTCCCCTTCGATCCGTCGCAGCATCGACCCTGTCACCTCGACGCGCTCCATCTGCTGCGGCGTCGACGACTGCGCCATGGCGCCGGGCGCCATTCCGATCAGTCCTGCGCCGAGCGCAGTGCTGACCGCCAAGCTGAGCTTGGTCCTCTTCAACATGGTTTCCCCTCCAAAGGAATGATGCAGCTCGGCGACCGCCCCCTTGACCTCGCAGTCGCCTCGCCGTGCGCGGGAGAGTAATCAATGTCATGCGACCGCAACGCATTTTTGGTAGTCGTTGCGACGAAGAGAAGGTGCGCGTCGCGCGCAACCAACAACGGTGCTCGACCGTCCGCGGCGCGACGCGGGAAAACCCGAGCGCCTGCGGGCGCAGTTCAGGCGGTGCGCAGTACGTGTGACAGGCGCGGAACCGCGGCGAGCAGCGTACGGGTGTAGGGCTCGCGCGGCGCGGTGAGCACGGCGGTGGCCGGGCCTTGCTCGACGATGCGGCCGTCCTTCATCACTGCGATGTCGTCGGCCAGGTACTCGACCACGCCGAAGTTGTGCGTGATGAAGAGGTAGGCGATGCCGAACTCGGCCTGCAGCTCGCGCAGCAGGTTCAGGATCTGCGCCTGCACCGACACGTCGAGCGCGGAGGTGGGCTCGTCGCAGACGATGAGCTGCGGCTCGACGGCCAGCGCGCGTGCGATGGCCAGGCGCTGGCGCTGGCCACCGGAGAACTCGTGCGGGTAGCGTGACAGTGCGTCGGCGCGCAGCCCGACGCGGTCGACCAGCGCGCGGACGCGCTGCGTGCGCTCGGCCGGCGCAACGTCCGGACGCAGCGCGAGCAGCCCTTCCTCGAGAATCTCCTGCACGCGCAGCCGCGGGTTCAGCGATGCGTACGGGTCCTGGAAGATGATCTGCATGCACCGCCGTGCGGCACGCAGCTCGTCGCCGTCGAGCTTCGACAGGTCGGCGCCGGCCAGCCGGGCGCTGCCTTCGATGCGCGCGGTGCCACGCAGTAGCTGCACCAGTGCCTTGCCGGTGGTGGTCTTGCCGCAGCCGGATTCGCCGACCAGGGCCAGCGTGCGTCCGGCCGCCAGCTCGAAACTCACGCCATCGACCGCCTTGATCCAACCGACGGTCCGGCGCAGCAGGCCCGCGCGCACGGGAAACCAGACGCGGTAGTCACTGACCTGCAGCAGAGAGACGGCGGATGGCGGGCGCGCGACGTATGCCGCTTTGTCCTCCGTCGGCACCTGCGCAGTGGTCGCGGCCTGCGGGCCGGTACCGCCTTGCGAGTACAGCACGCACCGCACTTCGTGCCCCGGCCGCGGCTGCAGCAGCGCGGGTGGAGCGGCCACGCAGGCCTCATGCACGTAAGGGCAGCGGTCCGAGAAGCGGCAACGGCTGAAGCGCTGGTTCAGCGGCGGGACGCTGCCGCCGATGGCCGCCAGGCGTTCGTTGCGCCGGGCGGCATCGGGCAGTGCATCGAGCAGCAGCCGCGCATACGGATGCAGCGGCCGCGCGAAGAACTCGGCGCACTCGGCAACCTCGATGATCTGGCCTGCGTACATGAGCGCGACGCGCTGCGCCATCTCGGCGACGACCGCCAGGTCGTGCGTGATCAGCAGCATCGCCATGCCCTGCGAGCGCTGCAGTTCGGCGAGCAGCTCGAGGATCTGCTTCTGGATGGTGACGTCGAGCGCGGTGGTCGGCTCGTCGGCGATGACCACGTCGGGTTCGCCCGCCAGCGCGATCGCGATCATCACGCGCTGCTTCTGTCCGCCGGACAGCTGGAAGGGGAAGCTGTCGAGGCGGCGCTCGGGCTCCGGCAGGCCGACGCGCACGAGCCAGCTCAGTGCGCGCTCGCGGGCGGCCGCGCCGCGCAGCGGCGTGTGGCGCTCGATGACCTCGACGATCTGGCGGCCCACCGGCACGACCGGGTTCAGGCTGGTCGCGGGCTCCTGGAAGATGATGCTGACCCTGCGGCCGCGCACGTCGCGCATGCGGGCTTCGGGCAACTGCGTCAGGTCGGTTCCCTCCATCGCGATGCGGCCGCCGGCGACGCGACCGTTGTCCGGCAGAAGGCGCAGCAGCGACAGCGCGGTCATTGACTTGCCGCAGCCGGACTCGCCTACCAGCGCGAAGGTCTCGCCGCGAGCGAGCGTCAGCGACAGGGCGTCGACGGCGTGCACGAGGCCGTGGTCGGTGTCGAGGACGGTGTCGAGGTCCTGGATGTCGAGGATGTCGCGCGGGGTCACGATGCCGCACTCCGCTGCGCAGAAAATTGGGCCCCGGCCTTCGCCGGGGCGACGCTGTGCGCCACCGTCGTCCCGGCGAAGGCCGGGACCCAATTTGACTTACCCCCCCACACGCCGCCACCTTCAGCCGGAAGCGCCGCCGCCGGAACGCCCTTGCCCTGGGATCGAAGGCGTCGCGCACCGCGTCGGCAAAGAGGTTTGCCGCCAGCACCAGCGCCAGCATGAAGGTGAACGCCGTCGCGAGGTTCCACCACACGGCCGGGTCGCGCGACATCTCGCTGCGCGCCAGGTTGATCATCGAGCCGAAGCTCGACGAATTGGGGTCGACGCCCACGCCCACGTACGACAGCACCGCCTCGTACAGCACCAGTGCCGAGAAATCCAGCACCGCGACGATCAGCACCAGGTGCATCACGTTGGGCAGGATGTGCCGGCGCATGATGCGCCAGTGGCTGACGCCGAATGCGTGTGCGGCCTGCACGTATTCCAGCTCGCCCACCTTCAGCGTCTCGGCGCGCAGCAGTCGGCACAGCGTCGACCAGCCGGTGATGCCGAGAATCACGCACAGCAGGAACAGACGCAGTTCGGCGCGCTCCACGCCGGTCGCGAAGTTCTCCGCGTTGCGGTCGATGTACACGTTGATCAGCAGCACGAAGGCCGCCACCAGCAGGATCGGCGGGATCGCCGAGAGCACCGTGTACGCGTACTGGATGATGTCGTCGACCCAGCCCTTGAAGTAGCCCGCCAGCACGCCCAGCACGATGGCGAGTGGCAGCGTGGCGATGGTCGACAGCGTGCCGATGACCACGGCGGTACGGATGCTCTTCAGCGCCTGGAACAGCACGTCGTTGCCGGTGCGGTCGGTGCCGAAGGGGTGGTACGCCGGCCAGACGGCCACCAGCCAGCCGATGAACACCGCGACCAGCGTGGCCGTGACCAGCATCGCGCGCCACGGCACTTCGGATTCCTCGGATGGCCCGCGCAGCATCGTCGCCAGCGACGCACGCCAGCCCTGGCGCACGTCGACACGCCGGCCGCGCAGCCACGCCGCGGCGATGGCCAGCAGCAGAGCCGCGACCAGTCCGCCGGCGACGCCCTTCACGGATCGCGCCAGCAGGTCGGGCACCCAGTCCCGCGCGGGGTCGGCCAGGTGCGCCCCGCCGAAGGCCAGCCGCGGCGCCACGCGCACGTCCCGGCCGTCCACGACGGCGTTCTCCTTCTGGAACGACTGCCAGGCGAGCGGCACCGAATAGGTCTTCTCGCGCGCGTCCACCGCGTGATGCAGCAGCACGTCCAGCGGCGACAGCGTGCGCGTGCCGTAGGCCACTGCGGCATCGGGCGCCGCGCCCTCGGCCGCGGCCAGCCGCGGCCGGAAGTGCACGGAGTCGAGCAGCGCGATGGTGATGAATACGCCCAGCACCACGGCGGCCGACATCGCCGGCGCATTGCGCAGCACATGGCGCCAGGTGCTGCGCAGGTCCGGGCTGCGGCGCACGTGCACGACGTAGGCGATCGCTGCGGCAAACACCAGCCACAGCACCAGGTCGGTCCACAGGAACACGAACATCGGCATCGTGTTCTCCGCTCAGGCGAGCCGCACGCGCGGATCGACGAAGGTGTAGGCGATGTCGGTCAGCAGGTACGCGGCGATGTACAGCAGCGAGCCCAGGAACACCATCGTGTGCACGATGGCGAAGTCCTGCCCGGCGATGGCTTCGACGACGTAGGTGCCCAGGCCGGGTATGCCGAAGAACGATTCGAACACGATCGAGCCCAGGAACGCGTAGGGCAGCAGTGCGCCCACATGCGTGAGGATCGGCAGCCACGCATTGCGCAGCACGTGGCCGAACAGCACCGCGGGTTCGGCCAGCCCCTTGGAGCGCGCGGTGCGCACGTAGTCCTTGCCGGCTTCTTCCAGCAGCATCGCGCGGAACAGGCGCGCCTCGGAGCCCAGCTGGAAGATGATGCCCACCACCACCGGCAGCGCCAGGAACTTCAGCAGGTCCAGCCCCGGCGCGAAGCCCGACAGCGGCACCAGCTTCAGCGTCTTGCCGAAGAACCATTGCGCCATGATGATGTAGAACAGGCTCGAGATCGACATCATGATCACGCACAGCACCGTGCCCCAGAAGTCCAGGTAGCTGGCGCGGAAGAACACCAGCAGCAGCGAGAACGCGATGCTGGCGAACAGCGTGAGCAGCAGCATCGGGCCGGCCAGTGCCAGGCTCGCCGGGATGCGCGTGGCGATTTCGTGGGCGATGTCGCGGCCGCTGTCGCTGCTGCCGAAGTTCAGCGTGAACAGGCGCAGCGACCGGTCCCAGAAGATCGTCTGGCGCACCTTGTCGATGCCGTCGGCCTTCGCGTTGAACCACAGCGGCTTGTCGTAGCCGCGCTCCGCCTTCCACTTCTCGATCGCGTCCTGCGATACGCGCTTGGCACCGATGTTCAGGCGCGCGATGTTGTCGGGCGAATTGACCGCGAAGAACAGCGTGAAGGTGAGCAGGTTCACGCCGATCAGGATCAGCACGGCGTAGCCGATGCGGCGGAGGATGTAGTTCAGCATGGAAGAGCAAATGCAAACTGGGCCCCGGCCTGCGCCGGGGCGACGGGCGTTGAGTCGTCGTTCCGGCGAAGGCCGGGATCCAATTTCCCACTCATCGCGCAGCCCCCGCCAGCGTCCTTGCCGCCGTCTCCCGCTCGTGCCGCCGCCACGCGAAGAAGGCCGGCGCGATCACGGCCAGCAGCGCCAGCACGATGAGGATCACCGGCCACCAGATCGGCCGGTTCCATTCGGCGATCTTCGCGGTGCGCAGCGCGGGGTCGACCTTGTAGTACATCAGCCGGTCGAGCACGAGCGGCGCCGGCTTCACGTTGCCCAGCCACGCATGGTGCACCGAGCCCGCGTACGGGTTGTAGCCGAAGGCCCACGGCGCATCGTGCTGCAGGATCGCGGTCATCTGCGCCATCACCTGCTGCTTGCGCGGCGTGTCGTCCAGGTAGCGCAGTTCCTCGAACAGCTTGTCGAACTCCGGATTCTTGTAATTGGCGGTGTTGTTGCCGTTGCCCTGCGTGGCCGCCTGCGAGTTCGGCCCGTACAGCAGGAACATGAAGTTCTCCGCATCGGGATAGTCGGCGAACCAGCCCCACCAGAAGATCTGCAGGCTGCCCTTGTCGGCCTTGTCCTGGAAGCGGTTGTAGTCGGTGGCGCGCAGCTCCAGCTGCACGCCGAGCTTGGCGAACTGCTTGACCATCCAGTCGACCTCGGACTTCAGCTCCGGCGTCAGTGCGCGCTGGTAGTCGTAGTTCAGCACCAGCGGCTGGCCGGTCTTCGCGTCGCGTCCGTCGGGGTAGCCGGCCTCGGCGAGCAGCTTCCTTGCCTCGTCCAGCGACTTGCGACGCGGCTTGCCGTCCACCACGTCGTACACCGTGCGGTTCACGTCGTCGGGACGGAAGCCGTAGACGCCCGGCGGCACCGCGCCCATCGCCGGCACGCCCGCCGCCTTGCTCTCGAACACGCGCACGAACTCTTCCCAGTCGATGGCGATGGACAGCGCCTGGCGCAGCTTGCGGTTGCGCTCCTTCTGCTCCGGCGTCTTGCCTTCGCCCACCACCGGATCCCACCAGTTGAAGCCCAGGTACCAGTTGGAGATCTCCAGCGTCTTGGGCATCTGGATGCCGCGCTCGGCAAAGAGCTTCGCCATCGACTCCGAGTTCTTCACGTCGTAGTCGTAGTCCAGGAAGTTGTCGAAGCGCGACACCTCCGGGTGGTCGTAGTAGCCCTGCAGGAACTTGGTCTTGGCGGGGATCTTTTCCTTCTCGATGGAGAAGACCACCTCATCGACCAGGGGCAGGGCCTTGCCGCAATCGCCCAGCAGGCCGGCTGCCTGGTCGCCGGACTCGCCTTCGCAGGGATACAGTTCGCCGCGGAAGTTCGGATTGCGCTTCAGCACGTGGCGTCGGTTCTCCTGGTACTCGGTGAGCATGAACGGCCCCGTGCCCACCGGCCAGTAGTTCAGCGACAGGTTGCGCTCCGACAGGCCGGGCTGCGCATAGAAGCGATCGGCCTCCCACGGGACGGGGGAGAAGAACGTCATCGTCAGCCAGTACTTGAACTGCGGATACTTGCCGTCGAGTCGGATGCGCAGCGTGTGGTCGTCCAGCGCTTCCACGCCCGCCATCGGAAACTGGCGGAAGTCCAGGAACGGCAGGTTGCGGTCGGTCAGCGGCCGTCCGGCGCGCAGCTTCTCGTCTTCCTTCTGGATGCGTTCGCCGTAATCCTTCAGGCCCTTGATGTGCTCGGCCATCGGCGAGAACGACGGCGACTTGATGCGCGTGGTCGCCAGCCGCTTGATCGCGTACACGTAGTCGTGCGCGGTGAGCTCCCGCGTGCCCTGGTGTTCGAAGTCGAAAGGCGTGCGCTTGTCGCCGAGCTGCGCCGGCGTGAGGTCGTGGTATCGGTAGTTGCCGGCCTCGTCCTTCGCGAACGCGGGATGCGGCGCGTACAGGATGCCCGGTCGGATGCGGATGTCGTACACCGACTCGGCCACCTGGTCGCCGGGGACGTCCGCGGCCAGTTCGCGTCCGTCCTTGTCGTAGTAGCGCGGCGTGACAACCGCCTCTGCAGTGCGCGGCGCGACCTGGTACGGCCGCTTCAGGTAGTGAAAGCGGTACAGCGGCTCGTACACCGAGTAGGTGTACGGCGTCTCGTCGAGCGAATACGACGCCGTGGGGTCCAGGTACTTCGGGGAGCGCTCGGTGAACGCGGTGTACAGAACGTTCTTCTGCTCGGCGCCGGTCT
>JBGAIO010000041.1:0-19888 GCA_044225415.1 Burkholderiaceae bacterium | reverse complement strand
CACCTTCGCGGCGGTCAGCCACGCTTCCGGCACGCCGTCGGCCCGCGCTTGCGCGATCACGCGCGGGTCGTTGGGGTCGAGGAAGATGCCGAGCTGCGCCGAATACAGATTGGAGTCGTGCTCGGTGCTGGCGGCCTCCTCGATGCGGTCCGCGTCGTACAGCAGCACGCCCAGGTAGCGGATGCGGCCGACACAGGTCTCCGAGCACACCGTCGGCTGGCCCGCCTCGATGCGCGGATAGCAGAAGATGCACTTCTCGGCCTTGCCGCTCTTCCAGTTGTAGTAGATCTTCTTGTACGGGCACCCCGACACGCACATGCGCCAGCCGCGGCACTTGTCCTGGTCGATCAGCACGATGCCGTCTTCCTCGCGCTTGTAGATCGAGCCCGACGGGCACGAGGCCACGCACGCAGGATTGAGGCAGTGCTCGCACAGCCTCGGCAGGTACATCATGAAGGTGTTCTCGAACTCGCCGTAGATCGCCTTCTGCACGTTGTCGAAGTTGCGGTCCTTGCTGCGCTTGGAGAATTCGCCGCCGAGGATCTCCTCCCAGTTCGGGCCCCACTCGATCTTCTCCATGCGGTGGCCGGTGATCAGCGAACGCGGCCGCGCGGTCGGCGCCGCCTTCATCTCGGGCGCCGAGTGCAGGTGGTCGTAGTCGAAGGTGAAGGGCTCGTAGTAGTCGTCGACCTCCGGCAGGTTGGGGTTGGCGAAGATCTTCATCAGCAGCTGCCAGCGGCTGCCCTGGCGCGGCACGATCGCGCCGTCCTCGCGGCGCACCCAGCCGCCGTTCCAGCGGTCCTGGTTCTCCCATTCCTTCGGGTAGCCGATGCCGGGCTTGGTCTCGACGTTGTTGAACCAGGCGTACTCGACGCCCGGCCGGCTGGTCCAGACGTTCTTGCAGGTGACGCTGCAGGTGTGGCAGCCGATGCACTTGTCGAGGTTCAGCACCATGCCGATCTGTGCGCGGACCTTCATGGATTCTCTCCCTGCGATTGATAGGCCTTCGCGAGATGGTCGTCGCGCGGCGTGTCCAGCCAGTCGACCTTCGCCATCTTGCGCACCACGACGAACTCGTCGCGGTTGGTGCCGATGGTCCCGTAGTAGTTGAAGCCGTACGCGAGCTGCGCATAGCCGCCGATCATGTGGGTCGGCTTGGTGACGATGCGCGTCACGGAGTTGTGGATGCCGCCCCGGACGCCGGTGATCTCCGAGCCCGGCGTGTTGATGATCTTCTCCTGCGCGTGGTACATCAGCGTCATGCCCGGATTGACGCGCTGGCTGACCACCGCGCGCGCGGCGATCGCGCCGTTGATGTTGAAGATCTCGATCCAGTCGTTGTCCTCGATGCCGGCCGCCTTCGCGTCGGTCTCGGACAGCCACACCACCGGGCCGCCGCGGTTCAGCGTCAGCATCATCAGGTTGTCGCTGTAGGTGGAGTGGATCCCCCACTTCTGGTGCGGCGTGATGAAGTTGAGCAGGATTTCCGGGTTGCCGTTCGGCTTGATGCCGTGGATGCCGCCGGTCGCTTTCAGGTCCACCGGCGGGCGATAGCTGGAGAAGCCTTCGCCGAAGGCGATCATCCAGGCGTGGTCCTGGTAGAACTGCTGCCGGCCGGTCAGCGTGCGCCACGGGATCAGTTCGTGCACGTTGGTGTAGCCGGCGTTGTACGAGACCTTCTCGCTCTCGAGCCCCGACCACGTCGGCGAACTGATGATCTTGCGCGGCTGGGCGAGCACGTCGCGGTAGCGGATCTTCTCGTCCTCGCGATGCAGCGCCAGGTGCGCATGCTCGCGACCGGTGGCCTTCGACAGCGCCTCCCAGGCCTTCACCGCGACGTGCCCATTGGTCTCCGGCGCGAGCTGCAGGATCACCTCGCAGGCGTCCACGTCGCTGACGATGCGCGGGCGGCCCTCCGCATCGATGCCGTTCAGTTCGCCGAGCTGCCGCACCTCGGTCTGCGTGTTCCACGCGATGCCCTTGCCGCCGTTGCCGACCTTCGACATCAGCGGGCCGAGCGAAGTGAAGCGCTCATAGGTCTTCGGGTAGTCGCGCTCGATGACCGCGATCTGCGGCGCGGTCCTGCCCGGCACCACGTCGCACTGGCGTTTCTTCCATTCCTGCACGTCGAAGGGCTGGGCGAGTTCGCCGGGGCTGTCGTGCATCAGCGGCGTCAGCACCAGGTCCTTCTCGACGCCGAGGTGCCCGACGCAGACTTCCGAGAACGCCTTCGCGAAGCCCTTGTAGATCTCCCAGTCGGAGCGCGATTCCCACACCGGATCGACCGCGGCCGACAACGGGTGGATGAAGGGGTGCATGTCGCTGGTGTTGAGGTCGTTCTTCTCGTACCAGCTGGCGGTCGGCAGCATNCAGTCGTTGTCCTCGATGCCGGCCTCGCGCGCATCCACCTCGCTGATCCACACTATCGGCCCGCCGCGCGACAGCGTCTGCATGATCAGGTTGTCGCTGTAGGTGCTGTGGATGCCCCATTTCTGGTGCGGCGTGATCCAGTTGAGCACGATCTCGCGGTTGCCGTTGCCGCGCTTGCCGAGGAGCGGCTTCACGGTGCGCGTGTCGATCGGCGGGCGGTAGCTCATGAAGCCCTCGCCGAAGTCCACCATCCACTCGTGGTCCATGTAGAACTGCTGGCGCCCGGTGATCGTGCGCCACGGGATCAGCTCATGGACGTTGGTGTAGCCGGCGTTGTAGCTGACGTGCTCGTCCTCGAGCCCCGACCAGGTCGGCGAGGAGATGATCTTGCGCGGCTGCGCCTGGATGTCGCGGAAGCGGATCGCCTCGTGCTCCTTGCCTTCGGCGAGGTGCGTGTGGCTGCGCCCGGTGAACTCGCCGAGCGAGGCCCAGGCCTTCACGGCGACGTGGCCGTTGGTCTCCGGCGCAAGGTGCAGGATCACCTCGCAGGCGTCGATCGCGCTCTCGATGCGCGGGCGGCCCTGGCTCACGCCGGGCACGGTCACGCGATGGTTCAGCTTGCCGAGGAAGTCGACTTCGTCCTGCGTGTTCCAGTTGATGCCCTTGCCGCCGTTGCCGTGGGCATCGAGCAGCGGGCCGAGCGAGGTGAACTTGCGGTGCAGGTTCGGGTAGTCGCGCTCGACCACGGCCATCGCGGGCATCGTCTTGCCGGGGATGGGCTCGCACTCGCCCTTCTTCCAGTCCTGCGCCCGGAACGGCATCGCGATCTCGCCCGGGGTGTCGTGCTGCGTCGGCACGAGCACGAGGTCCTTCTCGACCTCGACGACACCCGGCGCGAGCGCGCTCACCGAGCGCGCGATGCCCTTGAAGATGTCCCAGTCGCTGCGCGATTCCCAGGCCGGATCCACCGCCTTCGACAGCGGATGGATGAAGGGATGCATGTCGGAGGTGTTGAGGTCGTTCTTCTCGTACCAGGTCGCCGTCGGCAGCACGATGTCGGAATACAGCGCCGTCGTGCACATGCGGAAATCGAGCGTGACCAGCAGGTCGAGCTTGCCCTCGGGAGCCTCGTCGCGCCATTTCACTTCGAGCGGCTTGACCGCGCCGCTCTCGCCGAGATCCTTGCCCTGCAGGCCGTGGCGGGTGCCGAGCAGGTGCCGCAGCATGTACTCGTGGCCCTTGCCGGAGGAACCGAGCAGGTTCGAGCGCCAGATGAACATGACTCGCGGGAAGTTCTGCGGCGCGTCCGGGTCCGCGTAGGCGAAGTCGAGCTTGCCGCCCTTCAGTTGCCCGAGCGCGTAGGCGGCGGGGTCCTGGCCGGCCCTGGCCGCCTCGCGGGTGATCTCGAGCGGATTCCTGTCGAGCTGCGGCGCGCAGGGCAGCCAGCCCATGCGGACCGCGCGCAGGTTGAGGTCGACGAGGCTGCCCGTGTACTTGGCGGGGTCGGCGAGCGGGGAGAGCAGCTCCTCGGTCGCAAGCTTCTCGTAACGCCACTGGTCCGAGTTGAAATAGAAGAACGACGTGCCGTTCATCTGCCGCGGCGGGCGGCTCCAGTCGACGCCGAACGCGAGCGGCACCCAGCCGGTCTGCGGCCGCAGCTTCTCCTGGCCGACATAGTGGGCCCAGCCGCCGCCCGTCTGGCCGACGCAGCCGCACATCATCAGCATGTTGATGAGGCCGCGGTAGTTCATGTCGTTGTGGAACCAGTGGTTCATGCCGGCGCCGACGATGATCATGCTGCGGCCGCGGGTCTTGTCCGCGGTCATGGCGAACTCGCGCGCGATCTCGATGACCTCGGCGCGCGACACGCCGGTGATACGCTCCTGCCACGCCGGCGTGCCCGGCACGTCGGCGTCGTAGCTCGCCGCGACATTGGCGCCGCCGAAGCCGCGATCGACGCCGTACTGCGCGAGCAGCAGGTCGTCGGAACGGTCGCGACGGCCGCCTCGCGACCGTCGCCAGCTTCAGCTTGCGCACGGATGTGCGCTCGAGCACGTCCGGGTGCGGGCGCGGTCCAGCGCTCGTGCTGCACGCCGCCGAAATAGGGGAAGCTCACCGCTTCGATGCCCTCGTGGAAGCCCGCGAACGACAGGCGCAGCCGCGTGGCGCGGCCCTTGCTGTCCTTCTCCTCGATGTTCCACTTGCCCTTCTCGCCCCAGCGGAACCCCACCGAGCCGTTCGGCACGGTGAGCTCGCCGGCCTTCTCGTCCCACGCGAGCGTCTTCCACTCCGGGTTGTTCGCCTCGCCGAGCCCGCCGAGGTCGCTCGCGCGCAGGAAGCGCTCGGGCACGAGCCGCCCGTCCGCGCGGCGCTCGAGGCGCACGAGCAGCGGCATGTCGGTGTACTGGCGGCAGTAGTCGGTGAAGTACTGCGAGGGCTTCTCGACGTGGAATTCCCTCAGGATCACGTGGCCGAACGCAAAGGCGAGCGCCGCGTCGGTGCCCTGCTTCGGATGCAGCCAGTGGTCGGTGAGCTTGGCGACTTCGGAGTAGTCGGGCGTGATCGCGATCGTCTTGGTGCCGTTGTAGCGCGCCTCGGTGAAGAAATGCGCGTCCGGCGTGCGCGTCTGCGGGACGTTCGAGCCCCAGGCGATGATGTAGCGGCTGTTGTACCAGTCGGCCGACTCGGGCACGTCGGTCTGCTCGCCCCACACCTGCGGCGAGGACGGCGGCAGGTCGCAGTACCAGTCGTAGAAGGACAGGCAGGCGCCGCCGAGCAGCGACAGGTAACGCGCACCCGCGGCGTAGCTCACCATCGACATCGCCGGGATCGGCGAGAAGCCGATGACGCGATCGGGTCCATGCTTCTTGATCGTGTAGACGTTGGCCGCGGCGATCAGCTGGTTGACCTCGCCCCAGCTCGACCGCACGAAACCTCCCATGCCGCGCACCTGCTGGTAGTCGCGGCGTGCGGCCGGGTCCTCGACGATGGTGGCCCACGCGTCGACCGGCGACTTTGCCACGGTCAGCGCCTTGCGCCAGCGCTCGAGCAGCCGCGCGCGCACCATCGGGTACTTCAGCCGGTTGGCGCTGTAGAGGTACCACGAGTACGACGCACCGCGCGCGCAGCCGCGCGGCTCGTGATTCGGCAGGTCTGCCCGCGTGCGCGGGTAGTCGGTCTGCTGCGTCTCCCACGTGACGATGCCGCCCTTGACGTAGATCTTCCACGAGCACGACCCGGTGCAGTTCACGCCGTGGGTGGAACGCACAATCTTGTCGTGCGCCCAGCGGTTGCGGTAGGCGTCTTCCCAGGTGCGGTCCTCGCCCGTGGTGCGGCCGTAGCCGTTCGCGAAGGCCTCCTTAGGCAGCGTGAAGTGCGTCAGTCGATCGAGGAAGTGGCTCATGGGTGCTCCTTCGCAGCAGTCATCGGGTTCAGCACGGCATCGGCGCGTTGCGTCGTGCGTAGAACCACCACGTGACGGCAATGCACGTGACGTAGAAGAAGATGAAGCAGTACAGCGCGAACTCCGGCCCGCCGGTCAGCGTGATCGAGGAGCCGTAGCTCTTGGGAATGAAGAAGCCGCCGTAGGCCGCGATGGCGGCAGAGAAGCCCAGCACGGCCGCCGCTTCCTTGTTGCCGTCGCGTACGGCCTGCTCCTGCGCGGCGGCGTCCCTGCCGGCGGCGCGCTGCCGCTCGGTCATGAAGATGATCGGGATCATGCGGAACGTCGAGCCGTTGCCGATCCCCGTGGTCAGGAACAGCAGCACGAACATCGCGAAGAAGCCGGCGAAGCTGCCGCCGGAGGCGCCCGACGGGAGGAAGTACAGAACGCCGACCACGCCCAGTGCCATCGCGATGAAGTTCCAGAACGTGACGCGTGCACCGCCCATGCGGTCGGCCAGATAGCCGCCGAAAGGCCGCACCAGTGCGCCCACGAGAGGCCCCATCCATGCGTAGTGCAGCGGATTGATGGCCGGGAACTGGCTCTTGATCAGCAGCGGGAAGCCGGCTGCATAGCCGATGAACGAGCCGAAGGTGCCGAGGTAGAGCCAGCACATCAGCCAGTTGTGCCTGCGACGGAAGATCACGGCCTGGTCGCGGAACGACGCCTTCGCCGAGGCGATGTCGTTCATGAAGATCCACGCCAGCACCGCGGCCAGGGCGATGAACGGCACCCAGATCAACGCGGCGTTCTGCGCCCAGATCTGCGACTGACCGGCCTTGGTGACGAGGGTCTGCGGCGCGCCCGACAGCGGACCCCACACCGGCATCGTCACCACCAGCGGCGCGAGGAACTGCACGCTGGAGACGCCGAGATTGCCGAGGCCTGCGTTGACCCCGAGCGCAGAGCCTTTGCGTTCCTTCGGGAAGAAGAAGCTGATGTTCGACATCGACGAACTGAAGTTG
Source organism: Burkholderiaceae bacterium (assembly GCA_044225415.1). Lineage (GTDB taxonomy): Bacteria > Pseudomonadota > Gammaproteobacteria > Burkholderiales > Burkholderiaceae_F > JALORV01. The sequence continues at coordinate 13,111 of JBGAIO010000041.1, read as the reverse complement.
CCGCCGCCGAAGCCGCACAGCAGCGCGAGGATCAGCATCGTCGTGAACGAGGTGGTCGGGTCCTGTACCGCGAAGCCGATGCCGATGGCCGGGATCAGCAGCGAAGCGGTGGAGATCGCCGTCCAGCGCCGCCCGCCCACAACCGGCACGATGAACGAATAGAAGATGCGCAGCGTCGCGCCCGACAGCGCGGGTGCGGCTGCCAGCCAGAACAGCTGGTCGGTGGTGAAGCGGAACCCCAGCGAGTTGAGGTTCACCGCGACCACGCTCCACAGCTGCCAGATGGCGAACGCGAGGAACAGCGCGGGCACCGAGATCCACAGGTTCAGCCGCGCGATGGCCTCGCCTTCCTGCTTCCAGAAGGCCTTGTCCTCCGGGTTCCAGAGGTCCAGCACGCGGCCGCGCCGCGGCATTGCAGGGTTGTGTGCCATGGATGTCCTCTCGCCGGCAGGCAGCGTTCAGGCGTGGGCGGATTCGGCGGCGCGCGGGCCGATGACTTCCGCGCGGCTCACTTCGGTGCGATACATCCAGATCAGGCTGACCCAGACGACGCCGTACATCAGCATGAAAGCGCTGGAGCGCACGCCGGTGAGATCCAGCAGCGCGCCGAACATGATCGGCAGGATGAATCCGCCGAGGCCACCGGCCAGGCCGACCACGCCGGAGATGGTGCCGATGTTGGCCGGGTAGTCGTCGGCGATGTACTTGAAGACGCTGGCCTTGCCGAACGCCCACGCCACGCCGAGCACGGCCATCAGGGCGGTGAAGCTCCACACGTTGTGCGCCAGCGTGAAAGTCACCGGCCCGTTGACCGTGGTGATGGTGTAGGTGGTGGCCGGGTACGACAGCAGGAACAGGCAGATCCAGCTGACCCACATCACCCACCACGTCACGCGGTGCGCGCCCCAGCGATCCGACAGCCAGCCGCCGATGGCGCGCAGCACGCCACCCGGCAACGAGAAGCATGCCGCCAGCAGCGCGGCGACGCGGATGTCGAGCCCGAACTCGCCGACGTAGTACAGCACCATCCACAACGACAGCGCGACATAGCCGCCGAACACGATCGAGTAGTACTGGCAGTACTTCCAGACCTTCGGGTCGCGCAGCACCTCCAGCTGGCGCCGGTAGGTGATGTGGCCGGGAATGCGGTGCGCCGGATCGCTGTAGGTGAACATCCAGAAGGCGAGCGCCGTGACCAGCATCGCCACCGCGTAGACCTGCGGCACCATCGCCCAACCAAAGGCCACGACCAGCGCCGGCGCGACGAACTTGTTGACCGCGGCGCCCGAGTTGCCGGCGCCGAACACGCCCATCGCGAAGCCCTGGTTCCTGCGGTCGAACCAGCGCGCTACGTACGGCGTGCCCACCGAGAAGGAGCCACCCGCCAGGCCGACGAACAGGCCCAGCGCGAGGAACTGCCAGTACTCGGTGGCGTAGCCGATCAGCCAGATCGGCACCACGGTGGCGAGCATCAGCAGGAAGAACACGATGCGGCCGCCGAACTTGTCGGTCCACATGCCGAGCGGCACGCGGATCAGCGAGCCGGTCAGCACCGGCGTGGCGGTCAGCAGGCCGAACTGTGTGGCGTTCAGGTCCAGCATCTTCTTGATCGGGATGCCGATGACCGCGAACATCATCCAGACCGCAAAGCACACCGTGAAGGCGAGCGTGCTGATGATCGCCACTGACCACTGCCGCCGCTTCAGGCTGGCATTCGCCTGCCGTCCCGCATTCATTGCAGACCCTCCCGGTCGCTGCTGAATGGGCGGCAAGGTAGGTCGCGGGACCGGCGGATTCATGATGCAGGTCAAGCCGCACCGGCGGGCTCGCCCTCAGGGTGACGCGCGCCTACTCACAACGGAGTAAGACCTGTACTACGCGCGAGGCGGGCGCAGGCAGAATGCGTGCGGTGAGTACGGATCGGATGCTGGCCGGGCGATGAGCGAATTCGCGGGCTTCAAGCGGTTGTGGACGGGGTCGACGCTGGTGCGCGTCGGCGTCGTGCTGTCCGTGGTCGCGCTGCTCGGACTGTCGGTGATCGTCGCTGCGACAGTGTTCGCCGAGCAGTCCACCGGCAAGGCCAGCGCGATCAACATCTCGGGCTCGCTGCGCATGCAGTCGTACGCGCTGTCGACGCGTGTGGCCGACACGCGCGGCGACGTCGAGGAACGGCAGCAGCGCGCCGAGAGCGCGATCGGGGAGTTCGAACGCCGCCTGCAGAATCCGGCGCTGCTGCGCAGCATCCCGACGGATGCGAAGAATCCGGTGCGGCGCACCTACGAACGCATCGTCGGCCACTGGTTCAGCACCATCCGTCCGCTGGCGCGCCGCGCCGTGGCCAGCGAAGAGCAGCGAGCCGTCTTCCTGGCGACGGTGCCGGCCTTCGTCGCCGACGTCGACGTGCTGGTGCAGCAGATCGAACAGGACCTCGAAAGCCGCATCCAGTGGCTGCGGCTGGTGCTGGGCGCCGGCTTCTTCGTGATGATGCTGCTCGTGGCCGGGGCGCTCGTGCTGCTGAACAGCGAGGTCTTCAAGCCGATCGCGCGGCTGGCGGAGGCGGCGCGGCAGGTGCGCACCGGCAACTTCGCCGTGCGCGCCGAGGACACCGGCCCCGACGAGATCGGCCAGTTCGGACAGACCTTCAACTTCATGGTCGATGACCTGGCGCGGCTGTACGGATCGCTCGAGAAGCAGGTCGCGGAGAAGACCCGCGACCTGGAGCGGCGCAACGAATCGCTGGCGCTGCTGTACGAGACCACGCGCATGCTGGCCGACCGGCCGCTCGATGCGACGGTGCTGACCGGCGTGCTGACGATGGTGCGCAAGGCGCTGGGCGCCGAGGCCGGCGTCATCTGCTCGCGTCATGGCGGCACCCTGCGCGGTCTGCCGCTGGCGCGCGACGAGGAGGGCGTGCGCGCCTGCCTGCTCGACGACCCCGCTGCAGGCCCGGGCCACCATGGCGAGTGCGTCCGCTGTGCGCCGGGCGCCGACGGGTCGGTCACATGGCGCATCGAACCCGGTGTCGCGGGCGAGCGCCGCGTCATCGGCATTCCGCTGGCCGACGGCGGCGTCAGCTACGGCGTGATGCCGCTGGTGCTGCCGCCGGGACGCGCCCTGGAAGCCTGGCAACTCGAACTCGCCGCCACCGTCGGCCGGCACATCGGCGCCGCGCTGGCGGCCGCCGAGCGCCGCGAGGAGCACCGCCAGCTCGGCGTGCTGGAGGAGCGCGCGGCCATTGCCCGCGAACTGCACGATTCGCTGGCGCAGTCGCTGTCGTACACGAAGATCCAGATCGTGCGTCTTGCGGCCAGCCTCGAGGAGCGCGGCGCGTCGCCGCAGACGACATCGGTGCTCGCCGAGATGCGCGAGGGTGTGTCGACCGCCTACCGGCAGCTGCGCGAGCTGCTGACGACGTTCCGCCTGAGCCTGGGACAGGAAGGCGTCGGCGGCCTGCTGCGCGATGCGGTCGCGGAATTCGAGCGCCGCTCCGGCGTGCGCGCCACGCTGGACAACGAGCTGATGAGCACCGAGCTGTCGGCCAACGAACAGGTGCACGTGCTGCAGGTCGTGCGCGAGGCGCTGACCAACATCGAGCACCATGCCCACGCGACGCACGCATGGGTGGCGTTGCAGCGCATGGCCGACGGCAGCATCGAGGTGCGGGTGGAGGACGACGGCATCGGCATCGCCGTTGCGCGTTCGCCGCACGGCCACTTCGGGCTGTCGATCATGGGCGACCGCGCAGCGTCGGTCGGCGGCAGGCTCGACATCGAAGCGCGCTCGCCGGCGGGCACGCGCGTGCGACTGCGCTTCCGGCCGCACACGGCCTTCGGCGGTGCGAGCGGTGCGAGCAGTGTGGGCGAAGTGAGCGGCGCCGGGAGTGCGGGCCCGACGGGTGCCCGCGAACAGACGACGGCGTGAACGCCTTCGCGTACTGCAGGAGAGCACGATGCTGACGCCCGTTGCACCACCGCCGGCACAGTCGCCGGACGTGGCGCACCACACGATCCTGGTGGTGGACGACCATCCGCTGTTCCGCAAGGGCGTGGTGCAGCTGCTGCGGCTGGAGCCGAGCTTCGAGGTGGTCGGCGAGGCGGGCGACTACGCGAGCGCAGTGCGCCTTGCCACGGAGAAGGAACCCGATCTCACGCTGCTCGACCTGCACCTGAAGGGCAGCGGCGGCATGGAGATCCTCGCGGCGCTGAAGGACGAAGACCCGTCGCGCCGCGTCGTGATGCTGACCGTGTCGGATGCGCGCGAGGACCTGATGGCCGCGCTGCGCGCGGGCGCCGACGGCTACCTGCTGAAGGACATGGAGCCCGAGGAACTGCTCGATCGCGTGCGCGGCGCGCTCGACGGGCGCACCGTCATCAGCGATTCGCTGAGCGAGGCACTGGCCGATGCGCTGCGCGACGAAGCGCGCGGCGTGCGGCGCGACCTGCGTGAACTCACCGACCGCGAACTCGCCGTCCTGCGCTGCATCGCCGGCGGGCAGAGCAACAAGGTCATCGCGCGCCAGCTGTCGATCGCCGAAGGCACCGTCAAGGTGCATGTCAAGCACCTGCTGAAGAAGCTCGGCTTCCGCTCGCGCGTCGAAGCGGCGGTGTGGGCGTCGGGGCAGGGGCTGCGCGCGCCGGGGTGATCGAAATGAACGCAGCGCGTCGTCATCCCGGCGAAGGCCGGGATCCAATTTGACGTCGCAGCAGATATTGGGCCCCGGCCTTCGCCGGGGCGACGGCACGTTCTTCGTTAGCAGTCCTGCCTCTTGAGTGCTTTGCATCCCCGCGCGCAATCTGCAACATTGCTGGCAGGAGTCTTGCTTTTCGCTTGATCAAACGCTGCACGTGTGGCGTTTGATGACAGTGACTCGCCGCCGGAGGTTGCCATGCCCCTGCCCGCCACGATTCCCGCTCCGATCTCGATCGCCGGGTTCAAGGACGTGTACCAGGTGCCGCGCGTCGAAGAGGCACTGTCGGACCTGCAGGAACTCGGCGCGGGCGCCAACGAGGCGCTGCGTTCGACCTACGTGAAGATGATCCGCAGCGGCGGCCAGCGCTTCGTCATCAAGCCGTCGGCCCTGCCGGACATCGACGGGCTGATCGAGGAGCTGCCGAACTTCGAAGCGCCGCTCGAGGACATCCGCAAGCAGCTCGCGCTGTGCCTGTCGTCGGACGATCCGCTGGAGCTCGAACCGATGCTGCTGCTCGGCGACCCCGGCATCGGCAAGACGCACTTCGCGCGCCGGCTGTCAAAGCTGCTCGGCACCGGCTACACCTTCGTCGGCATGAGCTCGCTGACCGCGGGCTGGATCCTGTCCGGCGCATCGGCGCAGTGGAAGAATGCGCGGCCCGGCAAGGTGTTCGACTCGCTGGTCAACGGCGACTACGCCAACCCGGTCATCGTCGTCGACGAGATCGACAAGGCGAGCGGCGACAGCCAGTACGACCCGCTCGGCAGCCTGTACACGCTGCTCGAACACGACACCGCGTGCGATTTCGTCGACGAGTTCGCGGAAGTGCCGATCGATGCATCCGAGGTGGTGTGGATCGCCACCGCCAACGAGGCACGCGGCATCCCCGAGCCCATCCTCAACCGCATGAACGTCTACGCCATCGAGCCGCCGGACTTCGATGGTTCGCGGCGCATTGCGCAGGGCATCTACGACGAACTGCGCGGCGAGCACGCCTGGGGCCGCGCGTTTCCGACGCAGCTCGGCGCCGAAGCGCTCGACCGCGTGGCGCGCCTGAAGCCGCGCGAGATGCGCCGCGTGCTGCTGGCCGCGTTCGGCAACGCCAAGCTCGATGGCCGCGATGAAGTGCGCGCCGACGACGTCATCGACGATCGCGGCGTCAAGAAAGCCCGCATCGGTTTCTGAACTCAGGTCGTCGTGCTGGGCGCCGGCGGCTGCGGCTGGTTCTCCACCCGCTCGAGCGTTGCATCGAGGCTGGCCCATGACGGCGCCCGGCTCGCCCAGATGTTGGCGGTGGGACGCACGGACGACGGCTCGTCGAGTGTCCCGACGCGCACCACCGTCAGGCCCGGCCGGCTGCTCGAGTCGGCGAACAGGTGCGACCCGCACTGTGCGCAGAATCGTCGCGTGACCTGACTGCCGCTGTCGGCGGTTCGGGTATGCGCAGCGAGCGCTCCAGTCGCTTCGATGGACGCGCTCCTCACGAGAATGTTCACAGTGCCGTTCGAAGCAAGGTGCTGGCAATCCCTGCACCAGCACACCCTCGAGGCCAGCGGCTCCGCTGTAAGGCGATAGCGCACCTGGCCGCACAGGCAGCCTCCGGTTCTCTCGGTCATCGACGGTCTCCCATTCACTTCGTCCGCGGCGAACTGCGCTGCCGGACGCGCGATCCCGACATCATCTCATCCGGACCCGACGCGTGGGAGGCGCCGCGAGCCTGCTCGACCGACACTAGCGCGGAGTGGCAGCGGCCGCCGGCGCCGGCGGCTGTTCGGCTGCGACGCGCTGATACACCGGCCCCCAGAGTGGGTGGCCGACTTCCGATTCGGTCAATTTGAACGATGGCTCAGCTGTGAAAGCCGCGCGGAACGCTGCTTCGCATTCGGTCGGGCGGTTGTACGCACACGCGATGAACGCGAGATGCTTCTGGGCGATGGACACGTCGTGCGGGTCGCGCAACCCCTCGGCCAGCGAACGCTTGAGCAGCGTCTCGGCACGATCGTACTGGCCTTCCTCGTAGAAGCGCAGGCCGTTGACGAAGGCGCGCTCGGCAGGCTGGTCGTAGAGCTTCGCGATGCTGACGGTGGCCGGCGGCGCAGGTGGGGGCGGTGGCGACAGCAGCGCGCAGCCATTCAACGCAGCGAGCGCGCAGGCACCGGCGACGGCGCGGAGCGTGAGACTGCGTGACACGAAGTTCATCGCGGCATCAGTTGAAGCGGTGGCGAATCTGCTGCGGGCGCTCGGGCGTCACGTCCACGTCCGCCACGTAGGGCGCACGGCTGCCGTTGCGGATCTCGATGGTATGCCGTCCGGCGGGCAGAGTGATCTGGGCCAGCGGCGGTGTCGTGCCGCGTGGCTGGCCGTCCACGAACACCGTGCCCCATGGCGCAACGGCCAATGCAACGACGCCCTGGGCCGAGGCTGCCGGCGCTGCGGCGGCCGGCGCAGCTGGCGAGGTGCGATGCGGAGCACTGCCGTGCGTGGCGGCCGGTGCCTCCGGCGGCGCCGCGGGGGACGGCGCCGGGTCAGGCCGATCGGACGCCGTTGCGGGATCGATCGTCTCGGCGCCCGGTGCGGCGACCGCCTTCGGCGGCGCAGTGATCGCGGGCGGTGCCACCGGCCCCATCGACAGACCGCGATCGCCGTGCCAGCCGATACCTGCCAGTGCGGCGATCGCTGCCGCACCGGCCGCAGCGGCGATCAGATGCGTCCCCCAGCGCAGCGGCGGACGCGACACGGGCGACGGTGCGCGTGTCGCCACGGTGGCGACCGTCAGCGGTGCGCGCTTCGGGAGCACGGCCACCTGCGCCGGCATGCCCGTGATGGTCGCGCCGGGCAGCGGCGCATCGCCGCGGTTGCCCCACAGGAACGTCGTCAGCGCGTTGCGCAGCTGCGCGGCGGTGGCGAACACGCGCGTGCCGCCGAGTTCGAGTGCCTGCTCGGCGATCTCGGCGAGCGCGAGCGGCGCGGTCGGCTTCAGCTGAAGGATCGGACTTTCGATGCCTTTGCCGACGCGCAGCGTCTTGACATCGGGTCGCATGCCCGTGAGCAGCAGGAACAGCAGCGCGCCCAGCGCGCGGATGTCCTTGCGCCGCACCTCGGAGGACAACTCGTTGCCGAAGTAGGGGAGGAGCTTGTCGGTGCCCTGCAGCTCGAAATCCCCGGTCGTGCCGCCGTCGATCCAGCCGCCGAAGCCCATGACCTTCGGCAGGCGCTCGGGACCCTGCAGGTAGATGCGCGACGGCGCCAGATGGCCGTGCGGAATCGCGCGCGAATGCGCGAACTCGACGGCGTCGGCCACGCGCGCGACGATGTCCGCGGCCTGCAGGAAGCTGACCGATAGCCTTCGACCAGCGGTCCTCGAGCAGCTTGCCGTCGACCTTCTCCAGTGCGAGGAAGCCGATGCGATTGACCAGCCCCGCGTCGAACACGGTGACGATGTGCGGATGATGCAGCCGGCCGGCGGCCTGCGCCTGCCGCATGAACGCCTGTTCGATGCGCTCGTGCGCGACGCGGTCCTGCGCGCTGGACGGATGCAGGTGCACGGCCTTGACCACCAGCTCGCGATTGAGCACGGGATCGAAGGCCAGGAATACGTTGGTGTAGCGGTCCCGGCGCAGCTCGCGCAGGATCGAATAGCGGCCGATCAGCTTGACGTTCGGCGACAGCCGGGGCGCGGCGGCGCCGTGGCCGCTGACGGTGTCGGGAGCGGGCACGTGCGGGCGGCTCGATGCGGTATCGGGCATGGGGCGGTTCAGGCGCCGGGCAGGCCGATGTCCGGCCGCAGCGGCGCGCGATCTCGGTCGCAGGCGATCCCGTTCATGGCGTATCGAGGCTAATGCATGCGGCGCAGCGGCTCAACCGCTGCGAACGGTCGAAATGAGGGCGAATGGAGGACCTTCGACGACTGCAGTTTCGCTGCACCGTGCCGCGAAATGTCAGAAGCGGTGCTGCAGTGAGATCGCTTCGCCCGAGCGCAGTTCCACGCGTACGGTGAACGGTGGCGCCGACGGATTGCGGATCTCGATCGTGTGCGTGCCGGGCGGCAGCGACACCTGCGTCAGCGGCGGCGAGACGCCACGGGCCACGCCGTCGACCAGCACTTCGCCCCACGGCGTGACCGCGAGTGTCACGGTGCCGTCACGCACGGGCACGCTGGCGGCCGCTGCCTCGGTACGGCGACGCGTGGCTGCACGCACTTCCGCAGCCTTCGTCTCGGCCGCGCGCACTTCCTCGGCAGAGGGAACGGGCGGCGCGGCCGGCACTTCCACCGGCGGCGCGGCCTGTACCGGCGGCGTGAGGGGCACCGGCGCCGCCTGCGCGGCGACCGGTGGCGGTGGCGCCGGCTGCAGTGCGAACGCGATGATGGCGATCGCCGCGGCCCCTGCGAGCGCGCCGGCGACGACGCGCCAGCGACGGCGCGCCGGACGGCCCGCCGCTTCCGCGTCGGCGGGCCGCGCGGCAACCGACACATCCGCACTCGGTGCGCGCGAGCCGTCGACGAAGTCGGCCAGCGCATTGCGGAAATCGGCGGCCTTCGAATAGCGCTGGTCCGGATCGCGGGCCATCGCCTTGCGCACGATCGCGATCAGCGGCTCGGGCGTGTCGGGCCTGATCTTCTCGATCGAACGCGGATGCGACGCGATCACCTGCTCGAGCGTTTCGTCGATCGAGCGGCCGTCGAAGGCGCGGCGGCCCGCGAGCAATTCGTAGAGGATCGTGCCGAGCGAGAAGATGTCGCTGCGCGCATCGAGCGGCGCGCCCTTGGCCTGTTCGGGCGACATGTAGTTCGGCGTGCCCACCAGATGGCGCGAGCCCTTGTCCTTCGCATCGCGCGGCGCCGGGGCGAGCGCCGTGCCGAAGTCGAGGAGCTTCGGCTTCAGGTCGCGCGACAGGAAGATGTTGGACGGCTTGATGTCGCGATGCACCAGGCCGCGCTTGTTGGCGTAGTGGATGGCGTCGGCCAGCCGCATCATCATCGACGCCGCCTGGCGCGGGCTCATGCGGTTGCCGCTCGCCAGGTACTCGTGCAGGTCCTGGCCGTGGAGCCGTTCCATCGCGATGTACGCGAAGGCATCGGTCTTGCCGGCGTCGTAGATGGTGACGATGCCCGGGTGGCTCATGCCCCCGGCGGACTTCGCCTCGCGCAGGAAATTCGCCTCGATCTGGGTGCGGAACTCGGCCTCGCGCGCCAGCGGGATGACCTTGATCGCGACTTCGCGTGCCAGCACCGGATCGTGCGCCGCCCACACCACGCCGTAGGAGCCGCGACCGATCTCGTTCAGTATCGTGAAACGCCCGATCGTCTTCGGCATCGCGACGGACACGTCCGTGGCGACCTGGGGCTCGGTGGCGGTCATCGGATCAGACATCGGGCGCCGATTATCGCACCGCAAGGGGGTGCCGATCCGCGGAAATGCAGGGCAAGGCGGATTACGACCGGAGCGGTAGCAAAGTCAAAATGGATCCCCGCGAACGCGGGGATCCACCTTGACCTTCCCGCTTACCGCGAGAACACGATCCACTCATCCCGCAGCAGCCGCGCCAGCAGCCACAGCGCCGCCACCGTCACCGCCAGCGCGACCGCCGACGGCACGACGATGTCGAGTACGCCGACCGTTTCGCCGCGCAGCGCGCGCATCAGCGTGGTCTGCTGGCCGAGCGCGGGCACGAAGCGCTGCCAGGGCGCATCGCGGATCGTCAGCAGCAGCGGCAGCACCGGCACGAAGTTCACTGCCATCGTGATGTAGCTGGCGTAGGTCTGCGCTTCCTTGTGCGTGCGCCCATAGGTGGCGGCCAGCATGTTGATTGCGCTGACCATCGCCGAGAAGGGCAGCAGCACGACGATGAACAGGCCGATCTCCGGCAGGCCGAACTGCATCAGTGCAGCGAGCGACTCGCTGCGCACGAACTGCAGCGCCACCAGGAACCCCCCGAGCGTGAGCACGACCACTGCTGCCGAGCAGGCGGCCGTCACCGCCCACTTGCCCAGCACGATCTGCGTGGTGGACACCGGGTTCATCAGCAGCGGCTCGAGCGAGCCGCGCTCGCGCTCGCCCGCCGTGACGTCGATCGCGACGCTGACCGCGCCGATCATCGCGCCGATCAGCGCGAGCAGCGGCACCAGGAACAGCAGCTGCGCGCCGCGTTCGCGCGAGGCGGCGAGGTTCACTTCCTGCACCGCCAGCGGCTGCAGCAGCGTCGGGCTGACACCGCGCGCCAGCAGCCGCTGCATGCCGAGTTCGCGGCCGAACCCGGCCACCAGCGCGCGGGTCGTGTGCACCGCCACCTGCGCGCGGCGCGCGCCTTCGTCGTACACGAGATCGACGTGCACCGTCTCGCCGGCGGCGAGTTTCGCGCCGAAGTCGTCGGGGATGACGACCACCGCGTTCTGCAGCTGTCCGCTGCGCAGCTGCTCGCGGTAGTCCGCCGGCGCATCGCGCACCGTCGCGCCCTGGCGCTGCAGGAAATTGACCAGCGACGGTGCGGCCTGCGCGTTGACGATCAGCACTTCGCGCCGCTCGGCGCTTTCCTGCGCACTGCTGACGACGCTGGCGATCAGCAGCAGCGACAGCGGACCGGCGATCAGCGCGGCCAGCAGCACGACGATCCACGTACGCCGGTCGCGCAACGCATCGGTCAGTTCCTTGCGGAAGACAGTCAGCGCGGCGTTCATCGCAGCGCTTTCACCCTATCGGCTGTGGCGTCTTCCCGGTCCGCATACGCCAATGCAACGAACGCATCCTCGAGGGTCGCCGCGCCGGCCAGCGCGCGCACCTCGTCGCGCGTGCCGTCGGCGATGCTGCGGCCATGAGCGACGATGACGATGCGGTCGGCGAGCTGGTCGACCTCCTGCATGATGTGCGAGGACAGCACGATGCACTTGCGCTGCGCGCGCAGGTGCGCCAGCAGCCGGCGCAGCGCGCGCGTCGTCATGACATCGAGGCCGCTGGTGGGCTCGTCGAGTACCAGGTGCTGCGGATCGTGGATCAGCGCGCGCGCCAGCGCCACCTTCATGCGCTCGCCGGTGCTGAAGCCGTCGACGCGGCGGTCGAGCAGCGCGCTCATGTCGAGCAGTTCGGCGAGCGGCTGCAGCCGCTGCTGCAGCACCGGTCGGGGGACCTGGCGCAGGTCGGCGTAGTAGGCGATGTTCTCGCGCGCAGTCAGCCGCACGTAGAGCCCGCGCGCATCCGACAGCATGCCGAGCTGCGCACGCACGCGCAGCGGATCGGTGCGCACGTCGAGCCCGCCGACCGTCGCATGGCCGGCGTCGGGCTCGACCAGCGTGCCGACGATGCGCAACGTCGTCGTCTTGCCGGCGCCGTTGGGGCCGAGCAGCGCGGTGATCTCGCCGTCGGCTGCCGTGAAGCTGACGTCGCTGACGGCGGCGACGGTCGCACGTTGGCCGCGCACGCGGGCGCGGAACGACTTGGCCAGGTGACGGACTTCGATCATCGCGGCTTCAATGGTCCATGCACCGGCGCGGAGGCGTCGATCGGCTCGAAGAAGCTCGGCAGCGGTATCTGGCGCAGGCACGCGTCGTCGAGCGGTCGATGGTCGCCCCCGCGCACGAAGCGCGTGATGAGCTGCGGCGCGCAGCCCTGACGCATCAATCCATGGCCCAGTGCCGGCGCGACGATGTGGCGCGCGTTGCCCAGGCGCTCCGCCACTGCGGCGCCGTGTCGGGGCGGTGTGGCGGGATCGAGTCCGCCCGACAGCACCAGCACCGGCACCTCGCTGCGCGTCACGGTGTAGAACGCCTCCGGCACCGGCCGCACGTTCACCGGCCTGCACGCCGCCGCATAGTGGTCGATGAACACGCTGCCGAAGCGAGTGGCCGCAGCGGCCTGCCGACGGGCGGCGTCCACCCGCGGCATGTCCTCGGCGCAGATGACGGCGAAGTGCATGCCCGCCGCGAAGCCGCGTCCCACGCGTTCCCCCACCGCCAGCGACAGGGCGGCCAGCGCCCGGAAATCCCCCGCCGCAGCCTGCAGCACCGCATAGGGCAGCACTGCGGCGAGGGTGGGCAGGTACAGCGGCGTGCGCAGCAGCGACGCCATGACGCTCCGGTCGATGTGCACGCGCCGTTCGACACCCGACAGCGGATCGGTCAGCGTGACGTCGAAGCCCGTTGCGGCGCGCGCCAGCAGCGCATCGATCTGCGCGGCGGCGTGCGGATAGCGGGCCGCGCAGCGCGCATCGGCCGCGCACGCGCGCGCCAGCGCGGCGAGCGCCGCGTCCGAGTCCACCGCGAAGGACGCGGGCAGCACCATGTCCGGCGGCGCCACGCCGTCGAGCACCAGGCTGCGCACGTGCTGCGGAAACTGCCGCAGATACTCCCGCGCGGCGCGCGTTCCGTAGGAGCCGCCGACGATGTTGATGCGTTCCGCGCCGAGCTGCTTTCGCACCGCATCGATGTCG
>JBGAIO010000158.1:0-2573 GCA_044225415.1 Burkholderiaceae bacterium | reverse complement strand
CATCAGGAACGCGAGCGGCACCTCGAAGGCTTCGTCGACCTCGAAGGTGTCGAGCTTCAGCTCCACTGCATGTTCGATCAGCCCGACGACCGGCGCGACGTCGAAGCCGGTGGCGGTCAGGTACTGCGGCAGCGCGCCGATGACCTGCACCGCCGGTCGAGGCAGCCCGATCTCCTCCTCGGCCTCGCGCAGCGCGGTCGCAACGGCATCGGCATCGCCGCTCTCGACGCTGCCGCCGGGGAAGCTGATCTGCCCGGCGTGGTCGTTCAGGTGCGCGGCGCGCTGCGTCAGCAGCACGCTGACCGCATCGCCGCGCGCCACCAGCGGCACCAGCACGGCCGCCTGCCGGGGGTCGCCCACCAGGCCGAAGAGCCGCGGATCGTTGCGCAGTTCCTGCTGCCACGGCCGCGTGTCGGCGAAGCGCGCGCGCAGTGCAGCCGGCGTCAGCCGCGCGGCGGGCACCGGCGCGCCGCGCACCGCGGGGTCGTCGAAGGCGGGATCGAAGGGCACCGACTGCGGATCGAGCAGCGGGGTGCGCACCGACGCCGGGCGATCGGTCATGCGTGCGGACTCATGGACGCGAAAACATCGACGCGAAAAAACGAAGGGCCGCGCAGGGCGGCCCTCGGGGCTGGCGCCGCGGTTACTCCGCGTCGCCGGCGGCGTTCGCCGACGCGTCGGCCGACTTGTCCGCGGCGGCCTTGTCGGCGGCGCTGCGGTGCGTGAGCTTCTCGCGGATGCGCGCCGACTTGCCCGAACGGTCGCGCAGGTAGTACAGCTTGGCGCGGCGCACGTCGCCGCGGCGCTTGACCTCGATCGACGCGATGGTCGGCGAGTACAGCTGGAACGTCCGCTCCACGCCTTCGCCGCTCGACACCTTGCGCACGACGAACGACGAGTTCAGGCCGCGGTTGCGACGGCCGATGACCACGCCCTCGTAGGCCTGCACGCGCTTGCGGTTGCCTTCGACGACGTTGACGTTGACGATCACGGTGTCGCCCGGGGCGAACGCGGGAATCGTCTTGTTGGCGGATACGCGCGCCAGTTCTTCCTGTTCCAGCTTCTCGATGATGTTCATCTTCACTCCTTGGCCATCATGACGCGGCGCTGATCATTGCGTTGATCACTCCGTTTTCACCACGTCAGAGGATGGGTTCACTGCATGCAGCCGATCGTTCTACCGTTCCGCTGCTCCCTGCTGCGCGAACTCGCGCAGGTCCTTCTCGTCGCGCGCGCTCAACTGCCCCTGCGCGCGCGCCTGTTCCAGCAAATCCGGGCGGCCCAGCGTGGCGCGCAGCGCTTCACGCCGCCGCCACGCCGCGATGTCCGCATGGTGCCCTGACAGCAGCACCGCCGGCACATCGCGCCCGCGCCAGCTTTCCGGCCGCGTGTAGTGCGGGCCATCGAGCAGGCCGGTGGCGAAGGACTCCTCCTCCGCCGAGGCTTCCTTCAACGCGCCGGGCAACTGCCGCACCACCGCGTCGATCAAGGCCATCGCGCCGATCTCGCCGCCCGACAGCACGAAGTCGCCGACCGACACCACCTCGTCCACCTGCGTGTCGAGGAAGCGCTGGTCGATGCCCTCGTAGCGCCCGCACAGCAGCGTCAGCGGCCGCTGTGCCCTTGCCCACTGCCGCACACGCGCATCGGTGAGCGGCTTTCCGTTCGGTGCCAGCGCAACGACGCTGCCACCGCCGTCATCCTTCGCCGCGGCGACCGCCAGCGTCAGCGGCTCTGCCATCATCACCATGCCAGGGCCACCGCCGTACGGCCGATCGTCCACGGTGCGGTGCGCATCGGTCGTGAAATCGCGCGGGTTCCACGTCTTCAGCGACCACAGGCCCAGTTGCCGCGCGCGGCTCGTGATGCCCTGGTCGGTGACCGCCGCGAACATCGCGGGAAACAGCGTGATCACGTCGAAGCGCATCGCCGGCAGCCTCTGCAACCTCTACCAATCCCGCGCCCAGTCCACCTGCACGCGTCGCCCGGCGACGTCCACCGATTCCACGTACTGCTCCACCATCGGGATCAGCAGCGGACCGAACGCACCTTTCGCTACCTCACCCACCTGCTCACGCTCTGCGCGCACTTCCAGCCACTGTCCGCCGGCGTTCTCGCGCAGCCCTGCCACTTCACCCAGCACGTCGCCTTCGCGATTGACCACCGTGCTGCCCAGCAGGTCAATCCAGTACCACTCGCCAGGCGGCGCCGGCGGAAAGGCGCTGCGCGCCACGGCCAGCGTCGCGCCCTTCAGCGCTTCAGCCTGTTCCGGCGTTTCACAGCCCGCCCACTTGCCCAGCCACGCTGCGCCATGGCGCCGGAAGCCTTGCGGCTCGACCGGTGATGCAACTTGCGCGGATCGAAGCCACCACGTCGTTGCCTGCTGCAGCACGGCCCCGTCCGATCCGGGCAATGCCAGCCTGGCCCATCCCTTCACACCGTAGGCACCGCGCACGGTACCGAGGTCGACCAGATCCGGCGGCGCCTGCCCGGCCACGCCGGCCACTGCTGGCAATGCCGACGCTGTCAATGCCGACGCTGTCAATGCCGAATCAGGCAGCCGCTGCGGCGAC
>JBGAIO010000040.1:0-22533 GCA_044225415.1 Burkholderiaceae bacterium | reverse complement strand
CGGCGCGCGCCACCTGCGAGCGCAGCGCGGCGTGTATCTCCTGCGCCTGCTCCGGCGTGGCGGTGCGACCGGTGCCGATCGCCCACACCGGCTCGTACGCCAGCGCACCACTCGCCAGTCCGGCCGCACCGACCGCATCGAGCACCGCCTGCAACTGTTCGCTGACCACGCGCAGCGCCTGACCGGCATCGCGTTCGGCGAGCGACTCGCCGACGCACACGATCGGCCGCAGGCCGGCGGCAATCGCCGCCTTCGCCTTCGCGGCCACCTGCGCATCGGTTTCGTGATGCATCTGCCGGCGTTCCGAATGTCCGACGATCACCCACCGGCAGCCGGTGTCCTTCAGCATCGCCGCCGATACTTCGCCCGTATAGGCGCCCGCCGCATGCGCCGATACGTCCTGCGCGCCGACGTCGAAGGTGGCCGCCGCGATCGCGAGCCCCGCGACGTAGACCGCCGGCGCACACACCACCACGTCGCTGGCGAACGCAGCGCGACGCGGCGCGAACGCCTTCAGCCACGCGGCATTGGCGGCCTGCGAACCGTTCATCTTCCAGTTCGCGACGACGAGGGGACGGGTGCGGACGGTCATCTCAGCGAAGCCCGCCATTGTAAGGTGCGGCGCCTTCCGCTCCAACGCGCTGGCTGGCGTCTTCGGTCACGGCCAGCACGATCTTGCCGATGTGTTCTCCGGATTCCATCAGCGCGTGGGCCTGCGCGGCGTCGGCGAGCGGCAGCACGGCGTGAACCACCGGTCGGATGCGACCGGCTTCGAGCAGCGGCCACACGATCGAGCGCAGACGCGCGGCAATCGCCGCCTTGAACGGCACCGGACGGGGCCGCAGCGTCGAGCCCGTGATCGTCAGGCGCCGGCGCAGCACGGCCGAGCAGTCGAGCGTGGCCTTCGCGCCGCCCAGCAGCGCGATGATGACGATGCGGCCATCGTCGGCGAGGCATTCGACTTCGCGCGGCACGTAGTCGCCCGCCACCATGTCGAGGATGACGTCGACCCCCCGCCCTCCGGTCTGCTCGCGCACGACGGCCGGGAAGTCCTCGGTGCGGTAGTTGATGCCGCGGCGTGCACCGATCGATTCGCATGCCCGCGCTTTGTCGTCGGTGCCGGCCGTCGCGAACACCGTGTGGCCCAGCGCCGTGGCCAGTTGTATCGCCGTGACCCCGATGCCGCTGGTGCCGCCCTGGACGAGCAGCGTTTCACCGGGCGCGAGCTGCGCGCGGTCGAACACGTTGCTCCACACCGTGAAGAAGGTCTCGGGCAGCGATGCCGCTTCGATCAGGGTGAGGCCGCGCGGCACGGGCAGGCATTGACCCGCGGGCGCCACGCACCACTCGGCATAGCCACCGCCGGCCAGCAGCGCACAGACCGCATCGCCGATCGCGAAGCCGCTGCCCGCGACATCGCCGCCTTCGACAACGCCCGCGACTTCCAGCCCGGGCAGATCGGAGGCACCGGGCGGCGGCGCATACGCGCCCTTGCGCTGCAGGACATCGGGACGGTTGATGCCGGCCGCGTGCACGCGGATCAGCAGCTCGCCTGCGCCCGGCACGGGACGCGGACGCTCGACCAGGCGCAGCACGTCGGGCTTGCCCGGTGCCGTGATCTCGATCGCCCGCATCATCGCTGCCGTCATGCGCTGTCCGTCACTCGCCGCCGAGGTGCTGCCACAGGAAGGTCATCTCCAGGGCCCGCACCCGCGCACGCTGCTCGTTGTTGGCCGCCGACGCGTGTCCGCCCTCGGTGTTCTCGTAGTACCAGACCGGTTGGCCGAGCTCGAGCATGCGCGCCACCAGCTTGCGCGCGTGGCCGGGATGCACGCGATCGTCGCGCGTGGACGTCGTCACCAGCAGCGCCGGATAGCGCGTGTCCTTGCGCAGGTTCTGGTACGGCGAATAGCGCGAGATCACCGCCCAGTCGGCCGGGTCATCGGGATTGCCGTATTCGGCCATCCAGCTCGCCCCGGCGAGCAGCTTGTGATAGCGCTGCATGTCGAAGAGCGGCACCTGCGCGACCACCGCGCCGAACAGATCCGGGCGCTGTGCAAGCACCGCGCCGACCAGCAGGCCGCCATTGCTGCCGCCCATGATGCCCAGATGCTTCGGTGTCGTGATGCCGCGCTTCACGAGGTCTTCGCCAATGGCGATGAAGTCGTCGAAGGCGCGCTGGCGGTTGTGCTTGAGCGCGGCCTGGTGCCAGGCCGGACCGTACTCGCCGCCGCCGCGGATGTTGGCCAGCACGAAAGTGCCGCCCCGCGACAGCCACGCCCGGCCCCACGCGCCGCTGTAGAACGGCTCCATCGACGCTTCGAAGCCGCCATAGCCGTACAGCAGCGTGGGCGTGCCCTTGGCGGCCTGCTTCGGCCGGACCACGAAGTACGGCACGCGCGTGCCATCGGCAGATTTCGCGAACAGCTGCTCGACCGTCATGCCCGCCGCGTCGAACATCGCCGGCAGCGTCTTCAGCACCTCGGGCTTGCCACGTCCGAGTTCACCGAGCAGCAGCGAGCTCGGCGTCAGGAAGTCCTGGTACGAGATCCAGTACTGGTTGGACGTGTCGGAATCAACGGCACTGGCCACGGCTGCACCGGTACCGGGCAACGCCACGTTCGTCGTGATCCAGCGTTTCCCGTCGTATCGCAGTTCCAGCAGCTGGCACTTGACGTCCTCGAAGACGTTGAGTACCAGCCCGTCGCGCAGCACGGCATAGCCCGACAGCGAGCGCGTGGCCGTCGGTTCGAACAGCACGCCGAAGGTGCGCTCGCCGCGCTGGAAGGCATCGAAGCGGATCGCCAGCAGCGAGCCGCCGCGATAGGTGCGGCCGCCGAATGCGAGGTCGGTGCGCGGATGCAGCAGCAGCCACTCGCGCGCCAGCGCCGGGCGCGCGTCGTTGGGCACGTCGATCCGTTGCGGCTTGCCATCGACCAGCAGGAAGGTTTTGGTGTTGAAGAACTCGATGGACCGCGTGAAGCCTTCACGGAAAAAGCCGGGCGCGTGGTCGACCCACGCGCTGACTTCGACGTCGCTGGTCTTGCCTTCGAACACCGACACGGTCGTCGCGAGCGGCGTGCCGCGGCTCCAGCGCTTGACGACGCGCGGGTAGCCGCTGTCGGTCATCGAGCCCGGACCGAAATCCGTGCCCACGTACAGCGTGTCGGCGTCGCGCCACGCAATGTCGCTCTTGGCCTCGGGCAACGCGAATCCGCTGGCCACGAACGAACGCGTGGTCACGTCGAACTCGCGCTTGACGGTCGCATCGCCGCCGCCGCGCGAGAAGGAGAGCATGCAGCGCTCGTAGGCGGGCGGCAGGCAGTTCGAGCCGGCCCACACCCAGTTTTCCTTCTCCGCCTTCGCCAGCGCATCGACGTCGAGCACGACGTCCCAGGCCGGCTGCGGCTTGCGGAACTCGGCCCATGTCGTGCGCCGCCACAGGCCGCGCGGATTCGTCGCGTCCTGCCAGAAGTTGTAGAGCCAGGGACCGCGCGCAGCGACCACCGGGATGCGGTCGCGCGAATCCAGCACTTCGCGGATCTCGGACTGGATCGCCTTGAAGCGTGGCGACTGACCCAGCGCTTCCAGCGTGCGCGCGTTCTCGCGGTTGACGAAGGCCATGGCCTTGTCGCCGTCGACCTCTTCGAGCCAGAGGAAGGGGTCGTCGGCCAGGGCTGGCAGGGTGATCGCCATGAGAAGTGCGCTCAGCAGGAATCGAATGGACAGAGACATCGCCAGCAGGAACGCGGCGCCACTCGGGCGCCGAAAATGGGTCCCCGCTTTCGCGGACGACACCGCAGCCGCTTACTGCTGCTGTTGTTGCTGCGGCTGCGACGCAGCGTGGGGCCGCGCTGGCGCCGTTGCCTTCGACGGCCTTCATCGACAGGCGCACGCGGCCCTTCTCGTCGGCCTCGATGACCTTGACCTTCACGGCCTGGCCTTCCTTCAGGTAGTCGGCGACCGCGTTGACGCGCTCGTTGGCGATCTGTGAGATATGCAGCAGACCGTCGCGACCCGGCAGGATCTGCACGATCGCGCTTGAAGTCCAGCAGGCGCAGCACGGTGCCGTCGTAGACCTTGCCCACTTCGACTTCCGCCGTCAGTTCCTGGATGCGGCGCTGCGCTTCGCGGCCCTTCTCCTGGTCGACGCTGGCGATGATGACGGTGCCGTCGTCCTCGATGTCGATCTGCGTGCCGGTCTCCTCGGTCAGCGCGCGGATGACCGCGCCGCCCTTGCCGATCACGTCGCGGATCTTCTCCGGGTTGATCTTCATCTTGATCAGCCGCGGCGCGAAGGCCGAGAGCTCGCCGCGCGACACGCCGATCGCGTCCTGCATCTTCTGCAGGATGTGCATGCGGCCTTCCTTGGCCTGCGCCAGCGCCACCTGCATGATCTCGCGGGTGATGCCCTCGATCTTGATGTCCATCTGCAGCGCGGTGATGCCGGTGGCCGAACCCGCGACCTTGAAGTCCATGTCGCCGAGGTGATCCTCGTCGCCGAGGATGTCGGTCAGCACCGCGAACTTGTTGCCTTCCTTGATCAGGCCCATCGCCACGCCGGCGACGTGCGCCTTCAGCGGCACGCCCGCATCCATCATCGCCAGGCAGCCGCCGCACACCGAGGCCATCGACGAGGAGCCGTTGGACTCGGTGATCTCGGACACGACGCGCAGCGAGTACTGGAAGTCGTCGTAGCTGGGCAGCACGGCCAGCAGCGCGCGCTTGGCCAGGCGGCCGTGGCCGATCTCGCGGCGCTTGGGCGCGCCGACGCGGCCGGTCTCGCCGGTGGCGAACGGCGGCATGTTGTAGTGGAGCATGAAGCGATCGCGGTACTCGCCCTGCAGCGCGTCGATGATCTGCTCGTCCTGCTTCGTGCCCAGCGTGGCGGCGACCAGCGCCTGCGTCTCGCCGCGCGTGAACAGCGCCGAACCGTGCGTGCGCGGCAGCACGCCGAGGCGGATTTCGATCGGGCGCACGGTGCGCGTGTCGCGGCCGTCGATGCGCGGCTCGCCGTCGAGGATCTGGCTGCGCACCAGCTTCGCCTCGAGATCGAACAGCATGCCGTCGACGACGTTGCTGTCGGGGCGCGTGGCGCCGCCGGCCGCTTCCTCGTCGAGCTTGCCGCTGACCAGCGAATAAACCTCGTTGATCTTCTGCGTGCGCGCCTGCTTGTTGCGCGTCTGGTAGGCGTCACGCAGGCCGGCGCCGGCGATCTGCACCACCTTGGCGAGCAGGGCTTCGTCCTTGGCGGGCACCTTCCAGTCCCACACCGGCTTGCCGGCATCGCGCACCAGTTCGTGGATGGCGTTGATGGCGGCCTGCATCTGCTCATGGCCGTGCACCACAGCGCCAAGCATCACCTCCTCGGACAGTTGGTCGGCCTCGGACTCGACCCTCAGCACGGCGCGCTCGGTGCCGGCGACGACGAGGTTGAGCTGCGACGTCTTGAGCTGCGTCGCGGTGGGATTGATCACGTACTGGCCGTCGACATAGCCGACGCGCGCCGCGCCGATCGGGCCCTTGAATGGGATG
The DNA here is from genome assembly GCA_044225415.1 of Burkholderiaceae bacterium. Taxonomy (GTDB): domain Bacteria; phylum Pseudomonadota; class Gammaproteobacteria; order Burkholderiales; family Burkholderiaceae_F; genus JALORV01. Next base: position 16,998 of record JBGAIO010000040.1, on the reverse strand, counting down.
CCGGACAGCGACAGCGCCGCCGACGCGCCGATCATCGCGGGAATGTCGGGATCGATCTCGGGATCGATCGACAGCACGTGGATGACGACCTGCACTTCATTGAAGAAGCCATCGGGGAACAGCGGACGGATCGGGCGATCGATCAGCCGCGACGTCAGCGTCTCCTTCTCCGAGGGACGGCCTTCACGCTTGAAGAAGCCGCCGGGGATCTTGCCGGCCGCATACGTCTTCTCGACGTAGTCCACCGTCAGCGGGAAGAAGTCCTGGCCGGGCTTGGGTTCCTTGCGGGCAACCACGGTGGCGAGCACCACCGTGTCGTCCATCGAGCACAGCACCGCGCCGCTGGACTGGCGGGCGATCTCGCCCGTTTCGAGCGTGACGGTGTGCGCGCCGTAGGAAAACGATTTCGTGACTTTGTCGAACACTTTGGATTCCTCGTTAGGATTCTTGCGCGCAACGACGGAAGCCCGCGGCGCTCATGCGGCGCGGGCCTGCGGCAACCGGAGTCGGGTCATCGTGCGCAGCGCAGCCGCGCGGGTTACTTGCGCAGTCCGAGGCTGTCGATCAGCCCCTTGTACGCCTCCGGATTCTTGCCCTTCAGGTAGTCGAGCAGTTTCCGGCGACGGCTGACCATCTTCAGAAGTCCCCGACGCGAATGGTGATCCTTCACGTGGGCCTTGAAGTGGTCGGTCAGTTCGTTGATGCGTGCGGTCAGCAGCGCGACCTGCACTTCGGGCGAGCCGGTATCGGCCTGCGCACGCTGGTACTTGGCGACGATTTCCGCCTTGTTGATATTGGCGACAGCCATGATTTCCCTTTCAGATCAATCACTAAGGACACGCGGACACGGAAGGATGGCCGTGCCGTGAAGCCTGCGAGTATAGCCCAACCGATGCCTCTCGCCCCGTGGGCTTGTCATCCCCGCGAAAGCGGGGATGACAGCAACTCCGCTCGGGTCAATCACGCGGTAGCGCCGGCATCCGGCAAGTCGTCGGCTGCGCGGTGCGCGCCGCGTCCAGGCGGGTCAGCGTGCGGAAGCCGAAGCCGCTGCCTTCCACGTCGAAGCGCACGCCGGGGTCACTCTTGTTCGCCATGACCGACACGACCAGCGGACCCACGAGTTGGTGATCGACGGCGCGCATCTCGACCGCACCGAACAGGCCCTCCGTCTCCGCCAGGCGCATGCCCGCCAGCCGGCGCGCCACCGCCGCCGCGTCGGTGGAACCCGCGGCCTCGATCGCGCGCACCAGCATCTCGACCATCAGTACCGTGCGCGCCTGAAAGTAGTCATCGCGCGGATCGGGAAAACGCTGGCGGAAGTCAACGTAGATGCGCTCCATGTCGGGCGGCGGCGCGTTGGGATGCCACTCCGCGACCGCGACCGCGCGCCCGACCCCGGCTTCGCCCAGCGTTGCCGGCGTGCCGAGTCCATTGGCATAGAACGTATAGAAACCCACGTCGAGTCGCGCCTCGCGCGCCGCGCGCACCAGCAGCGTCAGGTCGTTGCCCCAGTTGCCGGTGACGACCGTGTCCGCGCCGCTGGCGCGTATCTTCGCGACGATCGGAGCGAAGTCGCGCACGCGGCCGGGCGGATGGAGTTCATCGCCGACGATGGCGATGCGTGGCGCCTTGTCGGCCAGCATCGCGCGTGCAGTCGCCGCGACCTGCTGGCCGAAGCTGTAGTCCTGGTTCAGAAGGTAGACGGACTTCACCTTCGGGTCGGCCCGCATCGCCTCCACCAGCGCGGCCATGCGCATGCCGACATGGGCGTCGAAACGGAAGTGCCACGGGCTGCAGCGCTCGTTGGTCAGCGCCGGATCGACCGCCGAGTAGTTGAGGTACAGCACGCGACGGTCGGGCGCGCGCGCGTTCCACTTGTCGACCGCATCGAGCAGCGCGGCCGCGACGGCGGAGCTGTTGCCCTGCAGGACGAAAGGCGCGTTCGCGTCGGTGGCGCGCCGGAACATCAACAGCGCTTCCTCGACCTGACCCTTTGAATCGAAGAGCTGCAGCGCCAGCGGCCGGCGCTCGCCGCCGACCCTGACGCCGCCCCGCGCGTTGACGCGTTCGATCGCGAAGGTCAGGTTGCGCGCGACGGCCTCGCCCGTGTTGGCAAAGGGGCCGGAGAACGCCTCGATCATCCCGAGGCGGATCGGTTCGCCGGTCGGCGCGCCGTGTGCGGACCACGAAGCCGCGGCCCCGAATGCCAGCGCCGCAATCAGCCCCCCCCAGCGCCGTGCAAGCGTCGAGCGGAATGTCCGCCCGGTCGCGACCCTCACGGAGCGAGCGACGTCTGCGGGTTCAGCCGTTCGACGCCGCTGTACAGCTTGTTCAGCGCATTGAGGTACGCCTTGGCTGAGGCAGCGACGATGTCCGGGTCCGCGCCGATGCCGTTGACGATGCGCCCGCCGCGCGACAGGCGCACGGTGACCTCGCCCTGCGATTCGGTACCCGTGGTGATCGCGTTCACCGAGTACAGCAGCAGTTCGGAGCCGCTTTTCACCTGGCTCTCGATGGCCTTCAGCGACGCATCCACGGGTCCGTTGCCGTCGGACTCCGCCGCCACCTCGTCGGGGCCGATCGCCAGCACCACGCGCGCATGCGGCCGTTCGCCCGTCTCCGAACGCTGCGCCAGCGCGAGCAGCTTGAAGTGCTCGTCGTGCGGCGTGACCGTCTCGTCGGAGAACAGCGCCTGAATGTCCTCGTCGAAGATCTCCGCCTTGCGGTCGGCGAGCTCCTTGAAGCGCGCGAAGGCCGCATTCAGCTCCGTCTCGCTCTCGATGGGTATGGCGAGCTCCTGCACGCGCTGCTTGAACGCGTTGCGCCCCGAGAGCTTGCCCAGCACGATCCGGTTGGCGACCCAGCCCACGTCTTCCGCCCGCATGATCTCGTAGGTATCGCGCGCCTTGAGCACGCCGTCCTGGTGGATGCCCGAGGCGTGCGCGAAGGCGTTCGCGCCGACCACCGCCTTGTTGGGCTGCACCGGGAAACCGGTGATGCTCGACACCAGTTTCGACGCCGGCACGATCTGCGTCGTGTCGATGCCGGTCTCCAGCGCGAAGAAGTCGCGGCGCGTGCGCACCGCCATCACCACCTCTTCCAGCGAGCAGTTGCCGGCGCGCTCGCCCAGCCCGTTGACCGTGCACTCGATCTGCCGCGCGCCGCCGATCTTCACGCCCGCGAGCGAGTTGGCCACCGCCATGCCCAGGTCGTTGTGGCAATGCACGCTCCAGACGGCCTTGTCCGAATTGGGAATGCGCTCGCGCAGGCGCTTCAGGAATTCTCCGTAGAGCTCCGGTATCGCGTAGCCGACGGTGTCCGGGATGTTGATGGTGTTCGCGCCCTCGGCGATGACGGCTTCGAGCACGCGGCACAGGAAGTCGGGATCGGAGCGGTAGCCGTCTTCCGGAGAGAACTCCACGTTGTCGGTGAACTGTCGCGCGAAGCGCACCGACAGTCTCGCCTGTTCATAGACCTGTTCCGGCGTCATGCGCAGCTTCTTTTCCATGTGCAGCGCCGAGGTCGCGATGAAGGTATGGATGCGGCTCGATGCGGCCCCCTTCAGTGCCTCTGCGGCGCGGCTGATGTCGCGGTCGTTGGCGCGCGCCAGCGACGCGACGGTGGAGTCCTTCACCGCATTGGCGATGGAGCGCACGGCTTCGAAGTCGCCGTTGGAGGATGCCGCGAAGCCCGCCTCGATGATGTCGACCCGCAGTCGCTCGAGCTGCATCGCGATACGCAGCTTCTCTTCCTTGGTCATGGAGGCGCCGGGGCTTTGCTCGCCGTCGCGCAGCGTGGTGTCGAAGATGTAGAGGCGGTCGGTCATGGTGGGCTCCGGACAAAACGGATCATCTGCCAGGCTCTGGGCGCTGGCAGCGGCACTGCACGAATTGGGGGGTGGGGGTTAGCTGCGCGCGGGGCGCAGCAGCGGCAGCAGGCCTAGCAGGAGGCCCGGAATGCGCAGCGACAGAAGCGGAAAACGCGACATGGTCGGACTATAGGCTGAATCGATCCCGTCACGCAAGGCGATCGCGCTCCCGCTACGCCGTCTTTTCGGCTTCGCGCGCCTGCGTCTTCGCGGGGTTGGCCTCGCCGCGGAACCAGCGGTAGGCCCAGTAGACGTATCCGGATACCGCGTACACGCAGAACAGCGTGAACAGCGCGATCGGCGGGTCGGAGCTCACGACGAAGATCAGCACGATCAGGACGACCATCACCCAGAACGGCACCGAGCGTGCGACGTGGAAGGACTTGCCGCTGTAGAACGGTGCGGAGGACACCATCGACAGGCCGGCATAGACCGTGACGAAGAAAGCCACCCAGGGCATCGCGGGGTCGCGCACCGGGATCTTGTTGTCGATGGCCAGCCACACGAAGCCCGCGATCAGCGCGGCCGCGGCCGGGCTGGGCAGGCCCTGGAAGAAGCGCTTGTCGACCACGCCGATGTTCGAGTTGAAGCGCGCCAGCCGCAGCGCCGCACCGGCGCAATAGACGAAGGCACCTGCCCAGCCCCAGCGACCGAGCCCGCTCAGGATCCACTCGTACATCACCAGCGCAGGGGCGACGCCGAACGACGTCATGTCGGACAGCGAATCGAACTGTTCGCCGAACGCGCTCTGCGTATTGGTCAGTCGCGCGACGCGGCCGTCCATGCCGTCGAGCACCATCGCCGCGAAGATGGCGATGGCCGCGAGTTCGAAGCGCTGGTTCATCGCCTGCACGATCGCGTAGAAACCGGCGAACAGCGCCGCCATCGTGAACAGGTTCGGCAGCAGGTAGATGCCGCGGCGACGCGCCGGTACGGTCGGAGCGTCGCGCAGCGCCGGCGCGGTGTTCAGCGCGAGCTTGCGGGCCTTGCGGCGACGGAATCGCATGATCGGTTGCGGATCAGAGTTCGGCCAGCACCGTGCTGGTCGCATGCACGACATCGCCGACCGCCACCTTCGGCTTCGCGGTCAGCGGGAGGTAGACGTCGACGCGCGAACCGAAGCGGATGAAGCCGTAGCGCTGGCCGCGCGCCAGGCGGTCGCCCGGCTTGACGTAACACAGGATGCGCCGCGCGATCAGGCCGGCGACCTGCACGACGGTGATGCGTTCACCCGACGCGAGTTGAACGACCATGGCGTTGCGCTCGTTCTGCGTCGAGGCTTTGTCGAGATCCGCGTTGACGAAGCTGCCCGGCGAATAGCGGATCGACTCCACCGTGCCGTCGACCGGCGAGCGGTTGGAGTGCACGTTGAACACGTTCATGAACACGCTGATCAGCAGCGTGTCGCGCTGGGTCAGCTCGTCGCGCACGCTTTCCACCTTGACGATGCGGCCGTCGGCCGGCGACAGCACGGCGGCGGGCAGCGTCGGAACCGCCCGAGGCGGGTCGCGGAAGAACTGGACGACGAAGAGCGCGATGATCCACAGCGGGATCGACCACGCGAATCCGGCCAGCCACCCGACGATGACGGCCGCCGCCACCGAGGCTGCGATGTAGGGCCAGCCTTCACGCGCCAGCAGTGGGTGCGGATAGTTCAAATGGTGTCTCCGCCGGTGTCCGGCATGTACGGGGCGTCATGGTATCGGAACGCGCGGCGGCGTCCGCGCCCGAAGGACACCACGTCAGGGCAACAGCCGTGCCCTGCCGCTGACGGTCAGTCGCTCGACCGAAACGCCAGCCTCGAAGGACGGTGCGGGCACGGACTCGGAGGGCGCTGCCATGCGGGCCATCGCCATGGGCCGAGGTCCGCTGTCGCGGCCGCCGAAGTCGAGCTCCTCGAGCCGGATGCGTTGCGCCGGAACGCCGAGCGCCTGCGCCGCCGCGGCGATGCGCGCGTTCAGGTTCGCAATGGCCTGTGAGATCAATTGCGAGTCGGCCTTGTCGCGGGTCGTCTTCGACAGCTTGAAGTCGATACCGCCGAGCGACAGCGTCGACTGCGCGGCTGCCACGGTCGCCGGCAGCGCATTGAGATTGGCAGTGCGCAGTGCAACGCCCTGGCGCACGCGCCAGCCCGCCAGCGTTCGACTCGACGGACCCGAATACACCGGGAAGCTGCTGTAGCCCGCGGTCTCGATCTGCGCCTGCGGATCGGCCTTCTTCAGCACCGCCGTGCCAGCGGCGACCCGCTGATTGACCTGCGACTGCGCCTTCGCCAGATCGGCGTCCTGCGCCTCGTAGAAGAAATGCGCGACGGCCTCGTCATTCGCGATTTCCAGCTCCGCCGCGCCCGTCATGTGCACGACCGTGCCGGGGCCGGGCGATGCCGTGGCGATCGGCGCCTGCGCGAGGGCGACGCCGCCGCCCAGCGCGAAGAGGGTCGCAAGTATGGCTGCACAGGCGCGTCGTCGCATTGGCGCTGCTCCTCAGTCCGTCTCAGTTCTTCGACTGATCGACCAGCCGGTTCGCCTTGATCCACGGCATCATCGCGCGCAGCTTCTCGCCGACCTGCTCGATCTTGTGCTCGGACATCAGCCGACGCTTCGCGTTCAGCGTCGCCGCGCCCGCGCGATTCTCGAGGATGAAGCTCTTCGCGTACTCGCCTGACTGGATGCGCTGCAGCGCCCGCTTCATCGCCTGCTTGGTCTCGGCGGTGACGATCTCCGGGCCGGTGACGTACTCGCCGTACTCCGCATTGTTGGAGATCGAGTAGTTCATGTTGGCGATGCCGCCCTCGTAGATCAGGTCGACGATCAGCTTCAGTTCGTGCAGGCACTCGAAGTACGCCATCTCGGGTGCATATCCCGCCTCGACCAGCGTCTCGAAGCCCGCCTTGATCAGCTCGACCGTACCACCGCACAGCACGGTCTGCTCGCCGAACAGATCGGTCTCGGTCTCTTCCCGGAAATTGGTCTCGATGATGCCGGCCTTGCCGCCGCCGATCGCCGCCGCGTAGGACAGTGCGAGGTCGCGCGCCATGCCCGACGCATCCTTCTGGATCGCGATCAGCATCGGCACGCCGCCGCCCTGCGTGAAGGTCGAGCGCACCGTGTGGCCGGGTGCCTTCGGCGCGACCATGATGACGTCCAGATCCGCGCGCGGCTGGATGAAGCCGTAGTGGATGTTGAAGCCGTGCGCAAAGGCCAGTGCCGCGCCCTGCTTCATGTTCGGCGCCAGCGACTCGGCATAGACCTGCGCGTGGTTCTCGTCGGGCAGCAGGATCATGACGATGTCGGCGTCCTTGACCGCGTCGCCGACTTCCTTCACGTCGAAGCCGGCGTTGACCGCCTTGTTCCACGACGCGCCGCCCTTGCGCAGCGCGATCGTCACCTTCACGCCTGAATCCTTCAGGTTCTGCGCGTGCGCGTGACCCTGCGAGCCGTAGCCCACGACGGCGACCTTGCGGCCCTTGACCAGCGACAGATCGGCGTCCTTGTCGTAATAGACCTTCACGGTGTCTTTCCTCTCTCAGTGTTCGTATGTTGTCGGTACGCGCAGTCGTTGCGCAAAGTCAGACCCGCAGCACGCGTTCGCCGCGCCCGACGCCGGAGCCGCCCGTACGCACGGTCTCCAGGATGGCCGCGCGGTCCACGGCGCCGATGAAGGCATCCAGCTTGCCCGAGTCGCCGGTGAGTTCGATGGTATAGGTGCGCTCGGTGACGTCGATGATGCGCCCGCGGAAGATGTCCGCCATGCGCTTCATCTCCTCGCGCTCCTTGCCCACCGCGCGCACCTTGATCAGCATGAGTTCGCGCTCGATGTACTCGCCCTCGGTCAGGTCGACGACCTTCACGACCTCGATCAGGCGGTTCAGGTGCTTGGTGATCTGCTCGATGACGTCGTCCGAGCCCACGCTGACGATGGTCATGCGCGACAGCGACGCGTCCTCGGTGGGCGCCACGGTCAGCGTCTCGATGTTGTAGCCGCGCGCCGAGAACAGCCCCACCACCCGCGACAGCGCGCCGGGCTCGTTTTCGAGCAGCACGGAAATGATGTGCCTCATAGATCCTCCGCGCCCAGCAGCATCTCGGTCAGTCCCTTGCCGGCCTTCACCATCGGCCAGACGTTCTCCTTCTGGTCGGTGATGATGTCCAGGAACACCAGCCGGTCCTTGTATTTCCCGAACGCGTCCTTCAGCGCCGGCAGCACGTCGGCAGGCTTGTGGATCTGCAGGCCGACGTGGCCGTAGGCCTCGGCCAGCTTGACGAAGTCCGGCAGCGCATCGACGTACGACTCCGAGTAGCGCGAGCCGTAATCGATCTGCTGCCACTGCCGCACCATGCCGAGGTAGCGGTTGTTCAGGTTGACGATCTTCGGCGACAGCCGGTACTGCTTGCAGGTCGACAGTTCCTGGATGCACATCTGGATCGAGCCTTCGCCGGTCACGCAGGCCACCTGCGCGCCGGGGTTGGCCATCTGCACGCCCATCGCATACGGCAGCCCGACGCCCATCGTGCCCAGCCCGCCCGAGTTGATCCAGCGGCGCGGCGCATCGAAGCGGTAGTACTGCGCGGCCCACATCTGGTGCTGGCCGACGTCGGAGGTGACGAAGGCGTTGCCGCCGGTCACCTCCCACAGCTTCTCGATCACGTACTGCGGCTTGATGGGGTCGCCGTCCTTCTGGCTCTGCTCGTAGCGCAGGCAGTCGCGGCTGCGCCATTCCTCGATCTGCTTCCACCACGGTGCGAGCTTCTCGCGCCCGGGCCGCGGCGCGGCTTCGATCTGCGCCAGCAGTTCCTGCATCACCTCGCGCACGTCGCCGACGATCGGTACGTCCACCTTCACGCGCTTGGAGATCGACGACGGGTCGATGTCGACGTGGATGATCTTGTGCGGGCTGGTGGCGAAGTGCGCCGGGTTGCCGATCACGCGGTCGTCGAAGCGCGTGCCGATGGCGAGCAGCACGTCGCAGTGCTGCATGGCCATGTTCGCCTCGTAGGTGCCATGCATGCCGGGCATGCCGACGAAGCGCCGGTCGCCGGCCTTGAAGCCGCCCAGGCCCATCAGCGTGTTGGTGCACGGCGCGTCCAGCACGTCGACCAGCCGGTTCAGCAGGTCCGACGAATTCGACAGGATGACGCCCCCGCCGGTGTAGACCATCGGCCGCTCGGCACCGAGCAGCAGCTGCACGGCCTTCTTGATCTGGCCCAGATGGCCCTTGACCACGGGCCTGTACGAGCGCATCTCCACTTCGCGCGGATACTCGTAGGGCGCGGTCTTCATGCTGACGTCCTTGGGGACGTCGACCAGCACAGGTCCGGGCCGGCCGGTCTGCGCGATGTAGAACGCCTTCTTGATGGTGGTCGCCAGGTCGCGCACGTCCTTGACCAGGAAGTTGTGCTTGACGCACGGCCGCGTGATGCCGACCGTGTCGCACTCCTGGAAGGCGTCCTGCCCGATCGCATGCGTCGGCACCTGCCCGGTGATGATCACCATCGGGATCGAGTCGAGATACGCAGTCGCGATGCCGGTGACCGCATTGGTCACGCCCGGCCCGCTGGTGACCAGCGCCACGCCGACACGCTGGCTGGAGCGCGAATACGCGTCCGCCGCATGCACCGCGGCCTGCTCGTGCCGCACCAGCACATGCTGGAAGCCGCCCGGTTTGTCGACCTGCTGGAAAATCGCGTCGTAGATGTACAGGACCGCACCGCCGGGATAGCCGAAGACGTGCGTGACGCCTTCATCCTGCAGGGCCCTGACGACGATCTCTGCACCGGTGAGTTGCACCGGCTCATTGCCTTTCATCACTGCTCCTCTCAAAGTCCACGGGAAATTGATCGGATGCCGTCCATGCGCGCTTGTGGCTCGCGGTGCGGCTGCGGAACAACGGGTGGCTGATCGCTTCCTGGTATCGATTCCTGATCGTTCTCATCGTGCATGTGGTCGGCACGAACCTTTGAAGATACTGCATGCATGCTGCTTCGCGCAAATCGCACGGCGAGCGGGGGGCTGCGGCAGTGTCTCGCGTGCAACGCGTCTGATAGCATCCGCCGCCTTTTGCGCAAAGGAAGGCCGCTGAGGGGCGCACTATCGTCGCCATGGATCGGATGAGGCGAGTGACCTGCTGATGGCAGCCCGCGACGAACTGTCCGAGTTCCTTGCAGGCGTCGAGCGCCGCGCGTTCCGCCAGGCGCAGTTCGCCGTTCGCGATCACGAAGCGGCGCTGGACATCGTGCAGGAAGCGATGATCAAGCTGTCGCAGAACTACGGCGACCGCCCTCCGGCCGAGTTTCCGCTGCTTTTCACGCGGATACTGCAGAACGCGATCACCGATCATTTCCGGCGCACGAAGGTCCGTTCGAACTGGATGACCCTGTTTTCGGCGCTGACCCCGGCTGACGACCCGGACGCGGACCCGCTGGCCGCGGTCGAAGCCCTGGCCGAAAACCCCGGTTCGCCCGGTGCCGGCGACGAAGTGGAGCGCGCCCAGGTCATCGCGATCATCGAAGAGGAGATCGCGCGCCTGCCGGAACGTCAACGGCAGGCCTTCCTGCTGCGTTACTGGGAGGATTTTGACGTGGCGGAAACGGCCGACGTGATGGGATGTTCCGAGGGTAGTGTCAAAACGCACTGCTCGCGCGCGACTCACACGCTGGCACGCGCATTGCGAGCGCGAGGCATCACGCTATGAACAACCACAATTTCAACGACGAGCTCAGCGACAGCGAATTCGGGTTCCGCGTCCGCCAGGCACTCAACGAGGGCCTGGAGCACCTGGACTACCGCACCACGCTGAAGCTGCAGCAGGCCCGCGAGGCCGCGCTGGTGCGCCAGCGCGGTGCGCAGACCACGCGCGGCTGGGTGCTGCAGACCGCCGGTGCAGGCGGACCGGTGGACGATGCGCCCGGCTGGTGGTCGCGGCTCGGGCTGGCTGCGCCGCTGCTGGCGCTGGTCGTCGGCTTCGTCGGCATCTACCAGTATCAGGAGCAGCGGCGCATTTCCGAACTGGCCGACATGGATTTCGCCGTGCTGATGGACGAAATCCCGCTGGATACCTACGCGGACAAGGGCTTCGGAGCGCTGCTGAGGACCGTGGGCAGCGAAGAGTAGACGGGCCCTGCGTGCGACGAACCCCTGCCTCAGCGTCCTTCCGCCGCCGTGCACTGTGCGTCGGCGGGCTGGCGGCAGTGCTGATCTGGACGACGTCGACGCTGTTCGCGCAGGAGAGCGCCCGTCCCCGCTGGAACGAGCTGACCCCGGCCCAGCGCGAGGCGCTGGCCCCGCTGGCCGCGGACTGGCCGAAGCTGGATGCCGATCGCAAGCGCAAGTGGCTGGAAGTCGCCGCGCGCTATCCGAACCTGTCTCCCGACGGCAAGCAGAAGATGCACGAGCGCATGGCCGAGTTCGCGCGCCTGACGCCTGAGCAGAAGAAGACCGCGCGCGAGAACTTCCGGCGCGCCTATGAGGTGCCGGCGGAACAGCGCGCCGCCACCGTGCAGAAGTACCAGGAACTGCCGGAAGACAAGAAGCGCGAACTCGCGGATCGCGCCGCGATGAAGCAGGCAGCGCCCCGTCGCCCTGCCCCGCCGCCCGCGAAGCCCGCCGCGGCTCCGCCCGCCAATGCCGGCGCATCTGCACCGGCACCGTCGTCCGCACCTGCCCCCGCAGCGCCGCCCGCCAGCGCCGAAACGCTGACGAAATAAGCGTGCCCGCGCGGGCACGCCGCTACACTGCGGCAGTGAGCAAACCTTCGCGCCGGGCGCGGCGCAACCACGCTTCTGCGACCGAGGTCGCATCGGCTGCCACGACCGATGCGCTCGTGCTGCATCCGGCAACCCCGTGGGTGCGCATCGCCGCGATGGTCTACGAGGCCGTGCTGCTGTTCGGGGTCGCCTTCGCCGGCGGCATGATCGCCACCGCTCTGACGGGCAATGCCAGCCCGCTCGACGAGAGTCGGCGCGCGGTGCATCAGGTCGTGCTGTTCCTGCTGATCGGCGCGTATTTCGTCTGGTGCTGGCACCGCTTCGGCCAGACCCTGGCGCTGCGCACGTGGAAGCTGGCCGTGGTCGACGAGCGCGGCCGCTCGCCGTCGATGCAGCGCGCGCTGGCCCGCTACGTGGTGGCCTGGCACCTGTTCGTGCCCGGCATGCTCTATATCTGGATCGTCGGCCCCGGCCGCTATGCGGCGCTCGCCGCGCTCGTCGCCGGTTTCGCCTTCCAGCTGCTGCCGCTGTGGATGGATCCGCAGCGCCGGCTGCTGCACGACCGCGTGACGCGCACCTGGGTGGTCCGCGCGCCCCGATAGCCCCAGGAGCCCGTCAATCGACCGGCCTGAAAGGGTCCGGATCGCGCGCGAACAGCCGCGCATTGATCGTCTTCTCCCGCCGGTCGACGGTGGCGAGAAATTCCTTCGCACCGCCCATCTTCGCGAAGGCGTGAAAGCCGCGGTGCAGGAAGTGATGCAGATGGCCGTAACCCATGGCCTCCGCCGGCCCCTTCATCATGCCGAGCATGGTCGACAGCATCGGAATGCGCGCCAGCTTGTCGAGCGCGGCACCGACGTCGTTGACGAGGGCGATCTGCCGCTCGCGCTTCGCCCTGCTGCCGACCCTCGGATAGGCGTCGGCATACTCCTCGTCGCTGAGCTCGCCATCTTTCGGGCGGCCGATTTCGCGGGCCAGGCCGACGTCGAGCTCTTCCGACAGCTCGTCGAGCTCCACCGCCAGCAGCAGCACTTCGATGGCGCGCGCCGGAAGCATCTTCGCGAGCTTGGGCACGACGCGCTGCGCCTCGACATCGCGCTGCTCGAAGTCGCGCGGCCCGTACAGTTCCTCGAGGAAGAACTCGCAGGCTTCGCGGTAGCGCGGATTGGCGAGATTGTCCGGGTAGGTCCTGCCCAGACGCGCCGACTGGAAGCGCTTGACCGCCAGCCAGCAGGCGTTGAGTTCGTCGTTGATGTGCAGCTTCGCACGCAGTTCGATGACGCGGCCCAGCGCGTCGATCAGCTTCGCCTGCAGCGCCGGGCTGGCCCGGCTCAGCATCTCCAGCATGATGGCCGCGCCGCCTCCGGGCCTTGCCCCTGCAATCGTGGGCTGCTACGCGGTCTGCAGACGTCCCGCATAACCGCGCGGGATCGCCGACAGCAGGCGGCGCGTGTAGTCGTCCTGCGGCGATGCGTAGATCGCTTCCGACGTACCGCGCTCGACGATGCGGCCCTCGCTCATCACCAGCATGTCGTCGGCCATGTACTTGACCACCGCCAGGTCGTGGCTGATGAAGATGTAGGTCATGCCGAACTCGTCCTGCAGGTCGAGGAGCAGGTTCAGCACCGTCGCCTGCACGGACACGTCGAGCGCCGAGACGGACTCGTCGCAGATGACGATGTCGGGCTTCATGGTGAGACATCGCGCGATCGCGATGCGCTGGCGCTGTCCGCCCGAGAATTCGTGCGGATACTTGTAGACGCTGTCGTCCGGCAGCCCGACCCGCTTCGCGAGCGCCACCGCCTGCGCGAAACGATCGCTGTCGCTCGTCCCGATGCCGTGGATCTTCATCGGCTCGGTCAGGATCTGTCCGACGGTGAAGCGCGGATTCAGGCTCGCGTACGGGTTCTGGAAGATGATCTGGATCTTGCGGCGGTACGCCATCATCTCGGCGTCGGAGAGTGCCAGCAGGTCCTTGCCCTGGTACAGCACCTGGCCCGCGGTTGCCTCAACGAGCCGCATGAGCAGCATGCCGACCGTGGTCTTGCCCGAGCCGGATTCGCCGACCACGCCCAGCGTGCGGCCGGGATAGAGATTGAAGCTCGCGTCGCGTACGGCCTCGATGGTCTTGCGCGAGAACAGCCCCGTCTTCAGCCGGTATTCCTTGCGCAGTCCCTTCGCTTCGATCAGCGGCTGCGGCGCCACGGCACGCGCAACGCGCGGCTCGGTGACGACGATCTGCGAGGCGTCGACCGCCTTGCCCTTCATGAAATCGTCGATCACCGGCAGCCGCTTCGGCTTCACGTCGAGACGCGGCCGGCAGGCGAGCAGCGCCTTGGTGTAGGCGTCCTGCGGGTTCTCGAAGATCTGCGACACGGGACCGGCCTCGCGCACGATGCCGTCGCGCATCACGACTACCTGGTCGGCGATCTCGCCGACCAGCCCGAGGTCGTGGCTGATGAACAGCACGCTCATGCGGTGCTTGTCCTGCAGCCGCTTGATCAGTTCCAGGATCTGGCGCTGCACCGTCACGTCGAGCGCGGTGGTCGGCTCGTCGGCGATCAGCAGCTTCGGTTCGCAGGCGATCGCCATCGCGATCATCACGCGCTGCTGCTGGCCGCCCGACAGTTCGTGCGGATAGGCGTCGAGCCGCGACTTCGGCTCGGGAATGCCGACCTCGGTGAGCAGCTCGATCACGCGGTCGCGGATCTGCCGGCCGGCGAGCTTGGTATGCAGCTGCAGCACTTCGGCGATCTGCCAGCCGACGGTGAACACCGGGTTCAGCGACGACATCGGCTCCTGGAACACCACCGAGATGTCCTTGCCGCGCAGCGTGCGCAGCGACTCGATGGGTTCGGTCAGCAGGTCACGGCCGGCGTACTCGACGCGGCTGCCGGGCGCGACGATGGCGTTGTCGGGCAGCAACCGCACGATCGACATCGCCGTGACGCTCTTGCCCGAACCCGATTCGCCCACCAGCGCAACGGTGGAGTTCTCGGGGATGTCGAAACTCACGCCCTTCACCGCCTCGACGACGCGGGTCTTGCCGAGGCGGAAGGACACGCGCAGGTCGCGCACCGAAATCAGGGAGCTCATCGTCGCGGCCCTAGCGTAGTTTCGGATCGAGCGCGTCGCGCAGCGCATCGGTCATCAGCGAGAAGGCCGTGACGAACACGGCCATGCACACGGTGGTGGCGACGAGCTGCCACCAGTGGCCCAGCACGAGTTCGGCCTGCGCCTCCGACAGCATCGTGCCCCACGACACCTGGTCCACGCGCACGCCCAGGCCGAGGAACGACAGGATCACCTCGGCCTTGATGAACAGCACCACCAGCAGCGACAACTGCACCAGCACGACGTGGCTGATGTTGGGCAGGATGTGCACGAACATGCGCGACCAATGGCTGGCGCCGATGGCCTCGGCGGCACGCACGTACTCGCGGTTGCGATGCTTCATGTACTCGGCGCGCACCAGGCGGTAGATGCCGGTCCAGCCGGCCAGCCCGAGGATCAGGATGACGGTGCTGATGCCGCGGCCCAGCACCGCCGCGAACGCGAAGATCAGCAGGATGCCTGGAATCGAGGTGAAGACGTTGTAGACCCACTCGAGGAAGTCGCCGATCTTGCCGCCGGCGTAGCCGGACAGCGCGCCGAGCAGCGTTCCAATCAGCGTTGCCAGCACCGCGGCGAACACGCCGACGAAGATCGACACTTCCGCGCCCTTGATCACCTTCGACAGCACGTCGCGGCCGAGGCGGTCACCGCCAAAGAGCAACGTATCGGCCTTCGGCGTTTCGGCGATCTGGATCTTCGCGGCGCGCTCGGCCCATTCCTTGTATTTCGGCGCCAGCGGATCGATGTCGGACAGGTCGACCGGCTTCGCGTCCTTCGCGACCACGCTGGCCAGCGGATCGGTGCCGGTGGTCGCTGCACGCGGACCGACGAAGGTCGGCGGCGCGTCGGGCACGCCGACTTCCTTCTGCCAGCCGCTCGCCACGAGCTGCAGCGCCGCGGCGAGGATCAGCACCAGGAAGGCCGCGACGACGTAGAGCGAGATCATGCCGACGCGGTCGTTCTTCAGCCGCCGCCAGGCGGTGACCCATACACCGGCCGAACGTTCGTGGACGGGAACGGATTGGGTTTGCGCGAGTGTCGTCATCGCCGCCTCACTTCAGCACCACGCGCGGGTCGACCATCTTGTACAGGATGTCGGCACCCAGGTTGATCACCATCGTCAGTGCAGCGAGATACACCGTGACCGCCTGGATCACCGGGTAGTCGCTGCGGTTCACCGCCAGCAGGGTTTCGCGGCCGAGACCGGGTATCGAGAAGAAGGTCTCGATCAGGAACGAGCCGAGGAAGATGCCGGGCAGCTGCACCGCCACGTTGGTCAGCACCGGGATCATCGCGTTGCGCAGCACGTGCACGAACAGAGTCCGGTTCTCGCTGACGCCCTTGGCGCGCGCGGTGCGCACGTAGTCGTGGCCGATCTCGTCGAGGAAGAAGCTGCGATACAGCCGCGTGTTCGGCGCCAGCGACACGAAGGTCGCCAGCAGCACCGGCAGCACCGCGTAGTGCGTCAGGTTGGTCCAGAAGCTGTCGCTCCAGCCCTGCACCGGGAACCAGCCGAGGTAGAAGCCGAACAGCCACTGGCCGACGATGATGTAGACCAGGAACGAGACCGACAGCATCACCGTCGTGATGATCATGATCGCGCGATCGGTGACCGAGCCGCGCACGTAGGCCACCGCCATCGCGGCAATGATGCCCAGCACGGTTTCGAGAATCAGGATCGGCACCATCACCGTCAGCGTCGCCGGCAGGCGCGTGCGGAAGATGTTGGCCACCGACTCGCCCGTGGCCCAGCTGTTGCCCCAGTTGAAGGTGAAGATCGACTTCACGAAGATCCACAACTGCACGTACCACGGCTCGTTCAGCCCCAGCTGCGTGCGGATCGCTTCGATCTGTTCAGGCGTGGCGAGCAGGCCGCCGAGAATTTCGGCGGGGTCACCGCCGAACCATTTGAAGAGGAAGAAGACAAAGAGGATCACCCCGGCCAGCGTGGGGATCATCTGCCATAGTCTGCGTAAGATATAGGCGCCCACGCGGGCCCGCTCTTTCTGGTGTGGGTCGCGCGCGGGTTGGCCGGCGCGCGAAAGCGCGGATTATGCCGATGACCGCCCGGACTTCAAATCTGGCGTAAACCGTAATTGCCGACGCGAGCATGAGCCATCCGAAGAGTTCCAGCCGACGCACGTTCGCGCGCGCACTGGCGGCCGCGCCGGTGTCGGCTGCGCTGCCGGGCGCTGCGCAGGCGAGTTCCGCAAGCGCCGGCGGGCAGAAAGTGCTGCGCTACGCGTTCCGCGTGGCCGAGACCGGCTTCGATCCCGCGCAGGTGCAGGACATCTATTCCCGCACGGTGCTCGC
>JBGAIO010000157.1:0-2650 GCA_044225415.1 Burkholderiaceae bacterium | reverse complement strand
CGACAGCGGCACGCTGACGGTCGAGAAGATGGCGCTCGACGACAAGGGCTTCCCGCAGCCCACCGGCGAGTTCGAGACGCTCGAGTCCGATTCGCTGGTGCTGGCGCGGGGGCAGGACGTGGACCTGTCGCTGCTCGATGGCGTACCGGGGCTGGAGATCAGGGACGGCACCGTGCAGGTCGGGCCGAACATGATGACCGGGCTGCCGGGGCTGTTCGCGGGCGGCGACATGGTGCCGTCCGAACGCACGGTGACTGTCGCCGTCGGGCACGGGAAGAAGGCCGCGCGCAACATCGACGCGTGGCTGCGCGGCGCGAGCGCAGAGCCCGTGCCGAAGCACGCGCCCGCGGCGTGGGAGCGGCTCAATACCTGGTACTACAGCGATGCCTCGAAGACGGTGCGCCCGACGCTGGAAGGCGTGCGGCGCACGTCCACCTTCGACGAGGTGCAGCAAGGCCTGACCGAGTTCAACGCGCAGTTCGAGGCGCGGCGCTGCCTGTCGTGCGGCAACTGCTTCGAGTGCGACAACTGCTACGGCGTCTGTCCGGACAACGCGGTGATCAAGCTCGGTCCGGGGTTGCGCTTCGAGATCAACTACGAATTCTGCAAGGGCTGCGGCATGTGTGCCGCCGAATGCCCGTGCGGTGCCATCGACATGGTCCCCGAGACGGTGTAGCGACGGCGCCAACCATAAGAAATAGGGAGGAGACATCATGGGGCAGCCGACCGGCAGTGACGCCACGCGGGCGTCCGGCGGAGTGCCGCGGGGCATCGCGCTGCTGCGCGACCCGCTGCTGAACAAGGGCACGGCATTCACGGAGGCCGAGCGCGAGGCACTGGGCCTGCGCGGGCTGCTGCCTGCGCACGTGTGCACGCAGGACGACCAGGTCCAGCGCGTGCACGAAAACTTCCACCGGCTGAAGTCGGACCTGGCGAAGTACATCATGCTGGTCTCGCTGCAGGACCGCAACGAGGCGTTGTTCTATCGCCTGGTCGCCGAGAATCCCGACGAGATGATGCCGATCATCTACACGCCGACCGTCGGGCTGGCGTGCCAGGAGTTCGGCCACATCTACCGGCGGCCGCGTGGCCTGTTCATCTCTGCGAAGGATCGTGGCCGAGTGCGCGAGCTGCTTGCCAACTGGCCGCACAAGGACGCCGCGATCATCGTCGTCACCGACGGCGAACGCATCCTGGGACTGGGTGACCTCGGCGCCAACGGCATGGGCATACCGATCGGCAAGCTGTCGCTGTACACAGCGTGCGCCGGCATCCATCCGCGCCGCACGCTGCCGGTGATGCTCGACGTCGGTACGAACAACGAGGCGCTGCTCGCCGATCCGCTGTACATCGGACTGCGCCAGCATCGCCTGCACGGCCCGGCCTACGACGAACTCGTCGAAGAGTTCATGACTGCGGCGCAGGCGGAGTTCCCGGGCGTGATGATCCAGTTCGAGGACTTCGCGAACCACAACGCCTTCCGCCTGCTGCAGCGCTATCGCGACCGGCTGTGCTCGTTCAACGACGACATCCAGGGCACGGCGAGCGTGGCGGTGGCGGGCATCTTCTCGGCGCTGTGCGTGACCGGCAAGCCGATGTCCGAGCAGACCTTCCTGTGCCTGGGCGCGGGCGAGGCCGCGACCGGCATCTGCCATCTGCTGGTCGCCGCCATGCGCGCCGAGGGACTGACCGAAGCGCAGGCGCGCGCACGCTGCTGGCTGGTGGATTCGAAGGGCCTGGTCACGGCCGGGCGCACCGATCTCGTCGAGCACAAGCGCCCGTTTGCGCATGCCCACGCCCCGGCCGCCGATTTCGGCGAGGCCGTGCGCACGCTGCGGCCGACCGCGATCATCGGCGTCAGTGCCACGCCGAACACCTTCACGCGCGACGTGATCGAGACGATGACGCGCATCAACGCGCGGCCGATCGTGTTCGCCCTGTCCAACCCGACGTCGCGCGCCGAATGCACGGCCGAGCAGGCCTACGCATGGTCCGGCGGCAAGGCGCTGTTCGCATCCGGCAGTCCGTTCGCGCCGGTGGAGTTCGCAGGTCATCGCCACGTGCCGCGCCAGGGCAACAACTCCTACATCTTCCCGGGCGTGGGCCTGGGCGTCGTGGCGGTGCAGGCGAAGCGCGTCAGCGACGGCATGTTCATGGCGGCCGCACGCACGCTGGCCTCGACCGTGACCGACACCGACCTGGCGCAGGGCAGCCTCTATCCGCCGCTGCAGTCGATCCGCGACGCGTCGCTGGCCGTGGCCACCGCCGTTGCCGAGGTCGCGTTCAGCGAAGGCGTGGCGGGCATTGCGCGGCCGGCCGATCTGCGCGCTCACATCGCTGCGCAGATGTACCAGCCTGTCTACGCCACCTACGTGGTCTGAGTCCTGCCCTTGCTGATCGCGTCAAGGCTGCGTGCGTTGACCGCAGTCAACGCGATTTCAGTGAGGGCCTCTAACTTCCGGTGAGGCGAGTGTGGCCGGCGCAGGCGCACGGACGCCGCCCCGCCACGGGAGAGGCGGCCTGCAATGAGCGTCGTCAGATCCACCCGGGGACTCGATCTACCGCTGGCCGGCGCACCGGCCACGGCGGTCGAGGCGGCGCGACCGGTGCACAGCGTCGCCGTGCTGGGTGCGGACTACCCGGGACTGAA
>JBGAIO010000156.1:0-2669 GCA_044225415.1 Burkholderiaceae bacterium | reverse complement strand
GCTCTCGCTCATCGTCCTCGTCGCGACCTTTGCGCTCGCAGTGGCCTTCGGCGCCATCGCACAGCGCACGCGCTTCTGCACGATGGGCGGTATCGCCGACATCGTGAACTTCGGCGACTGGACACGCATGCGGCAGTGGCTGCTCGCCATGGCCGTCGCACTGGCGGGCACGACGCTGCTCGATGCATTCGGACTGATCGATCTGCGCGCATCGTTCTACACCGCGCCGCGCTTCACGTCGCTGGCCTATGCGGTGGGCGGCGTGCTGTTCGGCTTCGGCATGGTGCTGGCCGGCGGTTGCGGGGCGCGCTCGCTGGTGCGCGCGGGCGCGGGCAGCCTGAAGTCGCTGGTGGCGCTGCTGATGCTGGCGGTGTTCGCGTACATCAGCCTGCGCGGTTTCCTGGCGCTGTTCCGCGTGCATGCGCTCGAAGCCGTGGGAACGACGCTGGCGACGCGGCAGGACCTGCCGTCGCTGTTCGCCGGATCGATCGATGCGCAGCGCACATGGCGGTTGGTACTCGGGCTGGGCATGGCGGCCCCGCTGGCGATCTTCGCGCTCCGCGAGCGCAGTTTCCGCACGGTCGACAACCTGCTGGCCGGCGTCGGCATCGGCGCGATCATCGTCGGCGTGTGGTTCGTGTCCGGCAACATCGGCCACGTGGCCGAGCATCCGCAGACGCTGGAAGAGACTTGGCTGCGCACCAACTCGCGGCAGATGGAATCGCTGTCCTTCGTCGCGCCGGTGGCGTGGACGCTGGACTGGCTGATGTTCACCAGCGACACCAGCAAACAGCTGACCATCGGCATCGTGGCGGTGCTGGGACTGTTCGCCGGTTCGTGCGCCTACGCACTGGTGACGCGCAGCTTCCGCTGGGAAGGCTTCGCGGGCACCGAGGACACGGCTAATCACCTCGTCGGCGGCGCGCTGATGGGCTTCGGCGGCGTGGCTGCGATGGGCTGCACGATCGGACAGGGACTGTCGGGCCTGTCGACGCTGGCGGCAGGCTCCTTCATCGCGGTCGCCGGCATCGTCGTCGGCGCGGTGCTGGGGCTGCGCTATCAGCGGTGGCGGATCGATCGACTCGACAGTTGATCCTGCTCACTTGCCTGCGGGGCAGGCCCGCCGCATGCTTGCGCCGATGACCGGCAGTTATCGTCCTCCGCAGTATCCGTACGTCCGGCCTGCCGAACTCGCGGCGGCCGTCGCACGCACGCAGGTGCTGATCGTCGGCGCGGGCCCGGTGGGGCTGGCCGCCGCGATCGATCTCGCGCAGCAGGGCATCGACTTCGTCATCGTCGACGACAACAACACCGTCAGCGTCGGCTCGCGCGCGATCTGCTACGCGAAGCGCGCACTCGAGATCCTCGACCGGCTGGGCTGCGGCGAGCCGATCTGCGCGCGCGGCGTGAGCTGGAACGTGGGCAAGGTGTTCCATCGCGATGCGCTGGCCTACCAGTTCGACCTGCTGCCCGAGCAGGGGCATCGGCGCCCGGCCTTCGTCAACCTGCAGCAGTACCACCTGGAGGAAGCGCTGGTCGAGCGTCTGCTCGCGCTGGGCCACACGGTGCGCTGGAAGAATGAGGCCGTGGGCGTGGCGCACGACGACGAGGGTGTGCGCGTCGACGTCCGCACGCCCGATGGCAACTACTCCGTCGAGGCCGAGTACCTGATCGCCGCCGACGGCGCGCGCAGCCCGCTGCGCGACATGCTGGGTCTCGAATGGAAGGGCCAGGTGTTCCGCGACCGCTTCCTGATCGCCGACGTGCGCATGCAGGGCGACTATCCGGCCGAGCGCTGGTTCTGGTTCGACCCGCCGTTCCATCCCGGCCAGTCGGCGCTGCTGCACCGTCAGGCCGACGACGTGTGGCGCATCGACTTCCAACTCGGCTGGGACGCCGATCCGGACGAGGAGAAGAAGCCCGAGCGCGTGCTGCCGCGCATCCGTGCACTGCTTGGCGACGATCGTCCCTTCGAGCTCGAATGGGTCAGCGTCTACACCTTCCAGTGCCGCCGGCTCGATCACTTCGCGCACGGCCGCGTGCTCTTCGTCGGCGACGCCGCACACCAGGTCTCGCCCTTCGGTGCGCGCGGCGCGAACTCGGGCTTCCAGGACACCGACAACCTGTGCTGGAAGCTCGCGCGCGTGCTGCGCGGCGAATCGCCGGCGTCGCTGCTGGCGAGCTACGACAGCGAGCGCGTCGAGGCCGCCGACGAGAACCTGCTGAATTCCACGCGGGCCACCGACTTCATCACACCGAAGAGCGACGCGAGCCGCGTGTTCCGCGATGCCGTGCTGGCGCTCGCGCAGAAGCACGCGTTCGCGCGGAAACTGGTCAACAGCGGGAGGCTGTCGCTGCCGACGACTCACCGCGCGAGCCCGCTGTCCACGCCTGACGTCGATCGCTTCGCCGGCGCGATGCTGCCGGGCGCGCCAGCGGCCGATGCGCCTGTACGCGTTGACGGACGCGAGGCATGGCTGCTTGATCAACTCGGCGGGCAGTTCGACCTGCTGCTGTTTGCGCCGTGTGATGCCGCGCTGGTCGCGGAACTGCATCGAATGGCTGCAGCGACGCTGCGCATCACGACGGTGCTGCCCGCGGGCGCCGTGACGCGGTCCGGCAATCGCGCGGTCGTGGACTCGGAAAGCCGGGTCCAGCAGCGCTACGAC
>JBGAIO010000039.1:0-25223 GCA_044225415.1 Burkholderiaceae bacterium | reverse complement strand
GATTTCGTTGTCCGTTCACGGGGTCGCCTCGTCGCCATCGAGGTGAAGAGCGGCCGTGCGCCGCAGGCGCATCCCGGCACCGCGGCCTTCGCGGGCGCTTTCAAGGTGCGACGCACGCTGCTGGTCGGCGGCGATGGCATTGCGCTGGAGGATTTTCTCTCGAAACCGGTCGCCGCCTGGGTCGACTGACCGGCGACGTCACTCGAGATTCTGGATCTGCTCGCGCATCTGCTCGATCAGCAGCTTCAGCTCCATCGACGCGTTGGTCATCTCGATGGCCGCGGCCTTCGAGCCCAGCGTGTTGGCTTCGCGGTTCAGTTCCTGCATCAGGAAATCGAGTCGACGGCCCACGGGACCGCCGGCCGACAGCACGCGCTGCACTTCGGCGACGTGCGTGCCGAGCCGCTTCAGTTCCTCGTCCACGTCCATCTTCAGGCCGTACAGCGTCACTTCCTGGCGGATGCGGTCGGCGACTTCCTCGCGCGACAGCGTCGAGCCCTCAGTCAGCGACCGGCCGAGCGCCTGGTCCAGCCGTTCGGCGAGCTTGCGTTCGACCGACGCGAGGATCTCGGGCGCGCGCGCCTGCACCTGCGCGGCCACGGCGTCGATGGCTGCGCAGTGCGTGCGCAGCACCTCGCGCAATGCCGCGCCTTCGCGCTGCCGAGACGCGGCAAGTGCATCGAGGGCTTCGGCCAGCGCATCCAGCACCGACGTCTTCAGCGATTCGGGATCCGCGCCCGGCGCGTCGATCAGCCCCGGCCACCCCAGCACGTCGGCGACGGTCAATGCCGTAGCCGCGGGCAGTGCGGCCTGCACGTCGGCGGCCAGCCGGCACAGGCGGGCCAGCGCGGCGGCGTTCAGCCCCGCCTCCGCGTCGGCGGCGACGCGATTCAGAGACAGCCGGCATTCCAGCTTGCCGCGATTGACACGCGCGGCGATCGCTTCGCGCAACGGCGGCTCGACGCTGCGCAGCTCGTCGGGGTAGCGCACCGACAGGTCGAGGAAGCGCGAGTTCACCGACTTCAGTTCGACGGTGACGGCGCCGAGCGGCGTGGGCCGGCTGGCCACCGCAAAGCCGGTCATGCTGGCGACGGGTTTCATGGAGGTCCGGAAGGTTCAGCGGCGAGCGCGAGAGGATGCGCGAAGCCTTGGTATGGACGCCTTTTCCGGCGTTCAGGGTCTGCGGGCCGACGGGCCCATTCGCTAGAATCGCCGCGATCTTCTCACGCAGCTTTGCCCATGCCGGCGCAGACCAACGCATCCTTGCCCGAAGGCCTCGAAGTCGGCGGCTACCGCATTGTAAAGAAGATATCGAGCGGGGGATTCTCGATCGTGTATCTCGCCACCGACGAGAACGGCAACTCGGTGGCCATCAAGGAGTACATGCCCGCGGCGCTGGCGCAGCGCAAGCCGGGAGAGCTCTCGCCCTATATCGCGCCGGAGAACCTCAACACCTACCGCATCGGCCTGAAGTGCTTCTTCGAGGAAGGCCGGGCGCTCGCGTCGATCTATCACCCGAACATCGTCCGCGTCGTGAACTTCTTCCGCGCGAACGAGACGGTGTACATGGTGATGAACTACGAGTCCGGGCGGTCGCTGCAGGAACACGTGCTGCGCAACCGCAACAAGGACCAGAAGGACGTGCTGTCGGAGCGCTTCGTGCGCCGCGTGTTCGCACAGGTCATGAACGGGCTGCGTGAGGTGCATTCGAACCGGCTGCTGCACCTGGACGTGAAGCCAGCCAACATCTACCTGCGCATGGACGGCACGCCGATCCTGCTGGACTTCGGCGCGGCACGGCAGACGCTGCAACGCGACATCTCCAAGACCTACCCGATGTACACACCGGGTTTCGCTGCGCCGGAGCTTTACAAGCGCGATGCCGAACTCGGGCCGTGGACCGATGTGTATTCGATCGGCTCATGCATCTACGCCTGCATGTCGGGCATGCCGCCTCAGGAGTCGGACCAGCGCCTGAAGGACGACAAGATGCCCAACGCGCTGCGCTCGTTCCGCGGCCTGTATTCGAGCCAGCTCATCTCGATGGTCGAGCGTTGTCTGCGACTCAATTCGCTGGAGCGCCCGCAGACGGTCTACGCGGTGCAGAAGGAACTGCTGCAGAATGTTCCCGAGCGGCCCGAGTTCTCGCTGATGGAAAAGACCGGCGCCCGCTGGCGCAGCCTTCAGAACCGCGTGACGCGGTTCATGAAGGACCACAACATCACCTGGTTCTGACCTCGGGCCTGCTTGAGGGCAGACGAACCGCGAAAAATGGGCGGCAAATTCCTTCGATTCGGGACACGCGCCGGCCGTGAAACGCGGACACTGCCGCGGCAGGGGTTCCAGCGGGGAGGGCGCGGGTGAGGTTCTCGGTCTACCAGGAGAGCAAGAAGGGCGGGCGGCGCATCAACCAGGATCGCATGGGGTACCTGTACACCCGCGATTCGATGCTGATCCTCGTCGCCGACGGCATGGGCGGCCACGCGCGCGGCGAAGTCGCGTCCCAGCTCACGCTGCAGACCATCGCGTCGATCTACCAGCGCGACGCCAAGCCGATCCTGCCGGACCCGACGCGCTTCCTCGAGGAATCCGTGCTCGCGGCGCACCGCGAACTGCACCGCTATCGCGCCGAACACAGTCTGCCCGAGGCGCCGCGCACCACGCTGGTGGCGTGCATCGTGCAGCAGGGGGTCGCGATCTGGGCGCACGTCGGCGACTCGCGTCTCTACATGATCCGCGGCGGCCGCATCCTCGAACGCACCATCGATCATTCGCGCGTCCATCACCTGGTGCAGTCCGGCCTGATCCGGCCGGAAGACGCGAAGGACCATCCCGAGCGCAACCGCATCTTCAACTGCATCGGGGCGTATGTCGCGCCGACGGTCGAAGTGAGCCGGCCCTTCGCGATGCGCAACGGCGACACGCTGCTGCTGTGTTCCGATGGGCTGTGGGGTTCGCTGAACGACCGGCAGATCGCCGAGGCCTTCACCGGCAAGACGGTGATGCGCGCGGTGCCGGAGCTGATGGAGCTCGCTCTCGAGCTGAGCGGGCCCGAGGCCGACAACTGCACGGCGATCGCGATGACGTGGGCCGGCACGGAATCGGTCGAGATGGTGCCGCCGACCGAAGACCCGGTGTCGACGCTGCTCATCCCCGAAGGCACGGTCGCGTCCACCATCCAGATGCCGCGTCACGGCGAACCCAGCGCCGACGAGGAACTGTCGGAAGACCAGATCGACGACGCGGTGGCCGAGATCCAGAAGGCGATCCAGAAGTCGGCGAAGCTGGTGAGCAAGTAACAGCAAATTGGGCCCCGGCCTGCGCCGGGGCGACGATGCACCGTGCCGTCGCTTCGCGCGAACTATGTTCTACGGTAACCGGCGGCTGTATCCCCGAGGTCACCTGATGGTCGCCTGCACTCCGTGCTACCGCCACAGCGGTCGCCTTCGACGAAGCTCCGCTGATCGCCTGACCCGCGCCTGCACGCCGCGCCGAAGGCTCCAGGTGCTGGTCGAGTTCGGCGTGCGCATGTCCTGTACGGCAACGTCGACGACAAGGTGCGCCACTTCCTGAAGAGCCGAGGACGAGGCGGCTCACCGCCGAATGGCATGCTGCCCCGGTCTGACGCACGCGCGGCGATCGCGAGGCAGCGCGCGGCAAGCAGGCGGCTCGCACGCAGGAGATCAGCAGCGTCAGCCGCAGCCTGCGCGCGACGGTGGTCGATCTCACCGCGCTCGGCGAGCGCGCTGCAGATCGGTGCGACGTGCTGCGAGGCGATGGCGGCACCCGCAGCCGCCATCACCGGCGCAGCTGTGTCGCCACGTACGATGCGCTGCATGGCTGCAGCAGCGCGGCGCGCTGTAGAACTGCCGATCGGGGACTACGTCGCGGCGGTGTCGGTGGGCGTGTATCGCGGCGTGCCGGTGCTCGACCTCGATGACGCCGAGGACTCGGACTGCGACACCGACATGAACATCGTGATGACCGGCGCCGGCGGCTTCGTCGAAGTGCGGGCACGGCCGAAGGCGAGACCTTCAGCGAACAGCAGCTGGCGTCGATGCTCGCGCTGGCACGCCGGGGCATCGGCGAACTGCCCAGCGCGAAGGCGGCGCTGGGTACGCCGAGCGTGAGCGCCGCTCGGCCGTTCCGGAGGCGTTCGCGCTGCAGCGCCTGGCGCACCGAATATCCGCGAAGAAGATCGTGCTGGCGTCACCGCGCCGGCAAGTTGCGAGTTCGCGGCTATGCTGGCGACCGGATCTCGAGGTCATCGGCCAGCAGTCCGCTGAACGGCATCTGGGCGAGGCCGCGCGAGCATTTCTCGAGAATGCGCTGGCAAGGCGCGGCACGCCTCGGCGGCGAGCGACCTGGCATGGCGAGCAGTTCGAGACCTTGCGTCCGCCACGCGCTGGCCGGCGCGCCCGGCGTGTACTCGGCGCTATGCGGGCGAGGGCGCGAACGATGCGGACAACAACGCAAAGCTGCTGCAAGCACTCGAGGAGGTCGCCGACCGGCGCGCGCACTACTGCTGCGTGCTGGTTGCAGTCCGACACCCCGACGACCCCGAGCCGCTGATCGCCGATGCGCGCTGGCACGGCGAAGTCCTGCGCGCGCTGCGGGGCAACGGCGGCTTCGGCTACGACCCGCTGTTCCTGCTGCCCGACCGCGGCCTCAGCGCGGCCGAACTCTCGCCCGACGAGAAGAATCGCATCAGCCATCGCGGGCGCGCGCTGCGCGAACTCGCACAGCGCTTCGTCGACTGGGCATGATTCCCGTTCGATCGGCACACGACGGCGGCGACGGCGAACTGCCGGCCGGCGTGCCCGCTCCCGATATCGCAACTGCGCTGCGTCCGGGCACGTTGCGCCTGCCCGCGCTGCCGCCGCTGTCGCTGTACATCCACTTCCCGTGGTGCGTGCACAAGTGCCCGTACTGCGACTTCAACTCGCACGAACCGGCCGGCGGCATCGCGCGCATCCCGGAAGCCGAGTACGTCGCTGCGCTGCGCGCCGATCTGGAAAGTGCGCTGCCGCTGATCTGGGGCCGGCCGGTCATCAGCATTTTCATCGGCGGCGGCACGCCGAGCCTGCTCAGCGCTGCGGCCCTCGACCGCCTGCTGTCGGACGTGCGTTCGCTGCTGAAGCTCGCCGGCGACTGCGAGATCACGGTGGAGGCGAACCCCGGCACGCTCGACGAATCGCGCTTCGCCGACTATCGCGCCGCGGGCGTGAACCGGCTGTCGATCGGCATCCAGTCCTTCGACGATGCGAGTCTGCATGCGCTGGGCCGCATCCACGACGGCGCGCAGGCGTTGCGCGCGGTCGAGCGGGCCTGCGCCGCCTTCGACAACTTCAACCTGGACCTGATGTTCGGACTGCCGGGCCAGACTCTCGAGGGCCTGCGGCGGGATGTCGAACAGGCGCTGGCGCTCGCGCCGCCGCACCTGTCGCTGTATCAGCTCACGCTTGAAGCGAACACCGTCTTTGCGAAACATCCGCCGGTGCTGCCGGATGAGGATACGGTCGCGGCGATGCAGGACTGGATTGCCGCGCGCACGGCGGAGGCGGGGTTGCAGCACTACGAAGTGTCGGCCTATGCGCGGGCAGGCCGGCGTTGTCGTCACAACCTCAACTACTGGGGCTTCGGTGACTACCTCGGCATCGGCGCCGGTGCGCACTCGAAACTGTCGTTTCCGCAGCGCATCTATCGCCAGGTGCGCTTCGCGCGGCCCGAGGGCTATCTGCAGCGAGCCGGACGACGCGACTTCCTCGCGCACAGCGACGAAGTGGCACGCGAAGACCTGCCCTTCGAGTTCATGCTGAACGCGCTGCGGCTCGCCGAGGGCGTGCCCGCACGCTGGTTCACGGAGCGCACCGGCCTGCCGTCGTCGGCAGTCGACCGCCCGCTGGCCGAGGCCCAGCGACGCGGCCTGCTGAACGCCGACCACCAGCGCTGGGCGCCGACCGATCTCGGCCAGCGCTTCCTGAGCGACTTGCAGGCCCTTTTTCTTCCGGACCCAGAGACACACCATAATAGGGCCTAGAATCACGATAGAGGTGCAATTTTGGCTTGTCGTGGTGCATATCAGCCTGATCCGTACCTCCAGTGGCTGACCCTGCGGCGAAGCTAAGTCCTTTCCGCACAAGGCTAGTGCAGCATCAACCGGCGCCAGATCAGTTTTGGCACAGTTCGTGCGTTGCGCTGCACCAGTTCCCTGAGGCGTGAGAGGCGCGGCAGGGGCCCTTTTGACCACGAGCGACAGGAGAAGGAAACAATGGCCACGGCCAAAGACGTGATGAAGATGATCACGGACAACGAAGTGCTGTTCGTCGATCTGCGATTCACCGACACCAAGGGCAAGGAACAGCACGTGTCGGTGCCGGCCAAGGCATTCGAAGAAGACAAGTTCGAGCAGGGCCACGCCTTCGACGGCTCGTCGATCGGCGGATGGAAGGGCATCGAGGCGTCGGACATGCTGCTGATGCCGGATGCCGACTCGGCGCGCATGGACCCGTTCCGCGAAGAGAACACGCTGATCATCACCTGCGACGTGATCGAGCCGTCGACGGGCAAGGGCTACGACCGCGATCCGCGTTCGCTTGCCAAGCGTGCCGAGGCTTACCTGAAGTCCACCGGCGTCGGCGACACCGCGTACTTCGGTCCCGAGCCCGAGTTCTTCATCTTCGATTCGGTGACGTGGAACGTCGACATGTCCGGCGCGCGCGTCAGCATCAAGTCCGAGGAAGCGCCCTGGTCCACCGGTCATGACTACGACGGCGGCAACCTCGCGCACCGTCCGCCGGTGAAGGGTGGCTACTTCCCGGTGCCGCCGGTCGATTCGCTGCAGGACATCCGCTCGGAGATGTGCCTGCTGCTCGAGCAGCAGGGCGTCGAAGTCGAAGTGCACCACCACGAAGTGGCCGCGCCGGGCCAGTGCGAGATCGGCACCAAGTTCAGCACGCTGGTCAAGCGCGCCGACTGGCTGCAGATCATGAAGTACACGATCTGGAACGTCGCGGCGAGCTACGGCAAGACGGCGACGTTCATGCCGAAGCCGGTGGTGGGCGACAACGGCTCGGGCATGCACGTGCACCAGTCGGTATGGAAGGGCGGCACGAATCTCTTCGCCGGCGACGCCTACGGCGGCCTGTCGGAGTTCGCGCTGTACTACATCGGCGGCATCATCAAGCACGCGCGTGCGCTGAACGCGATCACGAACCCGGGCACGAACAGCTACAAGCGACTGGTGCCGGGCTTCGAAGCGCCGGTCAAGCTCGCCTACTCGGCGCGCAACCGCTCGGCATCGATCCGCATTCCGTATGTCAGCAGCCCGAAGGGCCGCCGCATCGAGGTGCGCTTCCCCGATCCCACGGCCAATCCGTATCTGGCCTTCGCGGCGATGCTGATGGCGGGCCTGGACGGCGTGCAGAACAAGATCCACCCGGGCGAGGCCGCCGACAAGAACCTGTACGACCTGCCGCCGGAAGAGGACGCGAAGATCCCGACCGTGTGCTCGTCGCTCGACCAGGCGCTCGACTACCTGGACAAGGACCGCGACTTCCTGACGCGCGGCGGCGTGTTCAGCAACGACCTGATCGACGCGTACATCGCGCTGAAGCACGAGGAAGTCACGCGCTTCCGCATGACGACGCACCCGGTCGAGTTCGACATGTACTACAGCTCGTGATGCCGACGGCCTGCCGGCCTGGCTCATGACCCTCGGGGGCGGGCGACCGCCCCCGTTTTGTATCTGCCGCCCATGGACTTTCTAGACTCGATCCCGCGCTTGCCAGAACGCAAACTGGCAGGGAATCCTCTGCCAGTTGACGGTCTGGCACGAGGGACGCTGTCGTACACTGCGGGCCACCGCTGCCATGGGGAAGGTGCGCGTGATGACTGCCCGGATCAACCTGCAGGTGCTGCTGCTGTCGCTCGGCATCGCTGCTCCCTGCGCGGCGCAGTCGTCGGACATCTACCTGTGCGTCGACGAGCAGGGCAACAAGTCCTACCAGAACGTCGGTTCGGGCAAGGGCTGCAAGCGCGTCGACGTCGGTCCGGTGCTGTCGCTGCCGGCGCCCCGCCAGCCGGCCGGGCGTCCCTCGGTGCAGCCCGCCGTGGAGGAACGCGCGGCCGCTTCGCCTGCGTCGTTCCCGCGCGTCGACCGCGACACGCAGCGCACGCGCGACACCGATCGCCGCCGCATCCTGGAAGACGAGCTGAAGGTCGAGGAAGACCGGCTGCAGCGCCTGCTCTCCGAATACAGGAATGGCGAGCCCGAGCGCCGTGGCGACGAGCGCAACTATGCGCTGTACCAGGAGCGCGTCAACCGGCTGCGCGAGGATATCGCCCGCACCGAAGTCAACGTGAGCGCGCTGCGCCGCGAAATGGCGCTGCTGCGTACGCAGTAGCGCGTCTTTTCCCCCGCCTGACCCCGCCAGGCGCCGCCGCGCCCGGCAATACCCTGCGCGCTGCATGAGCACGGTGCTCGCATTCGCGAAGGCCGCCGAGGCACGCTTCGACGGCCTCGACCTGCTGTCGACCGCCGTCATCGTCGTCGACAGCGCCGCGCGCATCGCGCACGTCAACCAGGCCGCGGAGCTGCTGCTCGGCACGTCGCGCAAGAATCTGCTGGGTCAGATGGTGGAACGCGTGCTCGGCGAGGAACTGCAGATGCGCCAGCTCGTCGAGGATGCGCGCGACAACGTCTTCGGCGAACGCCGCCAGGTACTGGAACTGAAACGCTTCGGGCGCGACCCGCTGCCGGTGCGCGTGACCGCCACTTCACAGTACGGTTCGAGCACTCCGCTGGTGCTGGAAATCGCCGAAATCGAGCAGCAGCTCAAGCTCGATCGCGAAGAACGTCAGCTCGGACTGTCCGAGGCCAACTCGCAGTTGCTGCGCAACCTGGCGCACGAGATCAAGAACCCGCTGGGCGGCGTGCGCGGCGCCGCGCAGCTGCTCGATGCCGAACTCGTGTCCGGCGAGCAGCGCGAATACACGCGCGTCATCATCGCGGAGGCCGATCGTCTGCAGCTGCTGGTCGACCGGCTGCTGGCGCCGCACCGCCGGCCGCGCGAGGTGGCCGAGCTCAACATCCACGAGGTGTGCGAGCGCGTGCGCAAGATCATCCAGGCCGAGTTTCCCCGCGGGCTCACCATCGAACGCGACTACGACGCCAGCGTGCCGGACTTCCGCGGCGACCGCGAACAGCTGATCCAGGCCTTGCTCAACATCGTGCGCAATGCCACTCAGGCGCTCGAATCCCGTATCGACGCGGGCGATGCGGTGATCACGCTGCGCACGCGCGTGGCGCGGCAGGTGACGATCGCGCGATCGCGGCACCGTCTGGCACTGGACTTGCATGTCGTGGACAACGGCCCCGGCGTACCGCATGACATCAAGGACCGCATCTTCTTTCCGCTCGTTTCCGGACGTGACAACGGCACCGGTCTCGGACTCACGCTGGCGCAGACCTTCGTGCAGCAGCACGACGGCATCATCGAAGTCGACAGCCGGCCGGGTCGCACCGATTTCAGGATCCTCATTCCTCTGCCATAGCGCCTCATGAATGCAGCAATGAAACCGATCTGGGTCGTCGACGACGACCGCTCGATCCGCTGGGTACTGGAAAAGGCATTGGCGCGCGAGAACCTGCCGTGCAAGGCCTTTGCCGCCGGCCAGGAAGTGCTCAACGAACTCGAACACGACAGTCCGCAGGTGCTGATCTCCGACATCCGCATGCCGGGCATGAGCGGCATCGAGCTGCTGCGCGCGGTCAAGCGCCGCCATCCGGCGCTGCCGGTCATCGTCATGACCGCGTATTCGGATCTGGAGAGCGCGGTCTCGGCGTTCCAGGGCGGCGCCTTCGAGTACCTGCCAAAACCCTTCGACGTCGACAAGGCCGTCGAACTGATCCGCCGCGCGGTGGACGAGAGCGTGCGCGAGGCCAGCGCCGAGGAAGCGCCGGGCGAAGTGCCGGAGATTCTCGGGCAGGCGCCGGCGATGCAGGACGTGTTCCGCGCCATCGGACGCCTCAGCCAGTCGAACGTGACGGTGCTGCTGACCGGCGAGTCCGGCAGCGGGAAGGAAGTGGTGGCTCGGGCACTGCACAAGCACAGCCCGCGCGCCGCCGCGCCCTTCATCGCGCTGAACATGGCCGCGATCCCGCGCGACCTGCTGGAGAGCGAGCTGTTCGGCCACGAACGCGGCGCCTTCACCGGCGCGCAGGCGATGCGCCGTGGCCGCTTCGAGCAGGCCGAGGGCGGGACGCTGTTCCTCGACGAGATCGGCGACATGCCCGCCGAGCTTCAGACGCGGCTGCTGCGCGTGCTGTCCGACGGGTTCTATTACCGCGTCGGCGGCCATCAGCCGATCCGCGCCGACGTGCGCGTCATCGCGGCCACGCACCAGAATCTCGAGGAGCGCGTGCGCCAGGGGCTGTTCCGCGAGGACCTGTATCACCGCCTGAACGTCATCCGCCTGCGGCTGCCGCCGCTGCGCGAACGCAGCGAGGACATCCCGCTGCTGGCGAAGCACTTCCTGGTGAAGAGCGCGCAGGAACTCGGCGTCGAGCCGAAGCGGCTGTCCGACGAAGCCACGCGCTTCATCAGCCAGCTGCCATTCCCGGGCAACGTGCGCCAGCTCGAGAATCTCTGCCACTGGGTGACGGTGCTGGCACCGGCGCAGGTGGTGAAGGTCGAGGATCTGCCGCTCGAGATGCGGCAGGCCCTGAGCTCCACGCCGCTCGCCCGGGCCGAGGGCGCCACCACCGGTGTCGCCCCGGTGGCGACGGCCGGCGCGGAAGTCCCGCCCGCCGCGTCGGTCTCCGCCGGCGGCGACTGGACGTCTTCGCTGGTGGCCGAAGTCGAACGTCGCCTGCAGGCTGGTGTGCCCGACGTCATGGACACGCTGGCCCGCGACTTCGAAGCCGCCGTCATCCGGACCGCGCTGCGGCATACCCACGGGCGTCGAATCGATGCGGCCACCCGCCTCGGCGTCGGCCGCAACACCATCACCCGGAAGATCCAGGAACTGCAACTGGAAGACTAGGGCGCCCCCAGGCCCTATCATTCGCCCCTCGGCGGGCCGGTAACCCGGTCTGCCGGACGCAGCAAACCTCGCTCTGTCCGGGGGAACTGCGTTTCGTCGCCGTGGCCTGCACTTCGTCGCAACGGCGGCGACACTCGTCGCTTCGTGCGGATAATCCGCGCCACGCAAAGGTCGCGGCAGGGGACGGCCGATCGGGCTGCCAGCCTGCATCGCCCGCGGTGCCCATCCGGTGCCACGGCCGCGTCTGGGGGAATGAATGACTAAGCGCAGGAAAGTATGGCTGCTGGCCGGCCTGGCGGTGCTCGTCGTCGCCGGTGGTGGTGCAGCGGTGATGGCGTCACGCCAGGGCAAGCCCGCCGAGGCTGCGGTCAAGAAGGACGAACGCGCGCCGCTCGAGTTCCGGTCTGGCGATGTCGTGAAGCTGCAGCCGGCGCGCCTCGCGGTGGAACTCGCCGTGCCCGGCAGCATCCAGGCCGTGTCGCAGGCCACCGTCCGGTCGAAGCTGTCGGCCGAAGTGAAGAAGGTGCTGGTGCGCGAGGGCGACAAGGTGGCGGCCGGGCAGGTGGTCGCCGAGTTCGACACTGCGCAGCTCCGCGCCCAGCTCGCCGAACGCACCGCAACGCTGGCTTCAGCCCGCGCGCAGCTCGCCACGACGGAACGTACGCGGCTCGCCAACGCGCAGCTCGTCAAGCAGAACTTCATTTCGCAGAACGCGTTCGACACGGCGGACTCCGCGCATCAGGCCCAGCTTGCGCTGGTGGCTGCCGCGCAGGCGCAGGTCGAGCAGACGCAGATCATGCTGGGCGATTCGGTCGTCAAGGCGCCGATCGCCGGTATGGTGTCCAAGCGCTACGTGCAGCCCGGCGAAAAGCTCGCCTTCGATGCGCCGATGCTCGGCATCGTCGACCTGGCCCAGCTCGAGGTGCAGGCGCAGATGCCGGTGGCCGACGTACCGCAGATCCGCAAGGGCATGCAGACGGAAGTCGAGATCGAAGGCATGGGCGCGCGCCGCTTCCCCGGCCGCGTCGAGCGCATCAACCCGGCGACCGAGCCGGGCACGCGCACGGTCAACATCTACGTGTCGCTGCCCAACGACGATGCGCTGAAGGCCGGCATGTTCGCGCGCGTGGTGCTGGAGACGATCTCCGAGAGTGAACTGCCGGCGCTGCCGATGTCGGCCGTGCGCTCCGAGGGGCAGCAGTCCTTCGTGTGGGTGATCGCCGACGGCAAGCTGGTGCGTCGTGACGTTGCGGTCGGCCGGCGCGACGAGCGCGCGCAGCGCGTGGAGATCACGTCGGGGCTGTCCGCCGGCGACGTGGTGCTGGCGAGCAAGTTCGACAACCTGAAGGACGGGCTCGCCGCCAAGGTCGTGGGCGTGAGCGGCGAGCGCAAGGTTGCGGACGCCTCGCCGGGCAGCGCGCCGGCACCGACGTCCAACTGAGCGGCAAAACCAGGACCACGAGGATCAGCTCATGTGGATGACCCGAGTCGCGATCAACCATCCGGTGTTCGCCACGATGGTGATGGTCGGCCTGACCGTGCTGGGCCTGTTTTCGTACGCGCGCCTCGGCGTGGAGCCGATGCCCGACGTATCGCCGCCCGGCGTGCAGATCTGGGTCAACTACCCGGGCGCTTCGCCCGAGCAGGTCGAGAACGATCTCGCCAAGCCGATCGAGAACGCTGCAAACACGGTGGCCGGCGTCAAGCGCATCCTGTCGCGCTCCGAGGAAGGCCGTTCTCTGACGTGGGTCGAGTTCCGCTACGAAGTGGACATGGACCGCGCCATCCAGGAAGTGCGCGACAAGCTGGCGCAGATCCGCGCGAGCTTTCCGCGCGATGCCAAGGATCCGGTGGTCCAGCGCGCCGGCGGCGAGAACGATTCGCCGGTCGCGTCATTCGCCCTGCTGGGCAAGGACAAGACGCCGCGTGAACTGACGCTGCTCGCCGAGCAGATCGTGCAGAAGGGCTTCGAGCGCGTGAACGGCGTCGGCCGCGTGGATCTCGGCGGGACGGTCACGCGTCAGATGCAGGTGCGTGTCGATCCGGCCAAGCTCACGGCCTTCGGCCTGTCGGTCGACCAGGTCGTGGCGGCGCTGCGCACTGCGAACGTGTCGGTGCCGGTGGGCACCGTCTACAACGACAAGGCCGAATCGATCATCCGGGTCGATGGCCGGCTCTCCACGCCGGCGCAGTTCGACCGCATCATCGTCGCGCGCAAGTCGGGCGTGCCGATCCTGCTGTCGCAGGTCGCCACCACCGTCGACGCCGAGCGCGAGCGCACGTCGCTCACGCGCATCAACGGCCAGCCGGCGGTCGGCGTGTGGGTCTTCAAGGCGCAGGACGCCAACATTGTCGAGGTCGGCCGCAACCTGAAGTACGCGGCCGCAGACATCCGCAAGCAGCTGCCGTCCAACGTCGAGCTGAAGTTCATGTGGGCGATGGCGGACTTCGTCGAGAATTCGGTCGACAACGTCAAGCGGACGATCATCGAAGGCGCACTGCTGACGGTGGCCATCGTGTTCCTGTTCCTGGGTTCGTGGCGCAGCACAGTGATCACGGGCCTGACGCTGCCGATCTCGGTGATCGCCACCTTCACCGTCATCTACGCGCTGGGCTTCACGCTCAACTACATGACGCTGATGGCGCTGTCGCTGTGCATCGGGCTGCTGATCGACGACGCCATCGTGGTGCGCGAGAACATCGTGCGCCACATCCACATGGGCAAGGACCACTACACCGCCGCACGCGAGGGCACCGACGAGATCGGGCTGGCGGTGCTGGCGACCACGCTGTCGATCGTGGCGGTGTTCGTGCCCATCGGGTTCATGAGCGGCATCGTCGGCAAGTTCTTCCACCCGTTCGGCATCACGGTGGCGGTCGCGGTGCTGATGTCGCTGTTCGTCAGCTTCACCCTCGACCCGATGCTGTCGGCGGTGTGGCGCGATCCGCCCGAGGGCGCGCGCGGGCTGCCGGTGGTGGGTCCGCTGCTGCGCGGCTTCGAGCGCGGGCTCGACAAGGTGCACGCGGTCTACGACCGCCTGCTGCGCTGGTCGCTCGGCCCTCGCAAGACGACGCTGGCCATCGCGACGTTGAGCTTCCTGGCAGCGATTCCGATTGCCGGCGTGGTGGGCACGGAAATGATGCCGGAGTCGGACCAGAGCTACACGTCGGTGCGCCTGACGATGCCGGTCGGTTCGAGCCTGGACTACGCCAACGAGCGCGTGGCGCGGGTCGAGGAGGTGCTGCGCGAGTTCAAGGAGATCGACGCGACCGACACGGGCATCGGCACCGACGGCGTGCGCAACCAGGCGACGCTGAACCTGAAGCTCGTGCCGCGTCGCGAACGCAGCATGAGCCAGCAGCAGATCGAGCAGGCCATCCGGAAGAAGGTCGAATCGATTCCGGGTGTCGAGATGAAGGTCGGCTGGAACACGCCGATCTACGTCGCGCTGCTCGGCAACAACGACGGCGAGATGAACCGCGTCATCGCCGACCTGAAGACCAAGGTGCAGGGCATCCGCGGCGTCACCGACGTCGAGACCTCGGTGAAGGAAGGCACGCCCGCGCTGTCGGTGCGGCTGAAGCCCGAACTGGCGGCCGAGTACGGCATCACGCACGCGCAGCTCGGCACGACGCTGCGTGCGATGGTCGGCGGCGAGAACTCCGGCTACTGGCTCGCACCGGATGGCCAGAACTACGAAGTCATCACGCAGCTGCCGCGCGCCAACCGCACGATCATCGAAGACATCGCGAACCTGAACATCGCGACCGGCCGGCAGCTGTCGGACGGCACGCCCGAGGTGGTGCCGCTGCGCGCGATCGCCACGCTCGAGCGCACGTTCAATCCGGAGAACATCCGCCGCCAGGACCTGCAGCGGCGCGTGGCGCTGTTCGCCAACGTACAGGGCAGGCCGGCCGGCGATGCGGGCGAAGAAGTGCAGGCGCTGGTCAAGACCTACAACCTGCCACCGGGCCTGCGTTTCGACGTCGGTGGGCAGATCCGCGAACAGCAGGAAGCCAATGCCGCCATCCTCGGCGCGCTGCTGCTGGCGGTGATCTTCATCTACCTGGTGCTGGCGTCGCAGTTCGGCAGCTTCTTCCATCCGCTGGCGATCATGGCGTCGCTGCCGCTGTCGATCGTCGGCGTCATGTTGGCGCTGCTGCTGACCAAGACCACGCTGAACATCTTCTCGATGATCGGCATCGTGTTCCTGATGGGCCTGGTGACCAAGAACGCGATCCTGCTGGTGGACTTCGCCAATCGCGGCCAGCGCGACGGCCTCGATCGCAACGCGGCGCTGCTGGCGGCGGGCCAGGTGCGGCTGCGGCCTATCCTGATGACCACCGCGGCGATGATCTTCGGCATGCTGCCGCTGGCCCTGGGGCTGGGCGAGGGCGCCGAGCAGCAGGCGCCGATGGGCCGCGCGATCATCGGCGGCGTCATCACGTCCACGCTGCTGACGCTGGTGGTCGTGCCGGTGATCTACACCTACATCGATGCCTTCGAGCAACGGCTGAAGCGGCGCCGCCAGGGCGCTGCCGCGCTGGTCCATCAGCCGGCAGACAAGGCGAAGTAGGACGCGCAGCCGCCGGTGCGGACGCCGCGCTACGCTTGCGCGGTGGCACGCACAGCGAATTTCCTGGGTCGCGATCCCGCCCCGCGCATACTGCGCTGGGGCTGGGTACTGTGGACAAGCTGGCTGCTCGTCGGTGGCGCTCTGCTGCTCGGCGACCAGCGCGCCGGCGTACTGGGCGTGGGAGCGGTGCTCGCCGCGCCGTTCTGGCTGCTGTGGCTGTTCTGGCTCGTCTATCGCGGACTGCGCGCACTCGTGCGCTGGCACGCGGCCGCGACGTGGGGGGCGGCGCCCGGCGCCACGTATGAATTCGATGGCCGGCGCATTCGCATCGGCGCGTCCGGCGACTCGCTGTGGTTCGCCGCTGCGGACGTGTTCGATGCGCTCGACACACCGGCCGATGCGCGCGACCCGGAGCGGGTGCGGCAGATCGTCGGGCGCGACGGCCTGCAGCCCGCGCCGGACAGCGGCGTGCCGTCGTTTTCCGAGAAGGGCCTTGCCGCGTGGCTGGAGCGACGGTCCGAACGTCAGGCCGGCCAGTTCACGCGCTGGGTGAACCTGCAGGTCGTCGCGCCGCATCGTCGGCGTCGCGAGCTCGAAGCCACCGCGGACTGATTCGAGAGGCCAGCCTGCAATGGCAGGCTATAGTCGCCCTGCACCTGCAGCGCGGCTTCGACCTTCCGCCTTCATCGCGTCCATGAACAATCACGCCAAGTATCAGCGCCTGCTCGACGCGTGCAAGACGTTGCCGCCGACGACCACTGCGGTCGTCCACCCCTGCGACGAGGCCGCGATCGACGGTGCGATCGGAGCTGCGCGGCTGGGCCTGATCACGCCGGTGCTGGTCGGCCCGAAGGAGCGGATACAGGAGGCCGCGCGCAAGGCGGACGTGGACATCGCGTCCTGCACGATCATCGATGCGCCGCACAGTCACGCTGCGGCGGACAAGGCCGTGGAGCTCGTGCTGAAAGGCAGGGCCGAGGCGATCATGAAAGGCAGCCTGCACACCGACGAACTGATGGGCGCGGTCGTGCGGCGCGAAGGCGGCCTGCGCACGTCGCGCCGCGTCAGCCACTGCTTCGTGATGGACGTGCCGGGCTACGAGGATCCGCTGATCATCTCCGATGCGGCGGTCAACATCATGCCGACGCTCGAAGACACGCTCGACATCGTGCAGAACGCGATCGACCTAGCGCACGCGCTGGCTTTTCCCGAAGTGCGCGTCGCCATCCTGTCGGCGATGGAGACCGTCAATCCGAAGATACCGTCGACGGTCGAGGCCGCGGCGCTGTGCAAGATGGCCGACCGCCGGCAGATCACCGGTGCGGTGCTGGACGGACCGCTCGCGCTCGACAACGCGATCAGCCTGGCGCCGCGGCGCAGATCAAGATCGAATCGCCGGTCGCGGGCCGTGCCAACGTTCTGATCGTTCCGGACCTCGAAGCCGGCAACATGCTTGCCAAGAGCCTGTCCTTCCTCGCCGGCGCGGATGCGGCAGGGGTCGTGCTGGGCGCGCGGGTACCGATCATCCTGACCAGCCGTGCCGATTCGGAACTGACGCGGATGGCGTCGTGCGCCGTGGCGGTGCTGGTCGCGTACTGGCGGCGCGAGTCCCTGAAGAAGTCGTTTGTCTGAGGCCATGCCCGAGCAGGCCATCGTCGTCATCAACGCCGGCTCTTCCAGCGTCAAGTTCTCGGCCTACGTGCGTGGCGACGGCGGCCTCGACCTGCGGCTGCGTGGCCAGATCGAGGCGCTCTTCACCGGGCCGCGCTGCATTGCGCGCGATGCGGCCGGCAAGCAGATGCACGGACATCGCTGGCCCGAGGGTACGCAGCTCGGACATGGCGATGCGCTGACGCATCTGATTGAATTCCTGCGCGGGCGTGCCAGCGGCGTGCAGCTGATCGGCGTCGGGCATCGCGTCGTGCACGGCGGCATGCTGTATGCGCGGCCGGCGCGTGTCGATGCGGCCCTGCTCGGCTCGATCAGTTCGTGTCGCTCGCGCCGCTGCACCAGCCGCACAATCTCGCTGCGATCCGCGCAGTCGCGCAGCAGGCGCCGGAGGTGCCGCAGGTCGCGTCTTCGACACCGCATTTCACCGGGCAATCCGGAAGATCGCGCAGATGTTCGCGCTGCCATACGCGATGCACGAGGCGAATGCGGCGCTACGGATTCCACGGCCTCAGCTACGAATACATCGCATCGGCGCTGCCCGCCTTCGATGCGCGGGCCGCCAGTGGTCGCACGGTGGTGCTGCACCTGGGCAACGGCGCGGCATGTGCGCGCTGCTGGCCGGCGCAGCGTCGCCTCGACGATGGGCTTCACCGCCGTCGACAGCCTGCCGATGGGCACGCGCTCGGGCAACCTGGACCCGGGCGTGGTGCTCGCCACCTGATGGACGAGCTCGGCATGGACGCACGTTCGATCGAGAAGCTGCTGTACCAGCAATCCGGACTGCTGGGCGTGTCGGGCATATCCAGCGACATGCGCACGTTGCTCGCCAGCACCGAAGCGCGTGCGCACACGGCGATCGATCTCTACGTCTACCGCATCGGGCAAGAACTCGGTTCGCTGGCCGCTGCACTCGAAGGACTCGACGCGATCGTCTTCACCGCCGGCGTCGGAGAGAACTCGGCAGACATCCGTGCGCGGGTCTGCGGTGCCGCCGCCTGGCTCGGCATCGAGCTGGACGCGGCGGCCAATGGCGCGGGTGGCCCGCGCATCAGTACCGCAACCAGTCGTGTGTCGGCACTGGTGATCCCGACCAACGAGGAACTGATGATCGCGCGTCACACCGAGCGGGTGCTCGCCGAATGAAGGCGCATCGGAGGGGTGCAGCCATGACACAGAAGACTCCGCAGCCGGCAACAAATGATGCGGAAACCGCGGTACCCCTGGCCGCCTGCTGCTGGCACGCCTGTGCCGAATCGCGTTCGCCGGCGCTGCTCGACGGTTTGCTCGCGGACGACGCAGTCTTCCATTCGCCGGTCGTGCACACGCCCCAGCGCGGCAAGGCCCTGGTCGCGCTCTACCTGGGCGGCGCGCTGCGGGTTCTGGGCAACAGCAGCTTCCGATACGTGAAGCAGGTGGTGCAGGGCAATTCGGCCGTGCTCGAGTTCGAGTGCACGGTCGATGCAACGATGATCAACGGCGTCGACATCATCACCTGGGACGGCGATGACCGGATCACCGAGTTCAAGGTCATGATCCGGCCGCTGCAGGCCATCCACCTCGTGCATCAGCGCATGGCCGCGATGCTGGAGCAGCTGAAGCCGGCCTGACGTCGCCGATGCCCTGCGCGGGCATCGTGATTGCGGCTTGGCCGTGGCCCGTCCACAATCCTCGGATCGCGGTCGTGAGGGTCGGGAGCCGGACATGTCATTCAGATCGGCGGTCGATGGGTGGTTGCGCGCTCTGGTCTTGCTGAACACCGTGGTCGTGAGCTGCGCGTCGATGCCGTTGCTGATCAGCGGCGCAGCTGACTCCTTACCGGGCCGCGTCCTGATTGCTCTGGCAACCCTGCTGATCGGTGTCGGCCTGCCGCTCTGGGTGTTTCTGGGCACGGTCTACCGGGTCGACGGCCAGACGCTGGATGTGCGTTCGGGGCCGTTCCGATGGAGCGTTCCGCTGCGCGACATCCATTCGGTGCGCGACAGCCGATCGACGCTTTCGGGTCCGGCGCTGTCGCTGCGGCGACTCGAAATAGCCTATGGCGCGGGCCGGCGTCTGCTCATTTCGCCTGACGACAGGGGTGCGTTCCTGTCGGCGATCGGTCATCGGCCGGGTCCGGCCTGAGTGTCGCAGGAGCGCGTGGTCGAACTGCGAACGTCTGCGCGCAGGCACCGGCGGAGGCGCTATCGCGATGCGACCGGTCGCGACCTGGCGACACCGGTGCTGGTCTCACTGCTCCTGCATGTCGCGCTGCTGGGCCTGGTGTTCGAAGGGCAGGGGCCTGGCCTGCCTGGATTCAGCTTTCCCTGGCAGGATCGACGGGTTGAAGCGCCGCAGCTGCGCGTGACGCTGGTCCCGGCGCCAGGGGTGCCTGCGCAGGCTTCGGCCAGCGACTACGCGAATCCACCGCCGCTGCCATCGCCACCGCCACCGCCATCGCCTGCGCCGGTGTCACCTTCGCGCGTGCTGGCGCCGGTGGCGCAGGCCTTGAGCGCACAGCTGGCGCCATCGCAGCCGCCACGCAGCGAAGCCACCGACCAGCTGCCCGGTGCGGTGGATTCGCCGGCGGCTCGTACTGCGGAGCCGCCCGCACCGCGCGAGCCACCGGTACCGGCCTTGCCGCGCGCAGCGGCGCTGGAACCGAAACGCGCGCCAGGCAAAACAGTTCCGCCGCTGCTCACCAGTCCGGCGAGTCCCATTCCCGCGCCGTCTGCCGGCGCAGACACCGATGCAGCAGTCCTGCCCGGGATTGCCGACACCCGCACAAAGGAGGCGCAGGCCGATGCCGCGCGCGAAGAGGCACGGCGACGCGCCATTGAAGTGCAGCAGGCCGAGCGCGCTGCAGCTGAGGCAGCGGCGGCGCAACGGCTCGCTTCCGAACGCGCGGAGGCTGCTCGCCGTGAGAGCGAGCGACAAAGCGCCGAGCGGCTCACGGCAGAACGCGAAGCCGCCGAACGACTGGCGGCAGAACGAAAGGAGGCAGAGCGGATCGCCGCCGAACGACTGGCTGCGCAGCAGCTTGCAGAAGAGCAACGGGCGGCGGAGCGACTGGCGGCGGACAGATTCGCTGCGGAAAAGCTCGCGGCGGAGCGGCTCGCTGCAGAACGCCTCGCTGCAGAACGCCTCGCAGCGGAGAAGCTTGCAGCGGAACGGCTTGCAGCGGAACGGCTTGCAGCAGAGCGACTTGCAGCAGAGCGGCAGGCGGCCGAGAAGCTCGCTGCTGCCAGGCTCGAAGCGGAACGTCTCGAGGCCGAACGTCTGGCTGATCGGCGGGCCGCAGCGGAACGCGCGGAGGCTGAGCGCGCGGCCGCCGCACGCGCGGAAGCGGAGCGACTCGCGGCTGCACGTGCAGAGGCAGAGCGCCTCGCAGTCGCACAGGCAGAGCGTGCGCGGGCTGAGGCAGCTCGCCTGCAGGCCGAGAAGGCCGACGCGGAAAGGGCCGCCGCGCTACGCGCGTCGCAGCAGGCGGCCGCCGATCGAGCACGCGCGGGACAGGACGAGGAAGCGCGCAGGGAGGAGCGCCTCCGTGCAATCGGGCGGCAGCTCGATGCGGAAGCTGCCCGTCGGCAGGATCCGAGCACCTCCGCGCGTCCGGAATCGAACCTGCCGCTGTCCCTGAACACTGCACGGCGCGCTCGGGTGTGGGGGCGGATCGATCCCAACGCGGAGCTGATCCGCTATGCCGAAACGTGGGCGCAGAAGATCCACTTCAACACGCCGCCCGACACGGTGCGCGACGTGGCACGGCGGCTGAAGACCAACCCCGTGGTGACGGTGGCCATCCGCAATGACGGTTCAGTCGAGTCGGTGACCTTTGTGCTGTCCAGCGGCTCGGCGGAGTGCGACGAAGCGATCCGCCGCATCATCCGCAGCCAAGAGCCGTATGCGACCTTCTCACCCGCGCTGGCGCGGGAATACGACGTCATCGAGATACGGCGGACGTGGCAGTTCGACTCCGCGGTGCGGCTGTACTGACCATCGATCGGGCGTTGGCTCAGGTCGGCGACAACGTCGCGATCACCGGCGCATGGTCGCTCGGCTGCTCGCGACGGCGCGGCTCGACGTCGATCGTGCATGCGGTGCAGCGCTTCGCCAGGGCGCTCGACAGCAGGATGTGATCGATGCGCAGCCCCATCTTGCGGCGGAACGCGAGCATGCGGTAGTCCCACCACGAGTAGCTGCGTTCGGGCTGTTCGAAGAGACGGAAGCTGTCGACCAGGCCCAGCGCCTGCAGGTCGCGGAAGGCCTGCTTCTCCGGCTCCGAGAACAGCACCTGGCCCGCCCACGCCGCGGGGTCGTGGACGTCGCGGTCTTCCGGCGCGATGTTGTAGTCGCCGGCCAGCGCCAGTAGCGGATGTGCGGCCAGTTCATTGCGCAGCCACGCGTGCAATGCCCCGATCCAGCGCAGCTTGTAGTCGTACTTGTCGCTGCCGACGCTCTGGCCGTTCGGAAAGTACGCGCAGACGACGCGCAGTTCGCCGACCGTGACGGCCAGCAGCCGCTTCTGTGGATCCTCGAAGTCAGGGTAGGCGGTGACCGCGTCGCGCGCTTCGCCGACAGTGGCGGTGCGAGTCAGCACGGCGACGCCGTTGTAGGTCTTCTGGCCGGCGTAGACGCTCGAATATCCAGCATCGGCCAGCGCGGCCAAGGGGAAGCTGTCGTCGACGAGCTTGGTTTCCTGAAGGCACACGATGTCGGGCCGGTGCTGGCTGACCCAGTCCAGCACGTGCGGCAGGCGCACCTTCAGCGAGTTGACGTTCCAGGTGGCGAGAGTGATGGCGGCGGCGGACATGCCGCCATTGTCGCCCAGGCGTCCGCTACTGCGCAGTCGCCTGGGGTGCAGGGGTGGCACTCTTCTGCGTCAGCGGCCGCGCCGGTTCCGCGCGGAAGTGCGCAGGCAGCACGGAAGAGCGCGGATAGCCGGTGGCGTCCAGCGCATTGCTCCAGGAATCGCTGTCGAAAGCCACCAGCACCTGGCCGCCGAGCGTGGCCACCGGCACACCCTCGGCGCCGGTCAGGCGCTTGAATTCCATGCCATCGTCGCTCGTCTCGACGGTGCGCTCGGCGAAGGGCACGCCGCGCTTCACCAGGTAGTCGCGCGCCGAATTGCACGGCGGGCAGTTCTTCGCGGTGAAGAGGATCACGGGGAAACTGCTGGCAGCCGCGCGCAACTGGTAAGGCAGCAGCGCCTGCGTGGTCGTGCCGATCGTCATCAG
Source organism: Burkholderiaceae bacterium (assembly GCA_044225415.1). Taxonomy (GTDB): domain Bacteria; phylum Pseudomonadota; class Gammaproteobacteria; order Burkholderiales; family Burkholderiaceae_F; genus JALORV01. The sequence continues at coordinate 2,716 of JBGAIO010000039.1, read as the reverse complement.
GTCGATCTTCAGCACGTTCTTCGCGTCCGCGGGCGGATAGTCGCCGTAGTTGATCTGGCCGCGCGCATCGGTCCAGCGCCACAGGATCCGGCGCGAGTCGAGCGAAGAGTCGGCGGCTGCCGCGAGCGTCGCGTGCAGCGCGAGTACGAGGGTGAGGACGAAGCTGACGAACCGGGTCATGCGTGCGATTCCTGCGAGTTGTCGCTACGCATGCGGGTCGGCGCACTGGGCGTCGCAGGCCGCTGGTCGATCAGCCGGCCATGCCGTGGTGTCGCAGCAGTGCGTCGATGCTCGGCTTGCGGCCGCGGAATGCGACGAACGAGTCCATCGCCGGCCGGCTGCCGCCCACCGCGAGGATCTCGTCGCGGAAGCGCTGCCCGGCGACCGGGTCCAGCACGCCGCTTTCCTCGAATGCCGCGTAAGCATCGGCCGACAGCACCTCGGCCCATTTGTAGCTGTAATAGCCTGCCGCGTACGAGCCCGCGAAGATGTGCGAGAAAGCGTGGGCAAAACGGTTGTATTCGGGCGGCGGAAGGACCGAAACCTCGCGCCGTACGTCGGCGAGCAGCGCGGCGATGCCCGCCTCGGTGGCGCGTGCCGGCTGTGCGTGCAGCTGCATGTCGAACAGCGCGAACTCGAGCTGCCGCACGGTGTAGTAGCCGCTCTGGAAGTTGCGCGCCGCGATCATGCGGTCGTACAGCGTCCGCGGCAGCTTCTCGCCGGTGTCGGCGTGGGCGGTCAGCAGCTGCAGCACCTCCCACTCCCATGCGAAGTTCTCCATGAACTGGCTGGGCAGTTCGACCGCGTCCCATTCCACGCCACGGATGCCCGCCACCGGCGGCTCGTCGACGCGCGTCAGCATGTGATGCAGGCCGTGGCCGAATTCGTGGAACAGCGTCAGCACCTCGTCGTGGCGGAACGTCGCGACTTTGCCGCCGGCCGGGCGCGAGAAATTGCAGGTGAGGTACGAGACCGGCGTCGGCAATGCCGAGCGCCGGCCACGGCGGCTGCGCGCATCGTCCTGCCACGCGCCGCCCTGCTTGCGGTCGCGCGCGTAAAGGTCCAGGTAGAACTGGCCGACCAGTTCGCCGCGCAGGCTGTCGATGCGATAGAAGTGCACGTCGGGATGCCACACCGGGGCCGACTGAGCGCGGATCTGCACGCCGAACAGCGTTTCGATGACCTTGAACAGTCCCGCCAGAACGGTGGGTTCCGTGAAGTACTGTCGCAGCGCCTGGTCCGAATACGCATAGCGCGCTTCGCGCAGCTTCTCGCTGACGTAGTTGAAGTCCCATGGCTGCAGGTCCGCCAGGCCGAGGTGGCGGGCGGCGTAGTCGCGCAGTTCCTCGATGTCGCGCTGCGCATAAGGCCGCGCGCGGCGCCCGAGGTCGCGCAGGAAGGCGAGCACCTCGGCAGGGCTGTCGGCCATTTTCGGCACCAGCGACAGCTCGGCGTAGTTCGCATAGCCGAGCAGTTGCGCCTGCTCGCGTCGCAGAGCGGCGATCTCCGCCATCAGCGGGCCGTTGTTCCAGTCGGGATTGCCGAACTCCGAGGCGCGCGTGAAGTACGCGCGATACAGCTTCTCGCGCAGCGCGCGGTCGTCGGCGTAGTCCTGGATCGCCGAATAGGTCGGATACTGCAGCGTCAGCTTGTAGCCGTCGCGGCTGTCCGCGGCCGCGGCGTCACGGAACATCTGCAGCGCGTCGTCGGGAACGCCGGCGAGTGCCGCGCGATCGGTCACGTAGAACGCGAATGCATTGGTCGCATCGAGCACGTTCTCCGAAAAACGCGTCGTCAGCTCCGACAGACGCTTGCGCACCGCTGCGAACCGCTCCCGCTCGGCAGGCGCCAGTTCCGCGCCGCCCAGGCGGAAATCGCGCAGCTCATTGTCGATGACGCGACGCCGCGCGCAGGGCCATTGGGCGAAGTCCGGAAGGGCCGCGAGCGCCTTGTAGCGCGCATACAGCATCTCGTTCTGCGCAAGGTCCGTCCAGAACGCGGTGATCAGTGGCAGGTTGGCGTTGTATTGCGCGCGCAGTTCGGGCGTGTCGACCACGGCATTCATGTGCGCGACAGCGCCCCACGCGCGGCCCAGCCGGTCGATCGCCTCATCGAGCGGGTCGACGACCGTTTCCCACGCGACGGGCGCGTCGGCGCGGGCAGCCTGCTCGACGGCTGCCCGCGCATCGGCCAGCAGCTGCGCGACCGCGGGAGTGACGTGCGCGGGCTGGATGCGATCGAAGGGCGCGAGTCCGGAAAAATCGAGCAGCGGATTGTCGGCACTGGCCATCGCAGCTTCCTTTCAGGACAGCAGGCCGGCGCGACGCTCGGCGGATTCAACGGTATTGACCAGCAGCATGGTGATCGTCATCGGTCCGACGCCGCCGGGCACGGGCGATATCCAGCCCGCGACCTGGCTGACGCCGGCGAAGTCGACGTCGCCGGCCAGCTTGCCTTCGGGCGTCCGGTTGGTGCCGACGTCGATCACGACGGCACCGGGCTTCACCATGTCGGCGGTGACCAGATTGCGGCGGCCGACGGCCGCGACCAGGATGTCGGCCTGCCGCGTGACCGCCGCGAGGTCGCGCGTCCGGCTGTGCGCGATGGTGACGGTGGCATTGGCCGCGAGCAGCAGCATCGCCATCGGTTTGCCGACCATGTTCGAGCGACCGAGCACCACCGCGTTGGCACCTTCGATGGGCACGCCCGTCGATTC
>JBGAIO010000038.1:1407-25174 GCA_044225415.1 Burkholderiaceae bacterium | reverse complement strand
AAGGAGGGATCGAATGATCTACTGGGCTGCAGTGTTTCTGGTCATCGCACTGGTCGCGGCGTTCCTCGGTTTCTCCGGGATCGCGGGCGTGTCGATGAATATCGCGTGGATCCTGTTCGTGGTCGGGATCATTCTCGCGATCGTGTTCTTCGTCATGGGCCGGCGTCCGCCGGTCTGAACGGCCACTGAAACCGTTTCAACCGCAGGAGATATCACTGATGAACTGGGACCGAGTGGAAGGCAACTGGAAGCAGATGAAGGGCAAGGTCAAGGAACAGTGGGGCAAGCTCACCGATGACCAGCTCGACCAGATCGAAGGCAACCGTGAACGCCTGGTCGGCGTGCTGCAGGAGCAATACGGCATCGCCAAGGACCAGGCCGAGAAGGATGTCGACAAGTGGTACACGGGACTCAACTGATCGAGTCGCGTTGACCCCACGCCCCGTCGCGCTTGCGCGGACGGGGCGTTTTTTTGCGTTGGTGCTGGCCCAATGAAGACGCGCGAGACGGCAGTGCCGCTCGCGCGTTCCTTCGCTGCCGGGACTTCTGCTTCCTGAACGTCTACTTCTTGTTCTGAATGGTATTGCCGCTGCCGACCGCAGGACCGGTTCCCGCGCCGCTTTGCGTGCCGGATCCAGGCTTGCCACTCGACCCGACGGTCCCTGCCTCTCCGCCCGGCATGCCGGTCGCCGTGCCCTTCTCCTGCGTGACGTCCGTGCCCTTGCCCGGCACCGGCGCGGGATCGGAGGTCGGCTTGACCTCGGTTGCAGGCGGCATCGGCGTCGCAGGTGCCGGCGCGGGTGCTGTGGAGGTGGTCGTCGAGGGCGCGGGCGCCTTGACGCCGTCGGGCGTGTTGCCTTCGCTGCGCTGACCGCAGCCGGCCAGGGCCGCGACCGACACGACGGCGGCTGCGTACATCAGGGGGCGCTGCGTGTTTGGTTGTGCTGGTTGCATGGTGTGCCTCCTTGGTGAATGAACCGGGTGCGCGCTGCGCTAGCGGGCAGTCCGCGTCAGCGAGCGCACCAGCCAGGCCGCCAGCGCGACCGCCGCCATGCCGCCGAGCACAGCCATCCCGATACGGCGCACGCGCGCAGCGTCTTCGTCCTGCGCGGCCCGGCGAGCCTCGAGGCGCGCCTCGTAGGCCGGCGAGATCGGATCGCTGGCGGGAAAGGTCTCGAGCAGTGCTTCGTCGAGCAACGCTTCCCGGTGAGCGGCAGCGGTCTTCGGAGCTGCCGCCGCCGGCTTCGCGGCTCCGGCGTTCGTGTTCGTCGCGTCGGTGATGTCAGCAATGTTCGTGGCCATGGCGTCTCTTCGATGTGCAATGCGCACATCAAGCAAGCGACATGCCGCGGTCAGACTGTGGCGTCGGGGTCGGGCCGGCCGGCCTCGCCGAACTCCGCGATCACTCCGAGCAACTGCTGATGGTCGGCCGGTTTCACGAGGTGCGCATTGAAGCCGGCCTCGCGTGAGCGCCGGCGATCTTCGTTCTGGCCCCAGCCGGTCAGCGCGATCAGCAGCATGTCGCGGCCCCACGGCTGCTCGCGGATCAACTGTGCCACTTCGTAGCCGTTCAGCACCGGCATGCCGATGTCCATCAGTACGGCGTCCGGCCGGAACTCCTGCGCCATCCTGAACGCGTCACGCCCGTTGAGCGCCGACTCGACCTGGTGCCCTTCCAGGCGCAGCAATGCGGAAAGCGATTCAGTGGCATCGCGATTGTCGTCGGCGACCAGCAGCCGCAGGTTGCGGCGCGGCGCCGGTGGCAGGAACGGCGCGGCGACGACATCGTCAGCGCGCGGCACGTGCAGCGGCAGGCGCACCGTGAAGCGACTGCCCCTGCCGGGTCCGTCGCTGGCCGCCTCGACGGTGCCGCCGTGCAGCAGGACGATGCGCTGCACGAGCGCGAGACCGAGCCCCAGGCCGCCCTGCTCGCGCTCGAGCGACTGGTCGCCGCGCGTGAACATCTCGAAGATCGACGGCAGCACGTCGGCCGCGATACCCGGGCCGTTGTCGTCAATGGCCACGACGGCCTGCGAACCGGCGGCCTGCGCCGTGACAGTGATCGTGCCTTCCGGCTGCGTGTACTTGCAGGCGTTGTCCAGCAGATTGACGAAGACCTGCGTCAGCCGCACGAAGTCGCATTCGAGCGCCATCGGTTGCGCCGGCAGATGCACATCGAGCCGCTGCCGCTTGGCGTCCGCGAGCGGCCGCACGGTGTGCACCGCCTGCGTGACGATGGCCTGCAGGTCGGTGAGCGAGCGGCGCAGGTCCATCCGGTTGTGCGTGATGCGGCCGATGTCGAGCATGATCAGAAATGCGCCATTCTCCCGCGTACCGGACCTGGCTGCTGCCGACCCCACTGTACCGGCTTCGCCGCCCGGCATGCCGGTCGCCGCGTTCCCTTCTCCTGCGCGACATCCGTGCCCTTGCCCGGTACCGCCACGGGATCGGCGGTGGGCTTCACTTCCGTGGCGGGCGGCATCGGTGTTGCGGGCGCCGGTGCCGGGGCTGTCGACGTCGTCGTTGATGGCGCAGGCGCCTTGACGCCGTCGGGCGTATTGCCTTCGTTGCGTTGTCCGCAGGCCGCCAAGGTTGCGACAGACACCACGGCGGTCATGAACATCAGGGGGCGCTGCGTCTTTCGTTGTGGTTGCTGCATGGGTGCGCCTCCTTGCGATGGATCTGATTCTAGCGCTCGATGCGCACCAGCGAGCGCACCAGCAACGCGGCCAGCGCGACCGCGGCCAGGCCGCCGAGCACGACCGTTGCGATAGGGCGCAGGCGCTCATCGTCATCGGCCTGTGCGGCCCGGCGAGCCTCGAGGCGGGCCTCGAATGCGGGCGAGGATCGATCGCTGGCGGAAGGTTTCGACCAGCGCTTCATCGAGCAACGCTTCAAGGGTGAGGACTGCGGCCGATTTCGGCGCGCCGCCGGCGTTGCGCGGCGGCGGAGTCAAAGTTCGTCGCGTCGGTGATGTCTGCAAGATTCGAGGCCATGGCGTCCCTTCGATGTGCACCGCACACATCGAGCAAACGACATGCCGCCTTCAGGCAGCGACATCCGGGTCGGGATGCGCGGCCTCGCCGAACTCCGCAATCAGCCCGAGCAGCTGCTGGTGCTCGGCCGGCTTGACCAGATGCGCGTTGAAACCTGCTTCGCGCGAGCGCCGCCGATCGTCACTCTGGCCCCAGCCGGTCAGCGATCAGCAGCATGTCGCGACCCCAGGGTTGTTCGCGGATCATCTGTGCCACTTCATAGCCGTTCAGCACCGGCATGCCGATGTCCATCAGCACGGGCATCCGGCAGGAACTCCTGCGCCATCGTGAACGCGTCGCGCCCGTTGAACGCCGACTCGACTTCATGGCCTTCCAGGCGCAGCAGCGCAGACAACGACTCGGTCGCATCACGATTGTCGTCGGCGACCAGCAGCCGCAGGTTGCGATGCGGCACAGGCGACGAGAACGGCGCGACCACGACATCGCCGGCGCGCGGCACACGCAGGGCAGACGCACCGGGTGGTGGTTGTCCCTCGCCTGGACCGTCGCTCGCTGCTTCGACCGAGCCGCCATGCAGCATGACGATGCGCTGCACGAGCGCCAGGCCGAGGCCCAGCCCGCCCTGCTCGCGCTCGAGCGACTGGATCTCCGCGCGTGAACATCTCGAATATCGAGGGCAGCACGTCGGTGGCGATACCCGCCGTTGTCGTCGATCGTGACGACGACCTGTGCGCCTCCTCGCCTGCGCCGAGACGACGATCGTGCCTTCCGGGCTGCGTACTTGCAGGCGTTGTCCAGCAGATTGACGAATACCTGCGTCAGACGCACGAAGTCGCATTCGAGCACCAGCCGGTGCGCGGGCAGATGCACATCGAGCCGCTGCCGCTTGGCGTCGGCGAGCGGCCGCACGGTGTGCACCGCCTGGGTGACGATGGCCTGCAGCTCGGTGAGCGAGCGGCGCAGGTCCATGCGGTTGTGCGTGATGCGGCCGATGTCGAGCAGATCGTCGATCAGCCGGACCATGTGCGTGACCTGCCGCTCCATCATCTCGCGCGCCTGTTCGAGCAGCTGCGTGTCGGACGGCGCGCGCTTCAGCACCTCGAGCGTGTTTCGGATCGGCGCCAGCGGGTTGCGCAGTTCATGCGCCAGCACCGCGAGGAACTCGTCCTTGCGCCGCGCCGCCTCGCGCAACTGCTCGAGCAGCCGTTCGCGCTCCTGCTGTGCTTTCTTCAGCTGAGTCAGGTCGAGTGCGATGCGCACGTGGAAGTGGCTGCCGCGCTCGAGCAGCGCGGCAGCGCCGAGGAAATACGTGCGCGCTCGCCGTCGGGACGCAGGAAGGCCTTCTCGTAACCCGTGACGGACCCCTCCGTCTGCAATCGCTGGATGGTGCGCTGGAAGGTTTCCTGGTGCTCCGGCGCGATCGAGTCCCGCCAGTTGACCAGGCCTGCTTCGAAGTCCTCGCGCGTGCGCCCCATCATGCGCAGCATCTCGTCGTTGACGTAGCTCACCTTCCCTTGTTCATCGCCGAAGCCCACGCCGATCAGGTTGGCATCGGCCATGCGGCGGAAACGCGCTCCTGCTGCGCGCGAGTGCCTGCCGGCTCGCGCGCAGCGCCTCCTCGGCGCGATTGCGGTCGGTGACGTCGACGGTGAAGCAGCGCGTGTGCAGGAACTCGCCCTTCTCGGTGTAGGCATTCGAGCTCACCAGCACGTCGATCAGCCGGCCGTCCTTGCGCCGCATGCGTGCAGGAAAGTCGCGCACTTCCTGGCCGGCCTGCAGGCGATGCAGCAGGCTTCGATCACGTCCGGTCGGCGGAAAGTCGGCGATGTGCCGGCCGATGTACTCGTCGGCGGAGTAGCGAGCATCGCCAGTTCCGCGCGGTTGGCGCGCGCAGGATGCGTCCGCCGGCGTCGATCCAGTGCAGGCCGACGGTGGCATTGTCGAAGAAGTCCGCAAGCTCGCGTTCGCTGCGCGCAAGCCGCGACTTCCGCGCGGCGTCGTGCAGTCACGTCGCGGAACACCAGCACCACGCCGACGATGTCGCCTGCGCGCATCGCGCATCGGCGCAGCGCTGTCGTCGATCGGCCGTTCGCTGCCGTCGCGTGCCACCAGCAGCGTGTGGTTGGCCAGTCCCACCGCGCGGCCGAACTTCAGCACCTTGCCGACGGGGCTTTCCAGGCGGTGCCGCGTCTCTTCGCTGATGATGTGGAAGACGTCGTCGAGCGTGCGGCCGACGGCGTCCGCGAGCGGCCAGCCGGTGAGCTGCACGGCCACGTCGTTCAGGTACTCGATGCGGCCTTCGTAGTCGGTGGTGACGACTGCGTCGCCGATGCTTTCCATCGTCACGCGCAGCGATTCGCGCTGCTGCGCCGCCAGCCGGTGCAAATCCTGCTGCCGGCGCTGGCCGCGCGTGGACACCGACGTGGCCAGGGCCGCGCACAGCACACAGAAGGCGTAGATCGCCACTGCGATCGCGCTGGTGGGTCCTTCCAGCTCGAAGCTCAGGCGCGCCGGCAGGAACATGTACCAGACGCCGAGTCCGCCGATGAAGGCCGCGAAGGCGAACGGACCCGGACAGACCGTCACCACCAGCACCAGCAGGATGCCGGACAGGATCAGGAACGGCTGGCGGTCACCGGAGCCAGCGCTTCGCGATTCGCGCACCGCCAGGCCCATGACGACGACGACCAGCGGCGATCGCGTACTGCACGGGCATCGGCAGCCCGCGCGCATCGAGCCGACCGATGCGGTCGGGCAGTGCCGGAAAGCACCGATCAGGAGAAGCGGGCTGCGCCTGGACGGTGTAGGGTCCACTGCGCCCTCACGCAGAAACCTGCCGTTCTATGGGAACTGAGTCACGCATGGCGCGTGCATTGTGCCAACACGGCGGCCGCGCGTGCGGTCATCTTCGTCGTCATGTAAGACGGCGGCGCTGCATCGTGCGCAGCGCCGTGCGACTGTGACTGCTTGTTCTCCCCAGGATCGGGTCGGCCTGCATCAACCGCCGGGCGCACCGAGGTTGTTCCGCACGCCGCTTACCCCGTCAACACCCTGCGCCAGCTGCTCTGCACGCAGCTTCACCGGTTGCTGCCCACGTTGCTGCTCAGCGCATTTGGCCGCTGCTCGAGTCGACATCGATGGCGGCACCCTTGACCTGCGCATCGGCCAGCAGAACCGATTTGACCTTCGCCGTCAGCGCGGCATCGTTGGTGGCATTGCGGATGTCGGTCGCAGCCTGGTTCGTTTCGGTGCGCATGGTGGTGGCCGCATTGCTGGCCGTGGTGCGCGCTTCCTCGCGCCCTGCTCGGCGAACACGGCCACCAGCGCGCCGAAGGCACTGGACTGCGGGATGGCAATGCTCGCGCGCAGCGAGCGCGCAGATCGCAGACGATGGGCGTGCTCAGCGAGCGCGGATCGATGTCGGTCATGGTCGCCTCCAGGAAGTCGAGCTTGACCCTGGAAGCTGCAAACGGCATTCCCGCTGCATCGCGGGGCACTACCATTCGGACGAGCGCACGTCCTCCGAGTATTCCTTCAGCCGGTTGTAGAGTGTCTTCAGGCTGACGCCGAGGGCGGCGGCCGTGCGCTCCTTGTGGCCTTCGAAATGCGCCAGCGTCGCGAGGATCAGCTTGCGCTGCGCGTCGGCGAGCGACGTGCCGATCGGGAACACCAGCTGCGGCACGGCTGTGGACTTCGTGGCGGCGCCGCCGCCCAGGTCCATCCAGCGCTCGGTGATCACCGAGTCCTGCGCCATCACGTAGGCGCGCTGCACGGCATTGCGCAGCTCGCGCACGTTGCCCGGCCATTCGTAGCGCCCATTGCCGAGTAGGCGGCCGGCGAAAAGCGCTTGAGCTGCCCTTCCTCGTCGCAGATCTTCTGCAGGAAGTGATCGGCCAGCAGCGGCACGTCCTCCAGCCGCTCGCGCAGCGGCGGCAGCCGCAGCGGGAACACGTTCAGCCGGTACAGGAGGTCTTCGCGCAGCTTGCCTTCGGCGACCGCGCGCTCGGGCACCCGGTTGGTGGCCGCGAGGATGCGCACGTCGGTGGCCTGCACCTCAGTCGAGCCGACCCGGTTGAACGTGCCCGTCTCCAGTACCCGCAGCAGCTTCACCTGCAGGTCCATCGGCATCTCGGTGATTTCGTCGAGGAACAGCGTGCCGCCGTGCGCGCGTTCGAAGAAGCCCAGGTGCTGCCGGTTGGCGCCCGTGAAGCTGCCCTTCTCGTGCCCGAAGATCTCGCTTTCCATCAGCTGCGGCGAGATCGCGCCGCAGTTGATCGCAAGAAAAGGATTTTTCCGGCGTCGGCTCAGGTGATGGATGCTTTGCGCAACCAGCTCCTTGCCGGTGCCGCTTTCGCCCTGGATCAGTACGGTGACCGCGGTGCCGGCGACACGCGACACCTGCTCGTAGACCGCCTGCATCGCCTCGGACCGACCCCACAGTTCACCGAAGCGTCCCGAACGCGACATCTCTGCCTGCAGCGTGCTCACTTCCGCATGCAGCGCCGACGGCTTCATCACGCGGCTCAGGATGCTGGCGACCTGCGCGGGCGTGACGGGCTTGATCAGGTAGTCGGCGGCACCGAGCCGCAGGGCCTCGATGGACGTCTCGAGGCTGGCGTGGCCGGTGACGAGAATGACCTCGGTGTTGGCGAGGGGCGCCCTTGTCGTCCAGCAGTTCGGTGCCCTTGCCGTCGGGCAGCACCAGGTCGAGGAAGACCACATCCGGCGCATGGGTGACGATCATGGCGCGTCGCGCACCGTGCGCGCTGTAGCCGCGGTGAAGCCGTGACTCACGGTCAGTTCCGCAAGAGCATTCTCCAGCCGCGTCGGCGTCGTCATCGACGATCAGCGCGTGCCCCATTCAACCCCTGCCCCAATCGTTATCCTGTCGTTATCAATTGGGTGATGCCGCGAGCCATCGCACAGCCCGCCTGTACGCGACCTGCGGACCGAGGGCGTGCCAGAGAAACGATAGCAGAGTGCGCACGCTGCATGCTTGCCATCGGCAGAGCAGGAGGTGAAGGATCTGCAATGAGTACGCGCATGCACCCCGGGCAGCGTTTCACGGATTCCGGGACCGAACCCGGCACCACGGCTGCTGCTGGTCGACTGGATCAATCCTCCGAACAGGAACACCCAACGCGCTGGCGCGTTCCGCACTGGCCGCGGCCCACGTGACCGCGCGCCTGAAGTCGCGCCTGGCCTCGATGGGCGTGCCCTGCATCTATGCCATCGACAACGGCGGACTGTGGCGTTCGACTTCAGCGACCAGGTTTCGTAGATGCCGGGCAACGCGGCGGCGGCGTGCGCTGCCATCGCCGATCTGCTCGCGCCGCGCGGCAATGATCTCTGCGTGATCAAGCATGGCCCTTCCGCATTCCACGAGGACGCCGCTGCAGCTTCTGCTGCAGCGCTTCGACGCACGCGATCGTGCTCGCCGGCATCACGAGCGACGGTGGCGTGCTGTCCAGCGCGATGGATGCCTATGAGCGCGGCTATTCGGTGTGGGCCCCCAGGACCGCATGGCCAGCCACTCTGAAGAGGCGCACTACTCGGCCCTGCGTTACATGAAGGATGTACTGAAGTGCAAGATCGACGCGGCGGAGCCGGCGCCGCGCTGGCGCAGATTCGGCGTGGCGCGCTGCGGCGCCCTCCGGCGTCGCAAGCAGGACAGCGCGGTGAACAGCGCTAGGTGAGTCGTCCGCTGCTCGCCACGCTGAGCAGCACCTTCGACCAACCCGAGGCCTGGGCGATCTCGCCGGCATACGCGGCGGCGGCCGGCAGCGAACTCAGCACGGCACCGGCGATCAGCTTGCCTTCGCACGCGACCACCCAGCAGCCACGATGGCTGGCGATGACGAAGTGAACCAGGCGGGCGGCGGCTCGGCGAGCGGATGCGGCGGTGCTGCTGCGGCGGGGAGTTCACTGGGGAAGTCTTCTCGTTCGACAGGGTGACATCGTTCGACATGTTCGCTCCCTGGTTCGACGTTCGCGGCGCGAAGCCGGATGCGACAGCAGGATGAAGGCTGTGCCAAGGCAACGCGATCACTGGGCACCGGCCTGTAGTTCCCCTTGTTCCTCCATAGTGCGCACGTCTCGCGGCCGTGCGTCCACGTCGGCTCAGGTAACTCCGCCAGTGCCGCCAGGCTGCCGCAGATGGAGAAGAAAATGCATAACCGGATTGCAGAGACTACCGATCGTACAGTGGCCGGTCGATCGCATGGCCCAGTCCGCACACCGCGTGGTCGACCGGGTCGTCGACCGCGCCAGTCCCGTGATCGACACGGTGCGCGGCACGGCCGAGCGCGCAACGGACCTGATCGGCGCGGGCGTCGACGAGTTCGTGCGGCAGAAGGACGTGCTGCGCAACACCGTCACCGACCAGGTGCGTACTCATCCGCTCGCCATCGTCGGCACCGCGCTGCTGCTGGGCTGGCTGATCGGCCGCATCACGACGCGCTGAGAACTGTCATGCCATTGTCGATACTCACGTTGACAAAGGTGCTGGCGGCTTCGGCCGCAGGCTATACAGCGCTGCGCTGGCTTTCGGCGCAGCGGCCGGCATCCGCGCAGATCAATGCCGACGATCACAGTCCAGTTCGGCGCCCAAACGGTCATGACGAATCGTGCGTCGCCGACGGACGAGCCCCCATGGTCCCCGCGCGAAGGGGGTCACCCGGGACGCGAGTCGACGGAGTTCGGCGCAGCAGATCGTCCGCGCGGATAGCGTCGGGCGTCAGAAGGTGCGATGCGGCTCCATCTGCCCGGCCGCGCCGGGCTTGAGCGTGTCGCGGTCGCTGCCGGTGGTCGCGTCGTCGGGCGCGCGTCCCGTCCGCCGAAGCAATGTCCACGCGCGGGTCCATCGGGCGACGTCACACGGCCTGGTGTTCGCGGCGGCGGGCTTGCGGATGAATCAGCGCACGCGCGCCTGCTGCGGGCCATCGGGCGGCGTCGTGCCGCGGCGATCGCGCGGATCGACATGCGATCAGTCCGCCTTGCCATCGGGGTGGAAGGCCTTGTCCATCTCCGGGCGGCTATGCAGTTTGATAGGGGGTCGGATGTGCATCAACATGACGGCAACCGCCGTTCCCGGCATGATCGGGCGCCTGCTCCCGCCGCGCGCGGCTGACCGATGAACACAGTGCATTCACGGAACGACAGCACCGAGAGCGACTCTGCGCGCGCCGACGACTGCGGCACCGCCTGGTGGCAGCAGCTGCCGCGGGCCGAACGTCTGCCGCTGATGATGAGCCTGGTGCGTCGCTTCAATCACGATCTGCGCACGCCCCTGAACACCCTCGCCGGCTGGACGCACCTGCTCGGACGTGCGGCCGGCGATGCAGCTCGCACGCAGCACGGCGTGGAGGTCATGGCGCGCAACGTCCGCGAACAGACGGAGCTGCTGCAGGAGTTCACCAGCGATGCCGCGGTGCTGCTCGACACCTTGATGATGACGCCGTCCGACTGCGTGGCCTCCGACCTGCTCGTGCGCGCGGTCGCCCGCCTGGCCCCGGCACTTGCGCTGCACGAGGTCAGCGTCGACGTCGACGACAGCGCGCCAGGCGCTCGCATCCGCGCGGACGTGCTGCATGTCGAGCGCCTGCTGTATCGCCTGCTGCTGCTCGCCGTGCGGCGTGCGCCTCACCAGTCGGTGCTGCGGCCCGGCCTGCAGCGCCACAATGGCCACCTGCGCTTCGAGCTCAACGGCGTCGCCCAGCGCGATGGTTTTGAGGACTCGCAGTTGCTCGATCTGCGCATCGCCAGCGCCATCGCGCACGGCACCGGCAGCAGATTCGACGTGTTCCGGAGCGCTGGCCACACTCACTTCCGCCTGAGCTTCGAAACGCTGCATTGATGACCGACCCCGGCGTGCGGGCATGCGGCTTGCGCCGCCGTGTCGATGCGCGATCCACGCCTGCCGCCGGCACGTCATCTCGTCGATACGACGATGTACTGGAGCCCGCTCGGCGGCGGTGTGTCGCGCTACCTGCGCGCCAAGCGGACGTGGATGAACGAACATTCGCAGCGGTGGCGGCATTCCTGGGTCGTGCCGGCGGCGGCCGGCAATGCAGGCTGCGCGGATCGGCGGGGGCGTGCCTTGCCCGCCAGCGGCGGCTATCGCTTTCCGCTCGACCGTGCGCTGCGGCGCGCACGCTGGCGGAGACCGGCCCAGACCTGATCGAAAGCGGAGATCCGTTCGTGCTTGCGTGGGCCGCGCTGGACGCCGCACAGCGGTGCGGCGTGCCGGCGGTGGCCTTCGCCCACGGCCATCTGACGAATGAGGCGCGACGCTGGTTCGGCGGCCTCGGCGCGCGGACGGCGCAACGCTATCTGCGCCGTCTGTTCCGCGACTTCGATCTCGTGCTGGTCGCCAGCCGCTGGATGCAGGCCGAGATGCGCGCGCTCGGGACGACAACGTCGCGCTCCAGCCGCTGGGCGTCGACCTCGCGCGCTTTCATCCTTCGCGCCGCGATCCGGTGTGGCGTCGTACGCTCGGCATCGATGACGACACGACCGTGCTGCTGTATGCCGGACGCTTCGCCGCCGAGAAGAACCTCGACGAGCTGTGCGCGATGGTCGGGCGGCTCGGCGACGGGTACGTGCTGCTGGCCCTCGGCGGCGGACCGCGTCCGCCGCGCGGAAATCGCGTGCGCGTGCTGCCGTATGCGGACAGCGTCGATGCGCCGTCGCACGGGCCCTGGCGAGCGCCGACGTATTCGTTCACGCGGGCGACAGCGAGACCTTCGGACTCGCGCCCCTCGAGGCTCTGGCCTGCGGCACGCCGGTGGTGATGCCGGCCCCCGCGGGGGCCTCGCGGATCTCGCGGACGGCGACGGCGCTCGGGTGCCGCACGCGACAGCCGCCGTGCTGGCCGACGGCGTGCGCGCGCTGCAGCGACGCGACATCGGCGAAGCTGCGGGCCGCCGCGCGCCGGCGCGCCGGGGATTTCGATCACCGGCGGCTGTTCGCGCAGCAGTTCGAGCGTTACGACGCGCTGTGCAATTGCACCGCTCTCGCGCCGGGCGTCTGACGATGACGCCGCTGCGCGACGACGAAGCTGCAGATGCGCGCTGGCTGTGCGTGTCTGTCCACGACGTCGCACCGCCGACCTGGGAGGCCTGCCAGCGCGTGCTGGATGCCGTGCGCGAAGTGGCCGACATCCCGCTGACGCTGCTGGTCGTGCCCGTGCATCACGGGCGGCCCGCCGTATTCGATCGCGCATTCTGCGGCCGGATGTCGCGGCTGGCCGCACGCGGTCACGAACTCGCGCTGCACGGCTACTACCACCGCGACTGCGGCACGCCGGCGTCGCCCGCCGACTGGTTGAAACGACGTGTCTACACCGCGGGCGAGGGCGAGTTCTGCGCGCTCGCAGAGGCAGAAGCCGCAGAGCGGCTGCTGCTCGGAATGCGCTGGTTCGATGCCGAAGGCTGGGCGTTGCACGGGTTCGTGCCGCCGGCGTGGCTGGTGAGCGAGGGCGCCTGGCGTGCGTTGCAGGCGTGCGGCCGGCTGATCTATTTCACCACCTTCGATCGGCTGCACCTGATGCAGCCGCGCATGTCGGTGCGCGCGCCCTGCCTGACCTTCAGCACGCGTTCGGAGTTACGGCGGGCGGCTGCGCGCGCGTGGGCCGCGACCGCACGACGTGGCTGCATGGACCGCGTGCTGCGCCTGTCCCTGCATCCGCACGATGCCGACTACCCGGCATTGCGAGGCGCCTGGCAGCGCCGCCTCGTCGAACTGCTGCGCCACCGCACACCGATCACCAAGGCGATCGCCGCCGAACGCTGCCTGGGCGCCTCGACTGTCGAGCGGGCCGCCGACGCCGCGGTGGGCTCGCCTGCATCGGCGTGATCCGAGGCACGCGGCTTGCTGAATATTGGGTGCAACCTCACCGCTGGAACGGGTTGCTCGGCGCCGGTTTCCCCTCTTCCCTCCCCATGATGCCGGCTTCGATTACCCGGCCCCGTCTCGGCGGGGCCGGCTTTTTTTAGAGGAGCCATCATGTCCTTGATCATTGCGGCGAAGACCCACACGCAGGCATCCGGACAGGCCATTGCCGATGCACTGGGCGCGCAAGGCGTCCCGCGCAGCCAGATGCAGTTGTTCTACCTGAACCCGCCGGGACAGCACGACCTCACACCCATCGGCGGCGATATGCAGGCCGACCCAGGCGCGGACGGGGCCGCGGGCACGCAGGCTGCGGGCGCAGCAGCGGGGGCCGCGGTCGGTGCGGCCGTCGGCGCCGTGGTCAGTGCGGCCATCCCCGTCATTGCGCCAGCTGCCATTGCCGGCCTGACCGGCGTCGGCGCGCACGTCGGGGGCTGGTGGGTGCGGTCAACGGCACGCGCGACGCGGACGACGAGAGGCTCGAGACCGACAGTCCGCGACCCGGCGAACAGGCGCGCGACATGCGCCGTGGCGGCATGATGATCGCAGTCAACGTCGGCGACGCGCCTGCGTCGCGCGACGCCGTCGTGGCCACGCTGCGAAGCATGGGCGCGCACGATCTCGAACAGGCTGATGGCGAGTGGCGTGACGGGGACTGGGTCGATTTCGATCCGACGCAACCACCCCAATGGATCGACGCTGCTGTCAGGCGACGCGACCCATCGATGGCAGCCTGACCGCAGACTCGCCGGCGCAACGCCGTCCGCGTTGCGCATGGCCCGCCCGGCTCAGTACAACGCCAGCAGTACGCCGCCGGTCAGCGCGCCGATCAGGGCGCCGGCGGCGACGTCGCTCGGATAGTGCAGTCCCAGCGCGACGCGCGACCACGCGATCAGCAGAGCGAGCGGCACCAATGCCGCCGCCGCCTCCGGATACGCGCTGATCAGAAGAATGCTGAAGGTCGTGGCGTGCAGCGTGTGTCCCGAAGGGAAGCTGAACTGGTCGAGCACCCTTGCGCCGAGCCGGATGCCTGGACAGTCGACATATGGACGACTGCGTCCGATGCGCTGCTTCAGCCACAGGTAGAGCGACAGGTTGAGCAGCGCGGCCAGCAGCATGTGCGCCGCGATGTCGCGTCCATGCGCCACCGGCGATCGCGAGCGCGATGATCACGCCGTACCAGAGGAAGCCGTCGCCGAGCCGGCTGGCCGCGTTGAGGACCGGCAGCAGCAACCTGCGCTGCGACCAGCCGTGCAGCTGCTCCGCCCAGCGCCGGTCGCGCGCGGCCCACTCTTCGACGTGCGCGCTAGGCGGCATGGACGGGCACCACGCTGCGCTGGCGCGTGGCGACCTGCATCAGCTCGCGCTCGAAACACGCCAGGATCGCGTCCCACGACACGCGCTCGGCCGTCAGGCGCGCAGCCACGCGCAGCGGCAGCAGCGCAGGTCCGGCGGCCGCGGCCTGCGAGGCGAGGCGGATGAATTCGGTTTCGTCACCGGCCGGCGCCAGCAGGCCGTTGCTGCCGTGCCGGATGTGCACCGCCGCGGCCGCCATGTCGTATGCAATCACCGCCAGTCCCGATGCCAGCCCTTCGAGCGTGACGTTGCCGAAGGTCTCGGTCACGCTCGGTACCAGCAGGATGTCGGCGGATGCGTAGTGCGCAGCGAGCGCGCCACCCGACTGCGCGCCGGTGAAATGCACGCCGGGTCCGGCCTCGCGCTTCAGCTCGTCGCGCAGCGGGCCGTCGCCGACGATGACGAGCCGTGCGCGCGGCTGCACGGCGCGCACGGCGACAAAGGTCCGCAGCACGAGCGGCAGGTTCTTCTCGGCCGCGAGGCGTCCCACGTGGAGCAGCACCGGATCAGCGTGGCGCGCGCCCCATGCCGTGCGCAGCAGGTCACTGCGCAACGATGGATCGAAGCGCTGCGCATCGACGCCGCGGCCGACCACGCCGAGGCCGTCGAAGCCGCGGTCATGCAAATCGGTGGCCAGCGCCTGCGTCGGGACGAACGTTCGGTCCGTCGCGTTGTGGAAGGCCCGCATGTAGCCGGCGACGACCGGGCGGAAGGCGCCCCAGCCGTAGTAGCGGCTGTACAGGTCGAAGTGGGTCCACAGGTCGGACGTGAGCGGCAGGTCCAGCCTGCGGGCTGCACGGCACGCGGCCCAGCCCAGCGGTCCTTCGGTGGCCACATGCACGAGGTCCGGCGCGGTCGACCGCCAGCGTCGCTGCAACCTTCCGATCAGCGGCGCGCCGATGCGCAGGTCCGGATACATCGGCAGCGCCATGCCCGGCACACGCAGCTCGTCATTGGCGTAGGCGTCGGCGCAGGCTTCGGCATGGCCCACCGCGCCGCTCCGCTCGTCGCGCTGCCGCGGACGCACGACCTCCACCTGATGGCCGCGGCTGCGCAGCCACGACACCGTGCGCGACGCAGTCGCCGCCACGCCGTTCAGTTCCGGCGGCCAGGTCTCCGTGACGTAGGCGATGCGCATCGGCGGTGCCCTACAGCAGGAACTCCATGCGCAGCGCGAGATGTTCGGCCGCGCGCGCCGTCCAGGAACGGCGCGACCAGTCGTCGAGCGTCAGCTCACGGCTGGCGGCGATGTCTTCGTGGAACACCTGTTCGAGCTGTTCAGCGGCCTGCGCGTCGATGACGACGAGATTCGCCTCTGCGTTGTGCAGGAAGCTGCGCCAGTCCATGTTGCAGGAGCCGATCGTGGCCCAGATGCCGTCGACGACCACGGTCTTGGAATGCAGGATCGCATCGTGCCGCTCGTAGACACGCGCGCCTGCCTTCAGCAGGCGGCCGTAGCGCGCGCGCCCTGCAGCCAGCGGCGCCCAGGCATCGCTGCGTCCCGGCAGCGCCAGCCGCACGTCGACGCCGCGCTCGGCGGCCGCGATCAGCGAGTTCATCAGCCGGCGCGTCGGCACGAAGTACGCGGCGGTCACATGGACGCTGCTGCGTGCGGCGCGAATGGCGCTGAGCAACGAACGATAGATGGGGTTGCGGCACCGGCCGGCGGCGCAGGCCGCGACGACGGCCAGCTGTTCGCCGGCGGCGGCGAGCGCCGGGAAGTACCCGGCCGCCTGCGCGGCAGACCCCGAGCGCGACCGCCAGTGTTCGAGGAACAGGGGCTGCAGCGTGGCCACGACCGGACCTTCGACGCGCATGTGCGTGTCGCGCCAGTGCAGCTCGCTCGCCTTCGCGTCGGCCTGCCTGCGCCGTCCCGCCGATGAATACACGCTGCTGATGTTCACGCCGCCGATGAAGGCGACGCGCCCGTCGACCACCAGGATCTTGCGGTGATCGCGCAGATGCAGCGTCGCGCGGATCGGATGCCGCAGCACATTGATCGGATTGAACTCGAGCAGCTGCACGCCGGCTGCGCGCAGCGACTCGAAGTAGCGCGACGATGTCGACCAGCTGCCGAAGGAGTCATAGATCACGTTGATGCGCACGCCTTCGGCGCGCTTGCGCAGCAGCAGTTCCTGCAGCGCCAATCCGGGACCCGAATGCTCGAGGATGTAGCTCTCGATGTTGATGTGATCGCGCGCCGACCCGATGGCATCGAACATCGCCGTGTGCGTTGCCGGCCCGTCGATCAGCAGTTCGAGGCGATTGCCCGCCACCGGAGCACAACGCATCGCCTTGCGCAGCACCCGCGTGTGACGACGCTCCGCCTCGCCGCGCACGCGCACCGGCACCGGCGGCTGGACCGGCGCGACCGGCTCCGGGCCGAACCGCTGCCACCACCGCTGCAGCCAGCCGCTCTCACGGCGACCGAGGTCGACCGGGGCATGGAGGTCTGCGAGGCCTGGCATCGATGTCCGGATGCAGTGAGTGCAGGATCGGAGTTCGATGCGGCGATCAGCGCAGCGATGCCGCCGATGCGTCCACCCGCGCAACCGAGCGCGGATGCGGATCGGAACTGCGCGGCGGCAGGCCCGGGTGCTCACGGCACTCGCGCATGCGTTGCGCCCGGCCGATGGCCGGTGACGTCGGCGGCATCGCCTTGCCAGTCATGCGGCGTGCGATCACTGAGGCGCGCGCACGACCACTGCGTTCTGCACCTGCTTGACCCCGGCCACCTTCGACGCGAGCTGCGCGGCGCGCTGGCGCTCGGTCTCGCTGGTGGCGAAGCCGCTGAGCTGCACGGTGCCCTGCAGCGTCTCGACCTGGATGCGAGAGGCGGATACGGCGGGATCTTCGGCCAGGCTCGACTTCACCTTGGCAGTGATCGTCGAATCGTCGACGTACTCGCCGACCGAACTCTGGCCGCTGGTGACGGAGCAGCCGGCGGCAAACAGCGCGCTGCAGCTGATGATGGTGGCGGTGATGAGGGTCTTCATGCGTCTTCTCCTTGTGGGTTCTTCGGCAAGGAGCCGGCCGCCTTCGGCGCATCGTTCTCCTCGGTGCCGCAGGAGTTGGCAACGTCCGTGCCTGTCGATGCACGCCGCTCGCGGAACGCACGCTTCACGCGCCGTCGATAGCGCGCCAGTGGATCATCGACACGATCGTTGCCGTTGTGAATATCCGATGTCGGTATGCGGGTCGCGCGCATGTCGTCGAGTGTCCTCGGCCATCCGGTGCTGCCGGCATGGGCAAGCGGAGAACCCGCACCCCCGGCGCTGCGCGCCGGCCCGACCGGCACGCAAAATGCTCAGCCGTTGCTGCAACAGTTGCCGGAGAGACCGCATGCCCCCACGCCTACGCTGGCCATTGCTCGCCTCCCGCCGCCGCGGCGGCACGCGCCAGGGAACGAAGCAGACGCGCGCGACGGACGGGCAGTCGGCGCTGCAGCAGCCCAATGAACGCGACGAGTCGGCCGAGGCGCAGCACGGCGAACAGCGCCGTGTCATCCAGCAGGCCGCGACAGATCTGCAACGCGGGCTCGAAGACACCGATTGCCGGAACCGCGCTGCAGAGATCATCGACAACAGGTCGGATACGAAGGGCTGAGCAAGTCCCTTCCTGCGAGGCGGACTATCGGGCACGGATGTTGCAGCCCCTCCTTTGCAACACAGGAGGGAAGCATGGCCAACAGTGTCCACAACGGATTGCGCCAGGAACACCGTCAGCATCAGACCATGACGCCGCGTCTGCAGCAGGCCGTACGTCTGCTGCAGCTTTCGTCTCTGGACTTCGCACTCGAAGTCGATCGCGCCATGAGCGCGAATCCCTTCCTCGAGCCCGACGAGCCTGATCAGGATGCGGGCGAAGTCGCCGTCGACCCGCGCGACGAACAGCTGCTGACCACGCTGACCGAGCCTGCACCGGCGGAGATTCCCGGCGAGCCTGCGAGCGCAGGCGAATGGGAAAGCAGTCTGTGGAGTCAGCACCATGGCAGTTCGAGCCCGTCGCGCGCCTCGAGCGACGGCGAGTTCGACGCACTGAGCCTGGCCGCAGCCGAAGACTCCCTGCGCGACCATCTGCGTGGCCAGGCCCGGCTGTTGACGGCGTCCGAGCGCGATCACGCACTGATGGACACGATCATCGAAGCACTGGATGACGACGGTTACCTGCGCGTCGATATGGAAGAACTCAAGGCGCTGGCCGGTGTCGAGCCCGCGCCCGACGACGACGAGATGACGGTTGCACTGCGTCTGGTGCAGTCGCTGGAGCCGGGCATCGGCGCGCGCGACCTGCGCGAATGTCTGCTGCTGCAGTTGAAGACGCAGCACAGGGAGGCGGAGTATCAGGCGCAGGACTGCGCGCTGCATTGTCTGGCGGAGCGCATCGTGCAGGAGGCCTTGCCCCGCGTCGCACTCAGCGACCTGCCCGGCGTCGCGCGCATCGTCGGCGCGAGCGTGCCGGCCGTGGAGCGCGCGATCGAGGCCATCCGGCGCCTGCAGCCGCGCCCCGGCTGGCGCTACGGCGCAGCCGACACCCGCTTCATCACGCCCGACGTCGTTGCGCGCAAGGTGCGCGACGAATGGCTCGTCGCGCTGAACCCGGACGTCGTGCCGCGCGTCCGGCTGAATCGCATCTATGCCGACCTGTTCCGCAGTCATCGCGACTCCAGCCATGCGGACCTCGCTGCGCAGTTGCAGGAAGCGCGCTGGACCGTGCGCAACGTCGAGCAGCGCTTCTCGACGATCGTGCGCGTCGCGCAGGCGATCGCGAAGCGACAGCGCTACTTCCTGGACTACGGCGAGCTCGCGATGAAGCCGCTCGGCCTGAAGGAGATCGCCGACGAACTCGGCCTGCACGAATCCACCGTCTCGCGGGTGACCAACAACAAGTACATGGCCACACCCCTCGGCGTGTTCGAGCTCAAGTACTTCTTCTCGCGCGCGCTGCCCACCAGCAGCGGCGGCAATGCGTCGACGACGTCGATCCGCGGTGCGATCAAGGAGATGATCGACGAGGAGAACCCCGCGAAGCCGCTGTCGGACGCGACGATCGCGCGGCTGCTGTCGCGGCAGGGTCTGCAGGTCGCACGCCGTACCGTGACCAAGTACCGGCAGATGATGAAGCTGCCGTCCTACGAGTCGAGGCGCCGCGGACCGCGCGCGGGGGCTGAAAGACCCGTGCCGGAGACCCGGCGCAGTGCGGCTACGGCCGCCGCTGCCACCTCCGCCAGCGACGTCGAAGCCGACGATGCGCAGACCGACGAAGTGCTTCACGCCTGAGGCTCCGTGGCGGAGCGACCGGCGTCGGCCTACTTCTGCGGCGTCTTGACCGGAGACGCCGTGCGCGCGGCGACGCCGGGCGCCTTCGCCGCGACCGCGGGCGCGCTCCTGGATGTCGTTTCCGCCTGCTTCACCGCCGCGTCAGAGGCGGCGAGGACGTCGCCACAGTTCGCGTCCCTGCCCGGCCCTGTCTCGATCAGTGGCAGCAGGGCAGCCAGCGGATTGACGAAGCCCAGCGCAACGGCGGCACCGCCACGCACATAGGCTTCCGCGCCAACGGCCACCTCCGGATCCTTGAAGGTGCCCGTGACGTGCAGCGGCGCGCGCAGCGACAGCACGCTCGGCTGCTTCGGCAGCACGCGGACTTCGAGATCGAGGCGCTCTCCGCCGAGATCGACCGTGCCGCCACCATCGACGCGGGCGGTGGTGAAGTCGCCGATCATCAGTTCGGTCCGCGCCACGCCCTGCTTCACGTCCATCAGTGCCGCGATGCACCGCACTTCCACCGGCCTGTCGCCGGTCAGCAGGATCGGCAACAGCTTGCCACCGTCGAGGCTGGCCGCGGCGACGGCCGCGCGCGAGATCTGTCCACCGGACATCGCGGCGGCCAGGCCGCCCTCTGCGTTGCCGAGCAGCTGGGCGATCGACTGGCCACGTCCTTTGAGTCGCAGCTGCGCGCCCATCGGACCGGCGCTGACGCGCCCGCCGTCCGCGGCAGGAATGATCTGCGCGATGTCGACACGGCGCGCATCGATAGCGGCGTCGGCCTGGATCGGCCGCTGGCGCGCATCGAGCACGATGGTGGAGACGATCTGTCCGCCGGCAAATCCGAAGTTCAGCGGACTCAGCTTCAATACGCCATCGGTGAGGACGACGTGCGTCGAGAATCCCTGGAACGGCAACCGGCCGTGCACGATCACCTGCCGCGCGTCGAGCGAGACGTCGGCGTTCATCGCCTGCATTCTCGGCAGGTCGAAAGGCATGTCGGGGATCAGTCGCGACGTCGGTGGTGCCGTGTCGTCGCCGATGCCGATCGTCCGGCCGAGGTCCGACAGCGCGATATTCTGGCTCGTCAGCTTTCCGGTCAGCCGCGGTGTGGCCGGGCGCGCATCGAAGGTCATCTGTCCAGCGATGTCGGTGGTGCCGATGCGGCCGGTCAGGTGTTCGACGCTGTACACGCCACTTTCCAGCCGCACCCGCCCGTCGAGCCGATACGGCGGCGTGGCGGGCAGCACCACCGGCACGGTCGGGTACCACGTCGCCAGTGACGGCCCCGACACCGACATGCGCACGTCGAACTTCGCATCGTCGAGCGGACGGCTGATGCCGCCTTCGGCCTGCAGCCGTGTCCGGGCGATTTCGACATTGCCCTTGATGGGGAACGGCGCGCCAGCGGGATCGCGCAGTGCGAGTAGCGCGCCGGTGTAGACCTCGCCCGAGAACGGCGTCGCCCGATAGCGACCGCGCAATGTGTAGCGGGTCTGCCAGGGGGTCGCCGGCGCCGACTCCGGTCCGCGCTGCGGCGTCGCACCGGAGTCGATCGTGGTCACGTGGACGGTCGCTTCCGCATCCTGCATTTCATCGCGCCAGGTCAGCGCGACGTCGTCGAGTACGAGCCGCTCGATGCCGAGCGTCCGCCACGTCGGCACGCCGCCCTCGTCGGCTGCCGCCGTCCGCTGTCGGTCCGGACGCTCCCAGTTGACCCGGCCTGCGCGATCGCGCAGCAGATGGATGCGCGCGCCACGCATGCCGACCTCGTCGAAGTGCAGCTTCGCGACCAGCAGCCGCCACGGCGATAGGATCACCGACAGTTCACGCGCCTTCAGCAGCGGCGGCGACTTCGTCCCGTCGCCGCCGACCATCACGTCGGTGGCGAGCAGGCGCGGCCCGCCCTGCCAGCCCACGTCGAGCGCGCCGATGCTGACAGGCTGTCTGGTGGCAGCGCTCACCCGGCGTTCGATCGGGGCGCGCAGTGCGCTCCAGTCGAACATGGCGATGAACAGCATCGCTGCTGCGATCAGCATCAGCGCGCCGATCACGACAACGCGGACGGAGGCGCGATGCGATGCGCGAGGAGCAGTTGCACCCATGCGGAAGAGGCGGCAAGCCACGTGCCGGTGTGGCGTACACGGGCTTGCGGCTTGCTGGAAGACGCAATCGCCTGAATGGAGAATCGAGTGAAATCCAGCGCTTCAGTACGGCTGCGCGCCCATGTGCCGAACCCCAACGGACCCGCCGGCGTGCCGTCGCCAGGCCCCGCGCCGGCGCCCGTTCCCGGCCCGAAGCCCGAACCCCAGCCGCCACCCGTGATCGACCCGCCGGCACCGGGCACGCCCGAAGTGCCGGTCTACACTCCACCGACCGGTCAGGCGGTGGAATGACCGGTTCGCGCATGAGGCCACAAGGGCCTGCTCACGCGATGGGCGGCACGCGTGACTCCTCATCGCGTTGACAGTCTGTGGGCATGCGCGTTGCCAGGGTCTGGCCGGTTGCCACAACAACTCAACACATCTCAGGAGGATTCATGGGCATCATCATCTGGTTGATCGTCGGCGGCCTCGTGGGCTGGATCGCGAGCCTGATCATGCGCACCGACGCGCAGCAGGGCATTCTTCTGAACATCGTCGTCGGCATCGTCGGCGCGCTGATCGCCGGCTGGCTGATTTCGCCGCTGGTGGGTGTTGCCACGATCAACCAGGGCATCTCGATCGGTTCGATCCTGGTGTCGCTGGTCGGGGCGATCATCCTGCTCGCGATCGTCAACCTGTTCCGGCGCCGCCGGGTGCGCTGACGCCGCACGCACTGCACCCCACGGGCCGGCTGCAGTCAGTGCTGCAGCCGGCCTGTGTGCATTTCTAGGGTGCGCGTCGCGTACTGCGCGGCCAGTTGCGGCTGATGCAGGCTGGCAATGACGGCCATGCCGCGCGCGGCGCAGTCGCGCAGCAACTGCATCACCTGCTGCGCATTGGCCGGGTCGAGGCTCGCCACGGGCTCGTCGGCCAGTAGTGCCAGCGGACGCTGCACGATGGCGCGGGCGATCATCAGGCGCTGCTGCTCGCCGCCCGACAGGCGATCGGTGCGGTCGGCCGCGTGCCCTGCGAGGCCCACGTCATCGAGCGCCGCGAAGGCGTCGTTCCAGTCGGCGTCGTCGAACCGGCGCAGCAGTCCGCGCCAGCGCGGCACCTGTCCCAGCCGGCCCGCCAGTACGTTATGCAGCGCGTCGACGCGTCCCACCAGCCGCGTCTGCTGGAAGATCATCGCCACGCGCGCGTCACCGCGCTGCGTGTGGAAGAACGGCGCGCCGGCCCGCAGCACCTGTCCGTCATCGGCGCGTTCCAGTCCGCACAGCAGCCGCAGCAGCGTGGTCTTGCCGGCACCGCTCGGCCCGACCAATGCAACGAGTTCCCCCGCCCGCACCGTCAGGTCGACATTGCGCACGCCGCGCCCGTTGCGGTACAGCCGCGTCACGTCGCGCAGTTCGAGCGTTGCCGGACGCTCGGCAGCCGCGATCACGACAGGCGCCGTCGCAGCCATGCCGAGGCCGTATCGATCACGGTGACCGTCACGAGGATCACCGCGAGGATCGTCGCCAGTCGCGCGAAGTCGAGCAGGTCCACGCTCGACTTCAGTTCCTGCCCGATGCCGCCGGCGCCGACCACGCCGAGCACGGTCGATGCGCGCACATTGAATTCGAACAGGTACAGGGCCTGCGACGACCACGCCGGTGCGAGTTCCGGCAGCAGCGCGTAACGGAACGCCACCAGCCGCCCCGCACCGGCGACTTCGAGCGCCTCGGTGGTCTGCAGCGGCATCGTCTCGATCTGCTCGGTGAAGAGCTTTGCCGCGCTGCCCCACGTATGCAGCGCGACGCCGAGCATGCCGGCGAAAGGCCCGAGTCCCACCGCCGCGACCAGCACCAGCGCGAAGATGAAGGCATCGGTGCCGCGGAACGCGTTCAGCATCCAGCGCAGCGGCACGCGCAGCCACGGCAACGGGGCGATGCCGCGCGCGGCGAAGAATGAGGTCGGCACCGCGGCACCGACCGCGAACAGCGTGCCGAGGAACGCGATCGCCACCGTCTCCGCCATGCGCAGACCGAAGATCGGCAGTTCGTGCAGCGTCGGCGGCCACGCCTGCGCGAGCCAGTGGCCGAGCTTCGGCAGTCCGGTCAGCAGGCGCGCGGGATCGACGGCTGCCAGTCGCCACGCCGCAATGAAAGCAGCGACGAACGCGGCCAGCAGCAGC